>NZ_CAJXGF010000077.1 GCF_913053745.1 uncultured Nitratireductor sp.
AACATGTCGCCGGCATCGTCCGGACCGTCCTCGACCTCGTACTCAGCCGCGATCGCCCGGACCTGGGCTTCGGAATAGCCCAGATCCTCGAGATTGCGGAATGCCACGAGGTTCATCGAGTGACAGGCGGCACAGACCTCGCGATAGATCTTGAAGCCGCGCTGCAACTGCCCCTTGTCGTAGGTGCCGAAGGGGCCGGCAAACGACCAGTCCTGCTCGACCGGCTTCTTGATCGGATACTCGGCCGCATTGGCCGCCGTGACAGCGGCCAGGCCAAGACCGAGCGCGGCCAATCCGTTGAGGATGCTCTTCATTGCGAAAATCCCTTTGCGCATTCTCTCGCTCAGCCCTTTGCCTGTTCGGTGGCCGGTGCACCGGCTGCGGACTTCTTCTCCAGCACCGCTTCCGTAATGGAATTGGGCAGGCGACGAGGCGTCTCGACCAGTCCGAGAACCGGCATGATCACGATGAAGAAGGCGAAGTAGTACAGCGTCGCACCCTGAGCCATCGCCACATAGACGCCTTCCGCCGGACGAGATCCGAGCCAGCCCAGGAAAATCGCGTCGACGACGAAAAGCCAGAAGAACAGCTTGAACCAGGGGCGGTAGACTGCCGAACGGACCTTCGACGTGTCGAGCCAAGGCACGACGAACAGGACCGCGATGGCGCCGAACATGGCCAGAACGCCGCCGAGCTTCGAATCGATCGGGCCGATGTTGAAGGTGATGGCGCGCAGGATCGCATAGAACGGCAGGAAGTACCATTCGGGCACGATGTGCGCCGGCGTCTTCAGCGCGTCGGCCTCGATGTAGTTGTCCGCATGTCCCAGATAGTTCGGAATGTAGAAGACGAAATAGGCGAACAGCGCCAGGAAGACGACCATGGCGAACGCGTCCTTGACGGTCGCATAGGGCGTGAAGGCCACCGTATCGGTCTTCTTCTTCACCTCGATGCCGGTCGGGTTGGTCTGACCTGTGACGTGCAGCGCCCAGACGTGAAGAACGACGACGCCGGCAATCATGAAGGGCAGCAGGTAATGCAGCGAGAAGAAGCGGTTCAGCGTCGGATTGTCGACGGCGAAGCCGCCCAGCAGGAGCTGCTGGATCCAATCGCCCACCAGCGGAATGGCGGTGAAGAAGCCGGTGATCACGGTCGCGCCCCAGAAGCTCATCTGGCCCCAGGGAAGCACATAGCCCATAAAGGCCGTGGCCATCATCAGGAGGTAGATGATGCAGCCCAAAATCCAGAGCATCTCGCGCGGCGCCTTATAGGAACCGTAATAAAGGCCACGGAAAATGTGCACATACACGGCGATGAAGAACATCGAGGCGCCATTGGAGTGCAGGTAGCGCAGCAGCCAGCCGGAATTGACGTCGCGCATGATCTTTTCGACCGAGTTGAAAGCCACCTCGGTGTTGGCGGCATAGTGCATGGCCAGCACGATGCCGGTCACGATCTGCGCCACCAGCATCAGCGAAAGAATGCCGCCGAACGTGTAAGCGTAGTTCAGATTGCGTGGCACCGGATAGGCCACGAAAGAATCATAGACCAGACGCGGAAGCGGCAAACGCGCATCCATCCAGCGGCCAAGGCCACTCTTGGGCGTATAGGTCGAATGTCCAGCGCTCATAGAAATTCCCCTCTCGGCGAGCCTTAGCCGACCTGGATGACGGTGTCGGACACGAATTCAAATGTCGGAACCGCAAGGTTCTCGGGAGCCGGGCCTTTGCGGATGCGGCCAGCGGTATCGTAGTGCGATCCGTGGCACGGGCAGAACCAGCCGCCGAATTCACCCGCCTGACCGAGCGGAACGCAACCCAGATGGGTACAGACGCCGATCATCACCAACCAGTTTTCCTTGCCTTCGCCGGCGGAACGGTCGAGATCGTTGGCCGGCGCGTCAGCGGCGATATTCGCGTTGCGCGCCACGGGATCCTTGAGATCCTCCAGAGCGACAGCCCGTGCCTCCTCGATTTCCTTTTCCGTCCGGTTGCGGATGAACACAGGCCGGCCGCGCCATTTGACAGTCAGCGACATGCCGGGCTCAACGCCGGACACGTCGACCTGAATCGACGCCAGCGCGCGGGTGGACGCATCCGGTCGCATCTGGTCGATGAACGGCCATGCAACCCCAGCCGCACCGACGGCACCGGCAACGCCTGTAGCGACGTAAAGAAAATCACGCCTTGTATGTTCGGTCGAATCGGTAGCGCTCACGGGACTGCGATCCTTTCACCTTGAGTCGGCCGGTCGGGACGCTTCATTGCACCTTGAACACAAGCAATTTCCCCACGCGTGGCAGGGTTTGCCCGGTTCTACCCCCGGCATTTTCGATGGTTTCTATGCGCCACGCAGGAACTTGTCCAGACGGGGGCGGCGTTACAGGGCAGATTGTCGCGGGGAAAAACACAACGAATAAAGATGACTTTAAAAGTCTTGTTTTCCAAGAAGGACAATCGGGCCAACGCTTTCGCGGATCGCCTCCGATCAGTGCGGCGTGTGTGCCTCGAACGTGAACACGGAGGCGTCGGCCTGCAAGGCGGTGCCGGCCCGATAATCGCCGTGAACACAAATCCCGGTGAAGCCCGCCGTCCGCAGCGCCAGCTCGAATTCCAAAACGCCCCAGAAACGCAGATGGAAAAGCTGCAACTCGCTGGCCACGAGACGGTCGTCCCGCCAATGCTCATACCGCAACTGCGAGAGGGTCGTCTGACGCTGAAAGCAGGTCGACGCGCGCCGTTCGACCAGCGTGAGGAGATCGTCTCCGGACTGCCAGTGCCGCGCCACAGGCGCGGTCTCGGCAAGGCATGAAAGAGCGTCCAGATCGAGGATCAGCCGGCCGCCGGGCGCGAGCGCGTCGCGGAAACGGCCGAGCACCGAAAGCGCATGTTGCGGATCCGTGATCAACTGAAAGGAACCGGCCGGAATGACGATGGCGTCGAAGCAAGTATCATAGTCGAAGCTTTCGAAGCGCGCGATATCGAGCGGCGAAGACAGGCCGCGCGCCTCGCATGCGCTGCGGCAATGCGCCACCATGTCCGCCGAGGCGTCGAAGCCGCGCATGTCGAATCCGGCTTCAAGGAGCGGGATCAAGACGCGTCCATTGCCGGCGGCGGGTTCGAGAATCGGGCCCTTACAATCCGAAAGGCGGTCGCGGTAAAACTCGATGTCACCAAATGAGCGGCCGATGGGCTTGTCGAGGTGGTAGACCCAGGAGGCCAAGGTGCCATAACGATTTTCCATGGTGCCGTCTTTCATATCCGCGTTTGCTGTCAGGCGGGTGCCACGATCAGCCGGGAGCCGCAAGCCAGCCAGCACGCAGGTTTTCTCGGGCCAGCCGAACCGTGGGCACGCGCGTCAACGCGCGCCGAGGCGAGCCAGGACGTTGCCAGGAATGGAGAGGTCCGAAATGACGTCGTCATGCTTGCGCAGGCCGCAAAGCTCGCGCTGGATGAAATAGCAATGCACCGCATCGGCGGCGGCATAAAGACAACGCTGCAGTTCTTGCCCGTCATCCGAATCGACCGCGGCAAGCCGGCCAAGCGCTTTCTCGGCGCGCCGGCCGGCGTGACCAAGCGACGAGGCCTGCTCGGCGACGATCTCGTGCTGCAGAACCGTGTCGCCGCTGACGGGATGCGACATGAGACCCGTGACGGAGTTGGGCAGTCTCAGCATAAGCGTTAATCCGGCCTTCCGATGCTCGACAATCAGAACGTTCGCCATGTATCTTGGCGCGCATCGCAGCCATCTTCAACGGGCAGGCACAACAATGACGCCGATCGAGCTTGGAACCTTCACACTGGTCGCCGCACTCCTTGTCATGTCGCCCGGCCCCAACGGCGTTCTCATCGCCAAAACGGTGCCGACATCCGGCAAGGCCGCGGGCTTCGCCAATATTGTGGGCTTCTTCGCCGCGTTTTACGTGCACGGCGCGCTGTCCATCCTCGGCATATCGATCATCCTGGTGCAGTCGGCACAGCTTTTCTTCATCGTGAAAATGCTGGGAGCCGCCTATCTGTGCTATATCGGCCTGAAGGCATTGTGGCAGGCATGGCACGGACTTTCGGCGCCAATTGCCGTCACCCCCGCCAAGCGACGGCGCACGCTCGAGCGCGCCGCGCTCGAAGGCTTCCTCACCAACGCTCTCAATCCCAAGGTCTCGATGTTCTACCTGGCGGCGTTCCCGCAGTTCATTCCCGCCAGCGCCGATGCCACGCCCTGGGCGTTTGCAATGGTGGTGATCCATTCGCTTTTGAACGTGGTGTGGTTTTCGGCTCTGGTGCTGCTGTTTTCTTCCATGAAGTCGCTGGGCGGCAGTGTCCGAATGCAACGCTGGCTGAAGGCGGTGACCGGCACGGTGTTCATAGGCTTCGGGCTGAAGCTTGCGACCATGCGTCCTTGAAAAGTCTCAGGCGGCGCGCATCTCGGCCACCGGCGCGCGCTTCCTGACGAGGGTCAGCATGAGGCCTGCGAGAACGAGCGCCGCAGCCAGCATACGCAAGGGGCCGAAGGATTCGCCCAGGAACAGCGCCGACGAACTCATTCCAAAGATCGGCACGAGCAGCGAAAACGGCGCAATGCGTCCCGCCCCGTAGGTTCGGATCAGCATTCCCCAGACCGCAAAGCCGAAAATGGTCGCGCCGTAGGCGATGTAGAGAACCGCACCGAACCCTTCCCAGGTGATGTTTGCGAGCGCCGCCATATCGGCCTCCCACCCTTCGACAAGCAGAGAAAGGGCGAACAGCGGAATCGGCGGAATAAGGCTCACATGCACCATCAAACGGAACATGTCGACTTGCCCCGCCTGCTTCATCAGAAGGTTGGAGATCGCCCACATGAAGGCGGCGGAAATGGCCAGGGCCAGCCCGGTGATCGTGACGCTGCCATCCACCGTGAACGCGATCAGACCAATGCCGCAGAAGGCGACGAAAATGCCGACAAGCTGCATGCGCGTGGGACGCTCGCGCAGCACAAGCGCGGCGAGCATGATCGTGAAGAACGCCTGCGACTGCAGCACGAGGGAGGAGAGCCCCGCCGAAAGCCCGACATCCATGCTCCAGAACAAAAGCGTGAACTTGACGATGCCCAGCACGACCGCAATGGCGACGACATATCGCCATGCGATAGACGGCCTGGGCACGAAGAAGGCAAGCGGCAACGCCGCCGCTGTGAAGCGCAGCGCGGAAAAGAGAATCGGCGGAAAATTGTCGATCCCCACCTTGATGACCACGAAATTGAAGCCCCAGACGGCGGCTACGAGAAGCGCCAGCAGGATGTGGGGCAATTTCATAGGAATATCCTTGGAGACGGTGAGCGGGGCCAGAAACCAAAGACCCCACTCCACCGGTATTTTCAAATCAAAAAGACCAACGGCAATCCATCAGCAAAATTGATCGGACGCGCCGGCGTCACGGCCATTTCACCTCGGGCGGCAGACTGGAGAGAATAGAATTGACATTGCCGCCGGTTTTCAATCCGAAAATCGTGCCCCGGTCGTAGAGCAGGTTGAATTCCACGTAGCGCCCGCGCCGCACAAGCTGTTCCTCGCGGTCGGCCTCGGTCCAGTTGGTGTTGAAATTCTTGCGCACCAGATGCGGATAGACGACCGCGAAGGCCCGGCCTATATCGCGCGTGAAGTCGAAATCGGCCTGCCAACCGCCCTTCTCCTCCGGCGAACGCAACCAATCGTAAAAGATGCCGCCAATGCCGCGCGGCTCTTTGCGATGCGGAAGATAAAAATACTCGTCGCACCAGGCCTTGTATTTGTCGTAGTCGACAATCGCCTGATGACGCTCGCAGACGAAGCGCATAGCTCTGTGAAAGGCTTCCGTGTCGGGGTCTTCCTGCGTGCGACGGCGGTCGAGAACGGGGGTCAGGTCCGCTCCGCCGCCGAACCACTGGCTGGTGGTTACGACCATGCGGGTGTTCATGTGCACGGCGGGCACGTGCGGGTTTTGCGGGTGGGCGATGAGCGAAATGCCAGACGCCCAGAAACTCGGATCCCTGTCCGCGCCCGGTATCTGTTTGCGGAACTCCGGCGAGAACTCGCCATGGACCGTGGAAACGTGAATGCCGACCTTTTCGAAGACACGGCCGTGCATGACCGACATCACGCCGCCGCCGCCCTCACCGCCATCGCGCTCCCAGGGGGTGCGCTCGAAGCGACCAGGTGTGCGCGAGGACAGGGGACCGGCCAGAGCATCCTCGAGTTCCTCGAATGCGGCGCAGAGCTTGTCGCGCAATTCCTCGAACCAGGCCCGCGCGAGAACCTTTTTATCTTCGATTTCATCCGGCAATCCGGCAGGGAGTTCAGGTCGTTCCATTATCGTTCCTCTAACCCGATCCTACGCGACGGCGCGGCAGGCGGACAGTCCTACAAATGACTCGCAATTTTCAACCGCGTTGCCTAAGCTTCTTATCCATCGGGTCAAGGAGTTCTTTCGTGCGTGTGCCCGCAAAACCACCGCTGGAGGGGCTGAAACGCAGCCTCGACAAGCACCGCGCAAAGGCGAGCCGCCTGCCACGCGACGGGTTTTTACGGGAAAGTTTCGCGTTGCCGCGCGCGCAGGCCCGCGAAAAAGCACGAGAATGGCTCGAACGCTGGCCCAAGCAAGCCTACTGGACGGAAATCGAAAGCTGGTGCGAGCGCCCCGGCGACATGATCGAATTCACCATGCGCCGATTACCCAGTGCCGATTGAGCAGCAGCCGGCCAAGATCGATCCGACGGGCGCTTGACTTAAAGTTCACTTGAACTCGTAGGCATCCCTTTCCATGACAAAGGAAAGAGACCTATGTGGCTGCAAGCCGACGACAAGCACCGCTCAGCGCAATTGCCGAAGCGCTTCGCCCGCGGCCATTGCCGCGCTCATGGCAAGATTGAGGCTGCGCGCACCCTCCTGCATCGGAATGGTGAGCCGAACATCGGCGGTTTTGTGAACGACTTCCGGCGCTCCCACCGTTTCCCGGCCAAACAGAAGAACATCGCCATCGACGTAGGAAAAGTCGGTATAGCGTGCGTCGGCCCTGGTGGTGAAAAGAAGAAGACGACGCCCCTCGCGCCGACGCCACGCCTCAAAAGCCTCCCAGGAGGTATGGCGGGCAAGCGCGGCGCGCTCGAGATAATCCATGCCTGCCCGCTTCAGATTCCGATCAGACAGATCGAACCCCGCCGGCTCGATCAGATCAACCGTGAAACCGAGACAGGCGGCGAGACGCAGAACGGCTCCGGTGTTTCCTGGGATGTCTGGCTGATAAAGCGCGATACGCATCTGGCTGTGTCTCTCGACATGGCTGAGTGTGGCTTTCCGGTTACACTCCATCGCCGGAGAACCGGAAGGCGAAAAAGAAGGTGGCGGGTCACTGCAACTGTGGGTATAAGGCCATCATTGTCAACGCGAACCAGAGGAGAAAGACATGAATACGCTTCGACATTGCATGACTTGGCTCCACGCCTACAGCCCGAAGGGCTGACGGCGGACTCGGTTCGGCACGGCTTCCCTACACTTTCAGGTAGCTTCGTATCGCAGTCCGTCGGGATCGTCTCCCGCTTTCCAAGGACGTTTGCGATGCACAACCGTTTCCCCCGGCGGCCCTTCGGTCGCAACAACGACTATGTCGTTCCACAACTCGACCCGACCCGCCCCACCCTGCAGGATCGCAGGCTCGAGGCATGGGCGCTGACGATCCGGGCGATAACCGTATCGGATCGTGAGCCCCAACGACACCGGCCCCAACGCGGCCAGCTTCCGGACGTGGATATGAGACACGCCACACCGGTGCGTCCGGCGCTGTGGACCATGCTCAGGAAACTGTTCCAATGACGGAAGTTTCCGTGATTCGACATTGGCCTGAAACCGTCCCGCATCCGTGCGGGACGGGACAGATTCCGCACGCGCCGTTACAACTTCCGATGGTCGCGGCACGCACAAACGGTCTGGTCAAATCAGATCGCTGCCGGTATAAGACACGTCCCATCAACGAAAACCGCTGGAGGCGGCAATGGATATCAAGATGCTTACCTCCTTCGCCTGCCTGCGCCCGTGGATCACGGCGCCGTATCAGGCCTGACGGCGGATTTCGTTCTTCAGCTTTTTCAAGACCAACAAAGCAATTCACGAGCGAATCCGCCGACCGATTCTTCCGGTTGAAACATTGGATTCGCATCATGACTGCACGTTTGCCCCAGGGGCGCACCGCGCTCCGCAAGAACAAAGAACTGAACACCGATCCGGCCGCCTCCGCGCTTGAGCGTGGGCAGGACACCGCTCTTGCAACGTCTCTCTCGGGAGCGTTCAAGGCCGCTCTCGGAAAGCCCGCGGAACCGCCGCACAAGGCAGCGCTCCCAAAAAACGGCTCCGGGCATTTACCCCCGATGAACGCCGGCCCGCTGAAAGGGCCGGGGAAAACACGAACGAACGGCCCTTCGGCATCCGTGCCGCGCAAAGGCCATCGATAGCCGATCGAGATGGCTTTTCCGGCATCGCCATCGCCGGGAAAGCATATGAAAAACAGATGATTATCCCGCAAACATGATTCGACACATCGTGTTTGCGGGAGCGAGAATGAAAGACGCCCGAGACAATGTTTCAATGGTTCGAACGAAAACTTGAGCCCTTCCCCGCAGAGGAGCCGCAGGAGCCGCCCCGCACGTTCTTCGCCTTCTGCCTTCATTTTACCAAGGGCGCCTGGCCCTTCATCGCAGTCTCGGCGGTGTTGATGATGATCATCGCCATTGCCGAAGTCTGGATGTTCTCGTTTCTCGGCAACATCGTCGACTGGCTGGCCGAGAAGGACCGCGCCACATTTCTCGACGAGGAAGGCGCCAAGCTGATCGGCATGGGCCTGATCGTCGGCGTCGCTTTGCCGGCGGTGGTGTTCCTTTACGGCCTTGTTACGCACCAGGTGCTGATGGGCAACTACCCCATGCGCATCCGCTGGCAGGTGCATCGGTACCTGCTCAAGCAGTCGATGAGCTTTTATCAGGACGAATTCGCCGGCCGCATCGCCACCAAGCTGATGCAGACCGCGCTCGCCGTGCGCGAATGCGTGATCAAGATGACCGACGTGATGAACTATGTGGCGGTCTATTTCACCGGCATGCTTTTCCTGGCCGCCTCGGCCGACTGGAAACTGGCCGCGCCGATCCTCGGCTGGCTCGTCGGCTACATTTTTCTGATGCGCTACTTCGTGCCGCGGCTTGCCAAGATCGCCAAGCGGCAGGCGGATGCGCGTTCGGTGATGACCGGGCGCGTTGTGGACAGCTACACCAACATCCAGACGGTGAAGCTGTTCTCGCATGCGCGCCGTGAAGCGTCCTACGCACGCGAAGGCATGGGTGGTTTTCTCGGCACGGTCCACGACCAGTTCCGCATGATCACCGGCCTTTACGGCCTGCTCTACCTGCTCAATGCGCTGTGTCTCGTGGTGGTGGGTTATCTCTCCGTCACACTTTGGGTCGCGGGCGCGGTTAGCGTCGGTGCGGTCGCCGTCGTGCTCGGCCTCGTGCTTCGGCTCTGGGGCATGTCGCAGTGGATCATGTGGGAACTGACGGCGCTGTTCGAGAATGTCGGCACCGTGCAGGACGGCATCAGTTCGATCTCGATGCCCCGGCTGGTGGACGACAGACCCGGCGCCACAGCCCTTGCGGTGCCGGAAGGTCGGATCGACTTCGACGGGATCGGCTTTCACTACGGCAAGAAGGGTGGCGTGATCGAAGAGCTTTCGCTCACCGTCAAACCCGGCGAGAAAGTCGGCCTCGTGGGTCGTTCGGGCGCCGGCAAGTCGACGCTCGTCAACCTGCTCCTGCGCTTCTACGACCTGGAGCGCGGCCGCATCGTCATCGACGGACAGGATATTGCCGACGTGACCCAGGATACGCTGAGGGCCGAGATCGGCATGGTGACGCAGGACACATCCCTGCTCCACCGGTCGGTGCGCGACAACATCCTCTACGGCCGACCCGACGCGACCGAAGAGATGATGCTGGAAGCGGCCAAACGCGCAGAGGCAATGGGCTTCATCGACGGGCTGACCGACCCGAAGGGCCGCACGGGCTTCGACGCCCATGTGGGCGAGCGGGGCGTGAAGCTGTCAGGAGGCCAGCGCCAGCGCATTGCCATCGCCCGCGTGATGCTGAAGGATGCGCCAATCCTCATTCTCGACGAGGCGACCTCGGCGCTCGATTCGGAAGTCGAGGCGGCGATCCAGGAAAACCTCTACCGCCTGATGGAGGGCAAGACGGTGATCGCGATCGCACACCGGCTTTCCACCATCGCCGCCATGGACCGCCTGGTGGTCATGGACAAGGGCCGGATCGTCGAGGAAGGCACACATGACGAGCTTGTGGCCGCCGGCGGACTTTATGCGAGCCTCTGGCAACGCCAGTCGGGCGGGTTCCTCGATCTCGAACTGAACGAGGCTGCGGAATGAAGGAAGACAGCGAAAAACCGGAACCGCCCAGAAGCGACGGCCTGTGGCGCAGCGTCGAAGAGGTCATAGACCCCTTCGGCGACACGCCACGGGCCGTGCTGCCGGTCAAAGCGCATGAATTTATCCTGTTCTTTGCCAGGCAGGCCAAATGGCCCTTCATCCTGCTGCTGATCGCCGGTGGGCTGATGGGGGCCGTCGATGCGGGGCTCTACTGGGCGCTCGGCTGGCTCATCGACCTTCTGGATTCCTCCTCGCCGCAAACGCTTATCGCCGACCACTGGGAGAAGCTTGCCGCATTCCTGGTGCTTCTCCTGGTGATCCGCGCGGTGGTCATCATCGGCAACACGGTGCTTGAGGAGCAGGTGATCGCGCCGGCCTTCTACCAGCGTGTGCGCTGGCAGGCGTTCCGCCGCGTGATCGAGCAGCCCTACGAATTCTACCAGAACGATTTTGCCGGCCGCATCGCCACCAAAATCCTGCAGGGCGGCGAAGCGACGGGCGACTTCATCATCAACGTGCTGCAGACCATGTGGAGTTTTCTCACTTTCGTGGTGCTGGCAGCGTCTATCCTGACCGTGCTCGATCCGCTGATGGGCCTGGTGGTTTTCCTGTGGCTGATCACCTATGTGGCCATCGCGCGTTTTCTCCTGCCGCCCCTGCGCCGCGCCGGACGCCGCACCGCCGACCAGCGCTCGATCCTCAATGGACGCATGGTCGACGCCTTTACCAACATTCTGGCCGTCAAGCTGTTCGACAGCGGCCAGCGCGAGCATTCCTATGTGCGCGAAGGCATGGCGCATTTTCTGAGCGCCGTGCAGACGCTGACGCGCGCCATCACCCGCGTGCGCGTGACCGTGGCCATCGTCAACGGCTTCATGATGACGGCGATCTTCGTGCTCGCCGTCTCGCGCTGGCTGGACAGCGCCATCACCACCGGAGAGATCGCGGCGGCCATGGGGCTCGTCTTCCGTCTCAATCAGATGTCGGGCTGGATGATGTTCAACATCAACGGGCTTATCCGCAATTATGCGACGGTGCAGGACTCCACCACGGTGGTTTCGGTGGAACCGGCGATCCGCGATGCCGAGCGCGCCGAGAATATGAAACGGGCAAAGGGCGACATCCGCTTCGAGAACGTGACATTCAATTACGGCAAGGCAAGCGGCATCATCGAGGGGCTCGACCTGCACATCAAACCGGGCGAGCGGGTGGCGCTGGTCGGGCCATCAGGCGCCGGCAAAACCACCATCGTGAACCTGATGCTGCGCCTTTTCGAAGCCGAGCATGGAAAGATACGGCTCGACGGGCAGGACATCACAAAAGTGACGCAGGCCTCACTGCGCGCCCAATTCGGCGTGGTGAGCCAGGAGCCGATGCTCATGCACCGTTCGATCCGCGACAACATCGCCTACGGTCGGGGCAAGGTCACAGACGAGGAAATCGTCGCCGCGGCGAAGCGGGCCTCGGCGCACGACTTCATCCTGGACGTATCGGACCCGAAGGGCCGCACCGGTTATGACGCCGTGGTGGGCGAACGAGGCGTAAAACTCTCCGGCGGACAGCGCCAGCGCATCGCCATCGCGCGCATGATGCTCAAAAACGCGCCAATCCTGATTCTCGATGAGGCAACATCGGCGCTGGATTCGGAGATCGAGGCGGTGATTCAGGAAAACCTGGAACGGTTGATGGAAAACAAGACGGTCATCGCCGTGGCGCACAGGCTTTCCACCATCGCCGCGCTCGACCGGATCATCGTGCTGGACCAGGGCCGCATCGTGGAGGAAGGCTCACACGAGGCGCTGGTGGAACGGGACGGGCTTTACGCGCAGCTCTGGAAGCGGCAATCGGGCGGCTTTTTGGGCGGCCGGCTGGCTGCCGAATAGCCTTTCTGACGAAAACGGGCGGCTGCGAGACCTGCGCGGCCGCGCTTTTCCTAGCGTGAACCATCCCGTCGAGATTACGCATGGGCAGATCGGCAAGCTCCCGCGTCGACATGCCACGAAGGGCGGGATGTGTCAGCGGATCGCGCTGCCACTCGGCTTCGAGCATCGCATCGCGGGCCTGCCGGTAACGGATCCTGAAAGCCTGAAATTTTATCCAGAAAAACTGTATCATCACTGTTCCTCCATTGAGGATAGAAATCTTCATGACCCAGAGTTTATTCATTCATGACGATTTTCAATGGAGAATGCCTGAGGAATTCTATAGAAAAACTACATGAAATATCTGCCCAGGGTTCATCTAAACGGATTGCGCGCCGTGGAAGCAGTCGGCCGGCACGGCTCCCTGAGTGCGGCGGCCGGCGAACTGGGCGTGTCCGTCGGCGCCGTCAGCCAACAAATCATCAAGACCGAGGCCCAGCTTGGCGTGGCGATCTTCGAGCGTACCGGGCGCGGCATCCGGCCAACGGCGCTTGGACGGCAGTTCATCGACCGGCTTGGCATCGGTTTTCAGACATTGGATACGGCGGTTGCGATGACGCGACACGACACGGATTCGGTCCTGACAATCTCGGTGGCACCGGTTTTCGCCTCGAAATGGCTGGTGCCCAGACTGGCCCGCTACACGAAGGCGCACCCGGAAACCAAACTGCGACTGGAAGCCTCCATCGGTCTGATAAATCCCGATAGCACGGACATAGACCTGGCGATCCGCGTCGGAGAGGGAAACTGGCCCGGCGTGAAAGCGGAGCATCTTTTGCCGCAAGAAGTGTTTCCCGTCTGCGCGCCGGCGATCGCGAACGCGCTGAAAACTCCGGAAGACGTGCTCACGGCGCCGATCATCCGCGACGCCAACTCCAATGTGGAGTGGGACGTTTGGTTGAAACCGCTCGGACTCGACGAGCGTGATCTGGCGGAGGGCGACAGTTTCACCGACGCAGCGCTTTGCCTCGATGCGGCGATCGCCGGCCAGGGCGTGATGCTCGCCTGGCATACGCTCGCCCATGACGCGCTCAGAGGCGGTCAGCTCATTGCGCCGTTCCGCGAGCGTGCGACGACACGTTTCAGCTATTGGCTGGTCACCTCGCAAAACCGTCCGGAACCCACCAAAGTGCGCGATTTCAAGGCCTGGCTGCGGGATGAAATCGCACAAATGCTGGCGGAATAACCGTCGCTCGATAATCGTCGCTCGCCCGTGGAATCCCTCGAAATTCCGATCACGATTCTTCTCACCGGCAACCTCTCGCCGCAATCCGTGTTATAGTCTATGGAACGCATCAACTGAGAACAGGAGGACAGTCTCATGAAAGAATTTCATTGCGGCTCGCTCGTTCCAGGCTGCGACTGGCATACGCGCCATGAGGAAGAGGCGGAGGTGATCCGCCGTGCAGCCGAGCACATGCGCGAAGCCCACGGCGAAACCGTGATCCGAGAAAGCATGGTGGAAGCCATCCGCTCGCGCATCGGCGAATCCAAGAACGCGGCCTGACCGGTTTAACGGCCACCGCAGTTCGAAACGGGATCAGCCGGTGGCCGAGATCATCGCTGCGGCGCGCTCAAGCAGCGCGTCGCGCTTCAACGAAAAATCCGAAGCAATCCATTCCTCTTCCAACCGGGACAGAAGCTTCCCCATCGCCGGACCGTTTTCCATACCGAGCTTCGCCAGATCGTTTCCGCTGACCGGGAAAACAGGCTTGCGCCAAGTCGCTGCAAGCTTCAGAAGACGCGTAAATCCGGCTGCTTCCATAAGCGCCTTGTCATCCTGTGACGCGCGCGAACGCGCGCTTACGAGCGCCAGCTTCAAACGCCATGAAAAGCCTTTTGGATCAGCCTTGTAAGCAAGTTTCCTGAATCCGCTTTCATCCATATCCGCTGGCGGAACCGGCGCGTCTATCCAACCTCTCAGCGCGGCCTTCTCGGCATTGGAAAGGCGCAGACGCTTGCCCAGTTCGTCGATGCGAGGCTCATAGGGCGGAACAATCGCCGCCAGACGCAAAAGTGGATCGGGCTGCCAGCCCAGTGTCCGCTCGGTCTCTATGAGAGGGGCAATGGTATCGATGCCCCATTTCTCGGATTCCGGCAGGATCCTGGTCAAAACACCGGTCTGGCGCATCCAAAGAAGCGCACGCGAGGGATCGGGTGCCGTCAGCAACTTCTTGAGCTCGGCCCATACGCGTTCCGCAGACAGGCGTTGCAGGCCGTCGCGGTGGCGCGTGCAGGCTTTCAGACCCGCCGCATCAGGGCGACCGGCGCCATACCAAGCGAAGAAACGGAAGAAGCGCAGGATGCGTAGATAATCCTCGGTAATGCGGGTGTCCGCATCGCCGATGAAGCGCAGGGTGCGGCTGTCGAGATCCTCGAGGCCGCCCACCAGATCGACAATTTCGCCATCGGCTTTCGCGTAAAGCGCGTTGATGGTGAAGTCGCGCCGTTCGGCATCGCTGCGCCAGTCGCGTCCGAAGGTGACGCTGGCGCGGCGACCGTCGGTTTCCACGTCGGCGCGCAACGTGGTGACCTCATAGGCACGGCCCTCGGCAATCACCGTGACGGTGCCATGATCGATGCCGGTGGGGGCGGTACGGAAGCCCGCCTTGTTCGCCCGCCGCACCGTCTCACGCGGTTCCGTGGTGGTGGCCAGATCGATGTCGGTGACGCACTGACCAAGCAGCGTGTTGCGCACGGCGCCGCCGACGATGCGCGCCTCCTCCCCCTCCGCGGACAGGGCCGCAAGCAGTGTCTGAAGCCGTTTGTCGGCCAGCCATTCCGAATCTGAAATCAAGCGCTTGTCCATCAAGCATAAAGTCTTTCGTAAAGCGTTCGAATAATGCCGGCGGTGACACCCCATATGAAGCGTTCGCCGAACGGCATGGTGTAATAGAAGCGTTCATGGTCCTGCCACAACCGGCTTTCACGCCGATGGTTGGCCGGGTTCATGAGGAAGGCGAGCGGCACCTCGAAGGCAGCGTCGACCTCATCGGGATTGATGCGCAGCCCAAAACCCGGTTGCACAATACCGAGCACGGGCGCGATGCGATAACCGCTACCCGTCGAATAATCGGGCATGCGGCCGACCACCTCGACCGCATTCGGAACAAGGCCGATTTCCTCGTCCGCCTCGCGCAGAGCCGCGGCCTCGGGCGACGCGTCCTCGGGATCGATGCGCCCACCGGGAAAGGCGATCTGGCCGGAATGATTTCGCAATGTCAGGGTACGCTGGGTGAGGATAACAGACGCCCCGTCGGCGTGGTCGACAACCGGGACAAGCACCGCCGCGTCGCGCAGCCCCGGGCGCACGATCATTTCGCGCAGATCCGGGTTCAAAGCGTGATCGCCATAATCCTCCCGGCCCGCCGGCCCCTGCTGACGGGCAGCGCGGCGGCGGAACTCATCCGCCGAGAAAACGCTCCTGGGGGCGGTGGCCAAGGTCATTGCGAAAGCCTGTGCAATTCGGCGACCGGCATCACCGGAAAAACCGACCCGCGCGAGCGGATCGCGAACATCAACCGACCGTCGATCTCCATCTCCTCGCCCGCCTCCACGAGATCGTACATGACGGAGCGGGCGACGAGCGCCTCAAGACGCCCGCGTACATGCAAATAGGGTTTCAGCCCGCCGGTCTCCGGCTGATCGACGAAACGCAATTCATGCTCGGGCCCCGCCTCGATTACATCGCCGACATTGGTACGGAAGGTAAGGGCCCGATCGTCACCGTTTCCCGTCACAGCCATCTCGACGGCGAGGAAAGGCGCGTCCTCGACCCGAATGCCGACTTTTTCCACTGGAGTTACAAGATAGGTTTTCCCGTCCTCGTCCTTGCGCAGAACCGAGGAGAAAAGCCGCACCAGGGCCGGACGCCCGATCGGTGTGCCGAGATAGAACCAGGTTCCGTCCGTCTTGATCTCCATATCGAGATCGCCGCAAAAGTCGGGGTTCCAGCGTTCCACGGGCGGCGCGCCCTGCCCGGCGCGCGCCGCACGCGCAATCATCGCTTCGAGGCCGGCCGCGTCTCCGACCGAAGCAAGACTTGATGGGTTCGGTGTCTTTTTCTCATCCATGGTCACGAAATAGTCACTGTTGTTTCGCTTGTCAGCCTTGATCAGTGTTTTAAATTTGCCAAAGGGACGTGACGGTACGAATCGCTTCGAACACGTGCCGGTGTGGTCCGTTCCTACCGCCCCCGGGGCCGCCAATGAGGATCGAGACGGCATGAGCATTGTTTCCAAGAACCAGATGCCCGGCGAAAAGCCTTTGAGCGACAAGGAGATGGTTGCCGAGGCCGAACGCGCCCTGACCGACATCGCCGGTGTGCGCGAGGGTGTCGGAAAGGTGATTTTCGGCCAGGAGGCGGTGGTGGAACGCACCCTCGTGGCGATCCTCGCCGGCGGCCATGCGCTTCTCGTCGGCGTGCCGGGCCTGGCAAAGACCAAGCTTGTGGAAACGCTGGGCACGGTGCTCGGCCTCGACGCTCGGCGAATCCAGTTCACACCCGATTTGATGCCTTCCGACATATTGGGGTCGGAGGTGATGGAGCAGAATGAAAAGGGCAAACGCTCCTTCCGCTTTCTGCCCGGGCCGATCTTCTCGCAGCTTCTGATGGCCGACGAAATCAACCGGGCCAGCCCGCGCACCCAGTCCGCGCTCTTGCAATCGATGCAGGAATATCACGTGACGGTGGCCGGTCACCGGCACGACCTGCCCTCGCCTTTTCACGTGCTCGCCACGCAAAACCCGCTGGAACAGGAAGGCACCTATCCGCTGCCCGAAGCCCAGCTTGACCGTTTTCTGATGCAGGTGGACATCCTCTATCCCGAACTCGATGCGGAACGGCGCATCCTGCTGGAGACCACCGGCATCGACGAAGCGGAAGCGGAGAACGCCCTTACGCCGGAGCGGCTGAAGGAGATCCAGATGCTGATCCGCCGCATGCCCGTGCCCGAAAGCGTGGTCGACGCAATCCTGCAGCTCGTGCGCACGGCGAGACCGGGCGTGGGCAATCCCGACACCGACCGTCACGTCGCCTGGGGCCCCGGCCCGCGTGCCAGCCAGGCGCTGACGCTGTGCGCCCGCGCCCGCGCACTGTATGATGGGCGGCTGGCGCCTTCGGTGGACGATGTGCGAGCGCTGGCCGAGCCCGTTCTGCAACATCGCATGGCGCTGACTTTCGCCGCACGTGCGGAAGGCATGACCGTGCGTGACGTGATCCGACGTCTCGTGAAAGCGCTCGACTAATGGGCGGCGCGCGCCAGATAGGACCTTAATGGCGAAGATCGGCGAAGTTTCCACACCGGTCGCATCGAGCGATGCGCTGGTCCGCGCTCGTGCACGGGCGGCGCTTATGCCCGACCTTCTGGTGGATGCGCGGCGCGTGGCCAACAATGTGATCGCCGGCTGGCACGGCCGGCGCAAGCGCGGCATCGGCGAAAATTTCTGGCAGTTCCGACCCTATGTGGAGGGCGAAGCGGTTTCCAGGATCGACTGGCGGCGCTCGGCGCGCGACGATCATCTTTATGTGCGCGATCGCGAATGGGAGGCCGCTCACACGGTCTGGCTCTGGGCAGACCCATCGCCCTCGATGCTCTACAAATCCTCGCTTGCCCCGACCGCAAAGGAAGCGCGCGCCCTCGTCTTGACGTTTGCGCTGGCGGAACTTCTGTCGCGCAGCGGCGAGCGGATCGCATGGCCGGGCGTCACCGATCCGTTTTCGGCGCGCAACGGCGCAGAGCGCCTCGCTGCCCAGATCATGCATACCCCCAGCCTGCCAGCGCGGCCCGACCTGTTGCAAGTGCGACGCTTCTCCGACATCGTCCTGGCAAGCGACTTCCTCGACCCGGTGGAAGAAACGATTGCCTGGCTCGACCAATTGGCAAGCCGCGGCGCGCGGGCGCATCTGATCGAGATCGCCGATCCGGCTGAAGAAAGCTTTCCCTATTCCGGCCGCACCGAATTCGCCGATCCGGAAACGGGCGAAAAACTGACCGCTGGGCGCGCGGAAACGCTGGCCGACGATTATCGCCGCCTCTATCTCGCCCGCCGCGAAGAACTCGCGGGCTGGTGCAAACGGCTCGGCTGGAGCTATACCGTACATCATACGGACCGGCCTGCGGCGCAGGCGCTGGTCGCAGTGCATAACGCCATGAGCGTCGACGCCGGCTTTGGCGCGGAGGGCGGTCTTTGAGCTGGCTTTCCCTCTCCTTCGCCCAACCTTTCCTGCTTTGGGGCCTGATCGCGCTGCCGGTGATCTGGTGGCTTCTGCGCCTGACCCCACCACGACCGCAGGCGGAAACTTTCCCACCGCTTAAAATCCTGGCACGCGTCGTCAAGCGCGAGGAGACGCCGCACAAAAGCCCCTGGTGGCTGACATTGCTCAGGCTTCTGCTTGCCGCGCTGGTAATCCTGGCGCTGACCGACCCGGTCCTGAATCCGCGCGAAAAAGCAGCCGGCGATGGCGCGGCGCTTGCCATCGTTCTGGACAATGGCTGGGCCGCCGCGCCCGACTGGGACGAGCGCGTGGCCACGGCGGAGCGCCTGATCGAAGATGCACGCGCCAACGCGCAACCGGTGGTGCTGGCGCTGACCGCAGAAGCGCAGAACCAGGAGGTCGGCCCGTTCGACGCCGACGCTGCACTCGAACGGCTGAATGCGGCGCAACCGCGTCCCGTGCCCGGCAACCGTCCGGCAGCCTATGGCCGGGTGGCAGGCACATTGGAGGATTTTCCCGGAGCGGCCATTGCCGTGCTCTCCGACGGGCTGGCGGCGACCGGCGACGAGGCGGCCTTCTCGGCGCTTTTCTCCGGCGCGCCGGGCGAGGTGCTGTGGGCGGAACCCGAGCGGCTGTCCCTTCTGGCAGCGACGGATGCACAGAACACGGCGGACGCCTTCGAGGTAACGGCAACGCGCTCGGCGACCGACGCCGGTCCGCGCCAGGCCGTCGCCTACGCAAGCGACGACAAGGGCCGCCGCATCGCCGAGACCACAATCACCTTCGGCGCCGGCGAAACCAAAGCGAGCGGCGCGATGCGCCTGCCTTTCGAACTGCGCAACGACTTCGTGTCAGTGGGCATTGAAGGCCAGAATCAGGCCGCCGGACTGCGCGTGCTCGACGAAAACAGCAAGCGCCGGCGCATCGGCCTGATCTCGCAGAGCGAGGCGGATCAGGCGCAGCCGCTGCTTTCGCCGCTCTACTACATCGAACGGGCGCTCTCCCCTTTCGCCGACCTGATGCAGCCCTCAAGCGCGGAGCTGACGGAAGCGCTGCCGGAGCTTCTGGAGCAAAAACCGGCGGTAATCGTCATGGCCGATGTGGGCACGTTGCCTGCTGCCCCGCGTCAGGCGCTGATCGAATGGGTGAACGGTGGCGGCACGCTGGTGCGCTTCGCCGGCCCGCGGCTGGCCGCCGCCGACAATGACGAGGATCTGCTGCCGGTGCGGCTAAGGCTGGGCGAACGCTCGCTCGGCGGCGCGCTTTCCTGGACGGAACCGCAACCGGTGGCGGAATTTCCGCCCAACGGCCCGTTTTCCGATCTCGCCCCTCCGCGAGACGTCACCGTGAACCGGCAGGTGCTGGCAGAGCCCTCGCCGGACATCGTGGAGCGGAGCTGGGCCAATCTCGCCGACGGCACGCCACTGGTGACGGGCGTTGCGCGGGGTGAAGGTCAGATCGTGCTCTTCCACGTCACGCCCGAAGCCACGTGGTCGAACCTGCCTATTTCCGGCAGCTTCGTCGAAATGCTGCGCCGGGTCATGGCGGTGAGCCAGGGCGTCGGCGGCGGCGGCGCCGGGGCCGCCCTGCCGCCCATCGAGGTGATGGACGGCTTCGGCAGCCTGGGCACGCCGCCGGCCACCGTCCTGGCGCTGGAAACCGGGGGGGAGGCCGGCGAAGGCGCGGAGAGCACCGTCGGCCCGCGCCACCCGCCCGGCTACTACGGCAACGACAGCCTGCGCCAGGCCCACAACCTCAGCCGCTTCGTCACCGACCTGGCGCCGCTCCGCCAGCTGCCCGGCGGCGTCACCACCAGCCTCTACCACGCCAGCCCCGAGCAGGACCTGAAACCCTGGCTGCTGGCCGCGGCCCTGGCCCTGGCGCTGGCCGACCGCCTGGTTTCGGTGGCGCTCGGTGCGCCGCTGGACCACAAGAAATCCGCGCCCGTCGAGGCGCCGCCGGAAGACGAGGTGGGCTAGGCCGGCCATGGAAAACCTGCTGCTCACCTTCATCTTTCTCGGCGTGCTGTTCTTCCTCTTGGGCAGCGGCGTCTGGGTCGGCCTCTCGCTGCTGGGCGTGGCGCTGGTCGGCATGGAGCTCTTCACCAGCCGTCCGGCCGGCGACGCCATGGCGACGACGATCTGGAGCGCGTCGTCCTCCTGGACGCTGACCGCCCTGCCGCTGTTCATCTGGATGGGCGAGATCCTGTTCCGCACGCGCCTCTCCGAGGACCTCTTCAAGGGGCTGTCGCCCTGGCTCGGGTTCCTGCCGGGCCGCCTCTTGCATGTGAACGTCGCCGGCTGCGCGCTCTTCGCCGCGATCTCCGGGTCGTCCGCGGCGACCGTGGCCACCGTCGGCAAGATGTCGATCCCCGAGCTGCGCCGCCGCGGCTATCCGGAAAACATGATCATCGGCACCCTGGCCGGGGCCGGCACGCTGGGCCTGCTGATCCCGCCCTCGATCATCCTCATCGTCTACGGCGTCACTGTGAACGAGTCCATCGCCGGCCTCTTCATGGCCGGGGTCTTCCCCGGCGTCATGCTGGCGCTGCTCTTCATGGGCTACATCTTCCTGCGCGCGGTGCTGCAGCCGCAGAGCATGCCGGCGCGCGGCACGGCCGAGGGCTTCTTCAGGACGGTGCGCGATTCCTTCTCGCTGCTGCCGGTGGTCCTGCTGATCCTCGCGGTGCTGGGTTCGATCTACGCCGGCATCGCCACGGCGACCGAGGCCGCGGTGCTGGGCGTCGTCGGCGCGCTGGTCATGTCGGCCGTGCAGGGCTCGCTCACCAGGGAGAGCTTCGTCGAGAGCCTGATGGGCGCGACGCGCACCTCCTGCATGATCGCCCTCATCCTCGCCGGCGCGAAGTTCCTGACGCTGGCCATGGGCTTCACCGGCCTGCCGCGCGAGCTGGCAGCCTGGATCGGCTCGCTGGAGCTCTCGCCCCTGGCGCTGATCGCCGCGCTGACCCTGTTCTACATCGTCCTCGGCTGCTTCCTGGACGGCATCTCCGCGGTGGTGCTGACCATGGCGGTGGTCGAGCCCATGGTGCGCCAGGCCGGCAT
>NZ_CAJXGF010000078.1 GCF_913053745.1 uncultured Nitratireductor sp.
ACAACGTCCACGGCAACGCACGGGCGAGCAGATCGAACACCGGCGTTGGGTAATATTTGACCGAAAGACCGAAATCCCAGGTGAAGATCGAGCCTAGATACTTGAAATACTGGAGATAGAGCGGCTCGTTGATGAAGCCGAACGTCTCCATTAGCGCTTCTCGCGCCTCCGGCGGGATCGTACCCTGGGCCTGGGCCAACATGACATCGGCCGGGTTCCCCGGCATCAGCCGCGGGATCAGGAAATTGAATGTGGCCGCCACCAGAAAGGCTACGAGATAAAATGCCAGCCGGCGCAGAATGAAACGCATAGTGCCCCCTTTTTATGCGCCGCTTCCGCCGACATTCGGGCCGGTCGGCGCCTTCTTGTGCCTGGAGGCCCGCGAAACTGCGCGCCCCCTTGCGCCCCGCTCCTCCTTCCCGCGAACGGGAAGGAGGCGGGAGGATGCAGTCCGATCGAAGATCGGATCAATCTTCGATCGGCCGCAGGGAGAGCAGATGCAGGAGGCGCTCTGGCGTTTCATCGTGAACGACCGGTTTGGCCTGGGGATTTTCAGCGCTGAAGAAGCCAGTGAAGCGTTTTGTGTTGTATTGATACCAGAGCGGATTGTTGAACACCGCTATGTAGGGCATGTCGCGACCGATCTCCATCTGAACATCGTTCATGATGGCGCGTTGTTTTTCGGCGTCCACGGTCTTGAAGAATCCGTCGAGAAGATCGTCGAGTTTCTCGTTGTAATAGCGTGTCGCGCCAAATCGGGTCTTTCCCTGATGCCGCGAGTGCAGGCCGAGATCGAAGTGATAGTGCGGCGTGACCCCCGTGAAATAGGCGTTCATCGCCATATCGAAATTGCCGGTGATCAGGTTTTCCGCCCACACGGCATGCTCCGGCGTCGCCACTTGCGCGTCGATGCCGACCGCGGTCAGACCTTCCACCGCGAGTTGCACGGTGTTGATCCAATCGGTCCAGCCATTCGGCACCATGATATCGAAGGAGATGTTCTTGCCGCTCGGTGTTTCCAGATTGCCGTCGCCATCGGTATCCGTGTAGCCCGCTTCCGCCAGCAGCGCCTTTGCGCCCTCGACATCATAACGGGTGAACTTGCCGTACTTCGCGTCCACCTCCGGATTATTCCAGGAATGATAGGCCTGGCCGAGACCGGACGGATACTGGTTGATGGTCGGGTACCCGTAGCCGGCGATATCGACCATGGCCTCGCGATCGAAGGACATGGAGATCGCGCGGCGAAACTCAACGTCGGTGAAAGCTTCGCGATTGCCCTCGTTCTTGGATTCCATGTTCACGTTGAAAGCCACAAGGGAACCGGCGGGGAACCAGTATTTGTGATTTTCAGGATCTTTTCCGACGAAAGTCTTCTCGATGTCGGGCAGGAAAGACCCCATCCAGTCGAGTTCGCCGCGCGCGGCGGCAGCGAGTGCCTGGTCATTGGTGGCGATCTGAGGAAAACGCATGCAATCGACCTTGAGCGTCTCCGCATCCCAGTAATTTTCATTGCGGCACTGAATGTATTCCTGCGGTGTGAACCGGCGAATTTCCGTTAACGGGCCGGTGCCAACCGGGTCTGGATTGGTGAAAGTCACCGGATCCTCGATCCCGCTCCAGATATGCTCGGGGACCACGGCCAGGCGAACGATGGAATAGATGGCGCCAGAGTTGGCTTCGTGGAGCTGAAAACGAACGGTCTGATCGTCCACCGCCTCGGCGGAGGCGACAATCTTGTCGAGACCGTAGATGTCGAGTGCTTTGTGCTGTTTCACCAGATCCAGGCTGAAAGCCACGTCCTGCGCGGTGAACGCCTCACCGTCGGACCATGTCACACCATCGCGCAGCGTCACGGTCAGACTCTTCAGATCTTCTCCATACGCATAATCCGTCGCCAGTCGATAGTTTGGCTCGCCGGCCTTCAGCGTGTTGAAGACAATCAGCGGTTCATAGATGAAATCGTTGACGGAAGGCAATCGCGAGGACTGATTGAAGGGATTGTAGTTCTCGATCCAGGCGGTGCGCTGGACTGGTAGGGCCGTCAGAACGGATTCGGCGGAGACCGCTTGAATCTGCAGAAGACCTGCGGCGGCGGCGACACTCACCGTCAATGAACGTTTCATGCTTTCCTCCCTCAAATGTCCAGGCAGACTGTCCGCCTTCTCGCTGTTCCACCGCAGGCTCCACCCTGACGCGATTCCGCATCGGCACGAACAGTTCAATCATTCTGCTGGATGAAACCAATTTAATGCCACCGTCTATTTCGTAAATTTCGTCAGTTTCGTTGCATTCGCCGATAAGCGGAATGCCTGCACTTGGCGAAGCTCAGCAGTTTCGCTAGCGTATCGGCAATTGATCGGCTTCTTGCCGATCGGGAGGACTTCATGCAGTGGCGCAGGATTTTGCCGGCCGGCTTCCAGGCCCGGCTTTTATTGGTCTTGCTGGCGGTGTCGATCGTGCCGCTGGCGATCAGTGCCGTCGCATTCTTCTCGCTGGTGAACGCAAACATCGCGCGCGAGACCTTCGAGAAACTCGCTTTTGCCCGCGATGCGAAGAAGAGCGAGCTCACACAATATGTCTCATTCGCCAAGCGGCAAGCCGAAAGCCTCGCGCAAACCAACATCGCCCGTTACTCCATCGGCGACTTTTACGGTTTCAGCTATGCGATGGGTCAGATGGCGCCCGAAGAAGAAAAAGCGGCCGAACAATTACGCGGTCTCTTCGAGGTTGGCGCAGGCCTGCCGGAACGACCGGATGCACCGAATCTCGACCGGCTGCTGCGTGAGGCCTTGGCTTATGCCAATGCGCACAGTCAGTTCCACGAAGAGTATCTGACGTTCGTCGAAAGCTCGGAATTCGACAATGTCTATCTCGTCAACGCACGCGGCCGTGTGGTCTATTCCGTCTTCAAGGACGATTATCTGGGCCAGCTTCTACCCCAGGAGACCTCGCCTCTTTCGGAAGCGCTTGCGGCACTGCGCGCGACCGAGAATCGAGGGATCGTGTTCCATGACTTCATGCAAGATCCACGCACCGGTCAGTTCGCTGCCTATTTCGCCGTTAGGGTCAAACTCTATCAACGGGCGAGCGGCGCCGCGATCCTGCGCCTGCCTGCCAGCAAGCTTGCGGCTCTGCTCGCCGGCCACGAGGGCGGCAACGGAACATTGAACCTCATATCCTCGCATGGCGCGGTGATCGCATCTTCAGCGGCCGCGCTGAATGCCGGCGACATCGTCGCGCTGCCTTCGGCGATGGACAGGCAGAGCAACGTGACAACGCTAGAAAAGGGCCTGTTGGGCGCACCGACCCTTTCGGCCTGGACCCATCTTCTCCTGCCGGACGCAACCTGGCTGTTCACCGTCGATGCAGATGCAGCTTCGGCCTTCGCCGCCAGCACACGGTTGCGCAATCTGATCCTGGTGCTTGCTGCGCTTGCACTGCCGCTGATCCTGCTTCTGTCTTTCTACCTCGCCCGCTCTCAAACACGTCCATTGAAATCCGTGACCGGCGCCGCCGAAGCGGTGGCTGACGGCGCGCTGGACATGCGACTGCCGAAATTCGATCAGCCGACAGAATTTGCCCGGCTCTCCCACTCCGTCGCCCGTATGCGCGACGCCTTACGCGAGCAATTGCAGCTCATCAGCGAAAAAAACCGGGAGCTGGAGGCCCATAACCGCGAAATCGGCGAGAAGAATGCCGAGCTGGAACAGGCCGACCGCATGAAAGACCAGTTTTTGGCCAACACCTCGCATGAACTCAGAACGCCGCTCAACGGTATCATCGGTATTTCCGAGACACTGGCCGCGGGTGCCGCCGGCGAAATCGCCCCCGCCCAGCGCAACCAGCTTCAGCTCATCACCTTTTCCGCCCATCGTCTGTCTCGCCTTGTCGACGACCTGCTCGATCTTTATCGGATCCGGCAAGGGCGCATGCGGCTCGACATTCAGGCGGTCGACGTAGCCACCGGCGTACGCCAAGTCCTGCTTCTGTCAGAACCGCTCCTGTCGGGCGAACCGGTGAGCCTTCGGGTCGACATTCCCGACATCACACCACCCGTGATCGCCGATCCGGTACGTCTGGAGCAAATTCTCTACAATCTGATCGGCAATGCCATCAAATACGTAGACGACGGGCATATTCACGTAACGGCCTGGCATGAGGGCGAAGGCGAAAACGCCACCGTGTCGATTGCTGTCGAAGACACGGGGCGCGGGATCTCGCCGGAGAATCTCGAGCGCATTTTCCAGCCGCTCGAACAGGCCGATGGTGAGGACGCCAGTCAAAAGAAAAGCGGGACCGGCCTTGGCCTTGCCATTGCCCGCAACCTCGCCGCTCTGCTCGGTGGCACCTTGACGGCCACCAGCGAATTGGGCCGCGGTTCGCGCTTCGTGTTGCAACTGCCTGCCGCCAGCGCGGATGCTGCGGAGCAGGCGCGCGGCAAATATCCCGGGGGCCTGCACCAGACCATCAACGCGCTCGACGCCTTCGAGGCTCCGGCCTCCGAGCATGAAGGCACCACGGCGCCCACCATCGTGGTCGTCGACGACGAGCCCATCAATCTGCAAGTCCTGCGTAACGTTCTCCTGCCGCAGGGGTATCGCGTAATATGTGCAGATAACGGCCGTGCCGGCATCGAGGCGGTGCGCGAGCATAAGCCGGACCTGGTTGTTCTCGACGTGATGATGAATGATTTGTCCGGGTTGGATGTGGCGCGCACCCTTCGCCGCCAGTTTTCACTCATCGACCTTCCGATCATCATGGTGACGGCGAGAAGCCGCACGCGTGACATGATCTCCGGCTTCGAGGCCGGCGCGAATGACTATGTGGTGAAGCCCTTTGTAAAGGACGAACTTCTTACCCGCATCTCGACACTGATCGATGCTTCGCGCGCGCGCAGTCGAGCAGAAGAAAACCGGGATCTGCGCGACGAGGTCGACCGCCGCATTCAGGTGGAAGATGCATTGCGTCTTTCGCAACGCCGCATGGCACGCCTGCTCGACGCGCTGGAAGCGGGCCTCATCTGCGTCAACGACAAGGCGATTGTGACCTACGCCAACCGTGCTGCCGGAACGATTTTCGGCCGCCCGCTCGACCGTGCGACGCCGCTTTCGCTGCTTCTTTCCAGCGACATTGCAGCCCTGCTCGACAGCCAGTGCCGAACGGACGGCGAGAGCAGCGCGACACTTCATATTGCCGGCCGCGAGTTCACCATCAATGCCTTCGAACTCGAGCCGGAGGCAGGAGCCGGCATGGCGCTGGTGCTGAGTGATGCATCGCTGGAGGCAGAGAATCTGCTCGTCTCGGTGCGCGGCGCGATCGACAGCGCGCTGCCCGCGATGGCAAACGAAACGCACGTCGAGCCCCTTGCCGCACCCGATGAAACCTACCGTAGTCTGATCGTGCAAGTAATGACAGGCAGCCTCACCCTCTGGCGGGAACTGACCGGCCGGGAGCGCATCGAGTTTGCCGAAGAGAGCGGCATTTGGCGCGTTAGCCTAGACAAAACATCGCTCCAGACTCGAACGCTCGACAAGTATCTCTTGATCGAGACCCTGCCGCTCAATCCACGCTGGCGCGATGTGGTCCGTTCAGCGGAGTTCGTGCTCGCGCAGGCGGAAACCGCCGGCCGACAAGCCGACACACAAAAGCTGGCCGCCGATCTCATACGCCTGCGCGAACATCTGAGGATCGCCAACTCACCTCGACAGCGTCAGGATCACGCCAGCCCCACCGAGCTTTGAAGTCCGTCATTCGAAGCATTCATATTTCGGAAGGAACATCGATGCAGAACAGTCATGCCTGCCGCCTGCTGACCAATTGGGACGCGGATCGCGGTGTGATCGAGCTGTCCCTTGAGCTGGATCAGGGTGAGCCGATCAGCGGCGCACAGCTTGCCACCACCTCGCTCTTCCGTATTCATCCCGAATGCCGGATCGAGGGCGCGACGCTGACCGACCAGCTCTCAAATTATCATGTGTTTGCGCAACCAAAAGGCATGCAACTCCTTGCCGGGGAATGCTGGACCATTCGCGCCGACCGGCTCAGCCATGTGCTGCGCCACTATAGCTACGGTCCAAAAAGCGCGCATCTGATCCTCAGGGATGGAACCACCTGTCCCGTGACAGTGGAACCGATGACGCGGAACGGTGTTCCCGGCGAGCCCGACTGGGAGAGGTTGGAGCAAACCGCTCTGCCCAAGGGAGCAGCTCCGCTCTCCGTCATTCCCGCGCCCTTCGACGCGGAGGTGGCAGGGCGGCGAAACACCGCCCCGCCGCTGGTGCTTTCCCCCGAAGCTTCGCTCGCCGCGCAAAAGGCGTTCTCGGCAGTTCGCGCGCTGGCGTGCCGCCTCTTCGCCAACGAAGAGCCGCTTTTTGGGCATGGCACTGGTCATACGATCGCGACGGCCGACGATCCCGCCCTGCACGGCGGCGCCTACGAAATCGCTTTCGATGCGGAAGGCATCGCACTCAGCGCCGGCGATGAGAATGGATTCCGCCATGGCTTTATCACGCTTGGACAGATGCTGCGCGGCGCGCGTCTGCGCCCCGACGAGTTCATCGTGCCTGCAACGGGCATGATCCGCGATCAGCCCCGATTTGACTGGCGTGGCACGCATCTCGATGTCGCCCGACAGTTTTATTCCATGCAGGATCTGGTGGACTTTCTCGATTGTCTCGCCTGGAACAAACTCAACCGTTTCCATATTCACCTCAACGATGACGAGGCTTGGCGCTTGGAGATACCCGGCTGGCCAGCCTTGACCGAGCGGACCGCATTCCGCGGCGATGGTGAATTGCTCCCCCCGCTTCTGGGCTCACCGGCCGAACGCGCCGGCGGGTTCTACACCGGCGGCGACATGCGCGCGCTGGTCGCCCATGGCACTGGGCTCGGCATCGAGATCATACCCGAAATCGACATTCCCGGTCATTGCTACTGCGTGCTGCGCGCGCTGCCCCAGCTCAGCGATCCGGGTGAGAACCGCATCTACTACCGCTCGGTGCAGTATTTCCCGAACAATGCGCTCAACCCGGCGGTCGACGCCACCTGGACCTTCCTCGGCGATGTGTTCGACACACTCGTGGACATCTTCCCGGCACGCTACATCCACGCCGGTGCGGATGAAGTGGCCGAGGGTGCTTGGCTGGAATCGCCGCTCGCCCGGACGCTTGGCGAGAAACTGTTCGGCAAGGTCGAAACCTTCTCGCTGCAATCCTATTTCCTCAAGCGCGTGCAGGAGATGCTGCGCGAGCGCGGACGCGACATCGCCGTGTGGGAAGAGGCGGCACTGGGCGGCGGACTCGAAGTGAACGGCGCGCTGCTTGTCGCATGGAAAGAATCGAAGAGCGGCCGCGCGTTAGCCCAGCAGGGCTATCAAGTCGTTCTGGCGCCAGCCGAGCATTATTACCTCGACATGGCTCGCTCGACCGAATGGTGGGAACCTGGCGCGAGTTGGGCTGGGACGGTGACGCTGCGCGACACTTATGATTACGAGCCGGGCAGCGATTGGCCGGATGAATTCAGAGACAAGCTGGCCGGTGTGCAGACATGCCTCTGGTCAGAGAACTTGGCCACGCCCGGTCTCTTTGCTCACCTGGTCTATCCACGCATTTCGGCCATGGCGGAGACCGCATGGTCGGCAAGCGGGCGCAAGGACTTCGACCGTTTCCGGGCGATACAAGACCTGATGCCGGTTTCACACCGCACGGCGATCTGACGCCTATCTGCTCTGCAACTGTCTGCTGGCAAGATAGGCGGCCTTTGCCGGCACCGAAAGCCACGTTTTCGCCAGCGCCACGCGCTCGGGCGTGTAGTGGTGCTCGACATCGAGCATGTTGACGGTGCCGACCAGCGTATCGCCCAGCACCACCGGCAGGTTGATGACCGAACCGCAGCCGAGCTTGCCGATCAGCGTGGCGTCGGGGAACACCGTGTCGATGTCGGCCAGCGTGTTGGCGACGAAGCATTCGCGCTTCTTGTGCACGGTCTCGAACCAGCGGTCATAGTGGATCGGCTTGGTGCCGGAGACGGGATATTCTTCCGGATGCGAGGTGTAGGAACGGCTTGCCGTTTCCGTCTTCATGTCGGCGGTCATGAAGGTGAACAGCTTCGTGCCGACCACGGCACGCGTCAGCTCCAAAAGCGCATCGAAGGGAGCATTCGGGGTCGTGGCGAGCGAAAGCGCACGGTCGAATTCGGCCAGCGGGCCGGTGTAGTCGGTCATTTTCAGTCTCTGTTATGCGGGTTGGAGCGTGCCGCCACTGGCGGCGTAGAGTTCGCGCGAATAGGGATTGGCAAGCCGGCCCGTCTTCAGCGCATCGACCTTGGCGATCTCGACCACGCGGCCGTGGCGCATGACCGCCATCCGATCGCAAAGGAAGGAGACCACGGGCAGATTGTGGGTTACCATCAGATAGGTGAGCCCCTGCTCGCGGCGAAGCTTCTTCAACAGGTTGAGGATTTCCGCCTGCACCGACACGTCAAGCGCCGAGGTGGGCTCGTCGAGCAGCATCACGCGCGGCTCCAGCATCAGCGCACGGGCAATCGCCACGCGCTGCCGCTGGCCGCCCGAAAGCTGGTGCGGAAAGCGGAAGCGGAAACGCTGGTCGAGACCGACCGCGTCGAGCATGTCCTTCACGCGCGTGTCGCGTCCACCAATGCCATGCACGGCAAGCGGTTCGGCAAGGCAGTCGTCCACCGTCTTGCGCGGATGCAGCGATCCGTACGGATCCTGAAACACCATCTGGCAGGTTTTTGCGAACGCCCGATCCGGCGCATGGCCGCGCGGCTTTCCGAGCACGGAGATCTTGCCGGTCCAGTCGGGCGCAAGGCCGCTGATCGCGCGCAGGATGGTAGACTTGCCGGAACCCGACTCGCCCACCAGCGCGAAGCTCTCGCCCTCGGCGACCGAAAACTCGACATCGAACACCACCGGCGTCTTGCCGTAGCTGATCGACAGGTCTTCGAGATGAATGGCGGCCTTCTTCATGTGCCCGCTCCCGTGGTCCAGGTGCTGCGGTCGAGCACCGGCAGTTCGTCGCGCTCTTCGTCCATGCGCGGCATGGCCGCAAGAAGCCCCTTGGTATAAGCGTGCGTCGCCTTGTTGAGATCGCCCGCCTTGCACGATTCAACGATCTCGCCGCTATTCATCACGAGGATGCGGTCGCAATAGCGCGAGACGAGGTTCAGATCGTGGCTGATGAGGATCAGCCCCATGCCCTTGCCGGTGACGAGATCGTCGATGATGTCAAGCACCTGCGCCTGCACCGAAACGTCGAGCGCCGAAGTCGGCTCGTCGGCGATCAGAAGATCGGGCTCGGGGATGAGCATCATGGCGATCATGACGCGCTGGCCCATGCCGCCCGAAACCTCGTGCGGATAGAGGTTCGCCACCCGCTCCGGCTCATTGATGCGCACGGCTTCCAGCATGGAAAGCACCCGCGCCTTCAGCTCGCGGCGTGGCAGCTTGCCGTGGGTGAGCAGCGCTTCGCCGATTTGATCGCCGATGGTCATCACCGGGTTGAGCGAAAATTTCGGGTCTTGCATCACCATGGAAATGCGCGCGCCGCGAAGCTCGCGCATCTGCCGTTCGCTCTGTGACAGAAGGTCGATGCCGTCGAAGGTCATGCGGTCCGCCGTCACGCGGCCCGGCTTGCGGATGAGTCGCAGAATGGAGCGTCCCGTCATCGACTTTCCGGAACCGGATTCGCCAACGATGCCCAGGCGCTCGCGGCCGAGCGAGAAGGAAATGCCCTTCACCACGTCGACCGGTCCCCTGGACGTCGGGAAGGTGACGGTCAGGTTCTCGATATCAAGCAGCGGTGCGCTCATTGCTTTTCTCCCTGCTTGGGATCGAGCACGTCACGCAGACCGTCACCCAGGAAGCAGAAGCCGAGGCTGACGAGAATGATCGCGAAGCCCGGCATGGTGGCGACCCACCACTGATCGAGGATGAAGTTGCGTCCGCGCGAGATCATCGCGCCCCATTCAGGCAAAGGCGGCTGCGCGCCGAGGCCGAGGAAGCCGAGGCCGGCGGCGGTGAGGATGATGCCCGCCATGTCGAGCGTGACGCGCACGATGGTCGAGGACGCGCAGAGCGGCAGAACGTGACGCAGGATGACCCGCGTCGCCGAAGCGCCTTGAAGCCTGACCGCCGAGATGAATTCCGAATCCCGGAATGTGATCGTCTCGGCGCGAGCGATGCGCGCATAGACCGGCCATGCGGTGATGGCGATGGCGATGATGGCGTTTTCGATGCCGGGCCCGAGTGCTGCCACGAAGGCAAGCGCCAGAATGAGCTTCGGCATCGACAGGAAGATATCGGTCACGCCCATTAGGACGCGGTCGACCCAGCCGCCGAAATAGCCGGACACCGCACCGACCACGAGGCCGATGGGAGCGGCGATAACGGCCACCATGGTGACGATCAGAAGCGTGATACGCGCACCGTAGACGACGCGCGAATAGATATCGCGGCCGAGTTCATCCGTGCCCATCCAGTGTTCGGCGGATGGCGGCATGAGGCGGTTTGCGAGATCCTGTCCAACGGGGGAGTAGGGCGCGATCAGCGGTGCGAAGATTGCCATGACGACCAGCACCAGCACGATCAGCGCGCCGACAACGGCAAGCGGATTGCGTAACAGCGCGGTCCAGACGCGCCAGGCGCGACCCAGATTGGCCTGAAGGCGCGAGGTGGGGGAATCGTCGAGAAGCCAGTCAATCATCGGCGGGCCCTCGGATCGAGAATGCGGTAAAGCACATCGGATATCTTGTTGATCATGATGAAGACGGCGCCAATCACCAGCGTCGCGCCGAGAACGGCGTTCATATCGGCGGTCAGAAGCGCGGTCGTGAGATAATTGCCGATGCCCGGCCACGAGAACACGGTCTCGATCATCACCGAACCTTCCAGCAGCGCTGCATAGGACAGGCCGATCACGGTGATGAGCTGGATGCGGATCGGATAGAACGCATGCCGCCAAATGACCCGGCGCTCGGAGACGCCTTTAACCCGCGCGGTCGTCACATATTCCTGCCCGAGCTGGTCGAGCATGAAAGAGCGCGTCATGCGGGCGATATAGGCCAGCGAGAAGAAGCCGAGGATCGACGCCGGCAGCATCAGATGGTCGAGCGCGTTCCAGAAGATGTCCCACTCGCCGGCGATCACGCTGTCGATGAGATAGAGTCCGGTCACGGGATCGAGCAGGCCGTCATAGAAGATATCGACGCGGCCCGGACCGGCAACCCAGCCAAGCCCCGCATAGAAAACCGCGAGACCGACAAGGCCAAGCCAGAAGGCAGGCACCGAATAGCCAAGCAGACCGAGCACGCGGATCACCTGGTCGATCCAGCTGCCCTGATGCGTGGCGGCGACAACGCCCATGGGCACGCCCAGCACCACGCCGATGATGATGCCGATGGTAGCCATTTCCAGCGTTGCAGGAAAGACGCGCGCCAGATCGTCGACCACCGGGCGGCCGGTGGAGATCGACATGCCGAGATCGCCCGTCAGAACATCGCCCACATAGGCGAAGAACTGCACGATGAGCGGTCGGTCGAGCCCCATGGCCTGACGTGCTGCCTCATAGACCTCCTGTGTCGCCCGGTCGCCGACGACCGAGAGCACGGGATCGATCGGCACGACACGACCGATGAAGAAGGTGATGGCCAGAAGGCCGAGAAATGTGCCGGCGACGACGATGGCGAAGCGCAGAACGCTCGCAACGCCCTCGAAGGCACGACCGGCCAGCATGCTTAAACGCGCACTGGCGGCCCCGGTGGATGGTTCAAACGCCATGGCTTGTTCGCTCTCTGGCCGCTGCTATTGTCGATGGATGCCCCAAACGCGCGCCCTCTCCCCTGGCTGACCTGCAAGCCGGCGTGCGCACCACCAAGAAGCCAACACTCTGATTTCATGCAGTTTTGCGGCGGAGAAGCCCGTCTCGCGCCCTGCAAAACCTTCAAAAAAGAGCTTGGATCATACAAAAAAATCTGGTTACATCAAAAAAATTTTTGTGGGGGAAAAATCTTTGAGCACGCAGCCGGCCCGCGCCACACCCGATGTCGACACCAGAATCGGTGTGCTGATCCGCGCCCGCCGCCGGCAGCTCGGCCTCACCCTGCAACAGCTCGGCAAGGCGGCCGGCCTCTCCGTCGGTTATCTGAGCCAGGTGGAGCGCGACAACGCCACGCCGACGCTCGGTTCGCTCGCCGGTATTGCCCGCGCGCTGGGTGTCGGGCTCGATTATTTCGTCGCCCAGCCCCGCGCCGAGGACGGGCTGACCCGTGCCGAAAGCCGCCAGCAGTTTTCAATTGCCGGCTCCTCTATCATCTATGAGCGGCTCGGGACGGAGTTTCCCGGCAGCCAGCTTTCCTCCTTCGTGTTGACGGTGCCCCCCGGCTATTCCTCGGAGACAGTGAGCCATGAGGGCGAAGAGCTGATCTACATTCTCGAAGGCACCATCACCCAGTATCTCGACGGCGAGGAAATGGTGATGAAGGCCGGCGACAGCCTGCATTATCGCGGCAACACCCCGCATGCCTGGAAGAACGTCACCGAGACTCCGGCCCGCCTTTTGTGGACCGGCACGCTGACCGTGTTCGACGCCAATGGCCAGGCCAACAATCGCATCGAACTGGTTTCGCCGGACAAGGCCTCCGGCAAACCCACAAGAACGACCAAAAACAATTCCTGATCCAGAACAGAGGAGAACAACATGAAACTCTTCAAGGCAGCCCTTCTCGCCGCCGCTCTCAGCATGCCGCTTTCGCAGCATGTGCTCGCAGCCACGCCGGACAACGTTCTGGTCGTCGCGCAGAACATCGACGACATCGTCGCCATCGACCCGGCACAGGCCTACGAGTTCTCGTCGGGCGAACTGGTCACCAACATCTATGACCGTCTCGTTCAGTACGATGCCGAGGACCCGACGGTTCTTGCCCCCGGCCTTGCCGCCGAGTGGGAAGCAGACGCAGATGCGAAGACCATCACCTTCACCATGCGCGACGGCGCAACCTTCCATTCGGGCAATCCGGTGCGCGCAGAAGACGTGGCGTTTTCCTTTGCCCGCGTCATCAAGCTGAACCTGACGCCGGCCTTCATTCTCGCCCAGCTCGGCTGGACGGCGGAGAATGTGGACCAGATGGTCACCGTCGACGGCAACAAGGTTGTCGTGAAATATGAGGGCGACTTCTCGCCTGCCTTCGTGCTCAACGTTCTGGCCGCCCGCCCGGCTTCCATCGTCGATGAAAAGACGGTCATGGAGCATGAAGAAGACGGCGACATGGGCAACAAATGGCTCAACGCGAACTCGGCCGGTTCCGGCCCGTTCCAGCTGACCGCCTATCGCCCCGGCGAGTTGGTGCGCATGGGCGCCAATGCCGACTACTTCAAGGGTGCGCCGAAGGTCGAGAACGTCATCATCCGTCATGTCGCGGAAGCAGCGACCCAGCAGCTTCTCCTGCAGTCGGGCGACGTGGACATGGCCCGCAACCTGACGCCGGACCAGATCAACGGCATCAGCGCCGACAACATCAAGGTCGAGACCTACCCGCAGGCCGCCGTGCATTTCGTTTCCTTCAACCAGAAGACCGAAGCGCTGCAGCCGGAGGCGCTTTGGGAAGCCGCGCGCTACCTCGTCAATTATGAGGGCATGACCGAGAGTTTCCTCAAGGGACAGATGGAGATCCATCAGGCCTTCTGGCCGAAGGGCTTCCCCGGCTCCTATGACGAGACGCCCTACACTTACGACCCGGAAAAGGCAAAGCAGATCCTTGCCGATGCCGGTGTGGAAACGCCGATCAACGTGACGCTCGACGTCATCAACTCGACGCCGTTCACCGACATGGCGCAGTCGCTGCAGGCGAGCTTCGCGGAAGCCGGCATCAATTTCGACATCATCCCCGGCACGGGCTCGCAGGTGATCACCAAGTATCGCGAGCGCAGCCACGAGGCGATGCTGCTCTACTGGGGTCCGGATTTCATGGACCCGCACTCCAACGCGAAGGCCTTCGCCTATAACCGCGACAATTCCGACGACAACTACCAGGCCACCACCACATGGCGGAACGCCTGGGCCGTGCCGGCGGAGATGAACGATCGCACGGCCGCGGCGCTCGCCGAATCCGACGCCGACAAGCGCAACGGGATGTATGTCGATCTGCAGAAAGACGTGCAGGCCAAATCGCCGATCGTTATCATGTTCCAGGCCGCCTATCAGGTCGCCATGGACGAGAAGGTGAATGGCTACGTCAACGGCGCCACCTCTGACTTCGTCTACTACCGGCTCGTCACGAAAGACTGACGCAGCCCTGCCGTTTCAGGCCGTCCCGCCAGCCGGGGCGGCCTCTTTCCATATCCATTGCGCCATTCCCTTCAGGAGTTTCTTGATGTCCAACACCTCCGCCCGGCGGCTTGAGGCCCTGCGCCAGCGCATGAGCGAAACCGGCACCGATCTGGTGGCCATCGGCCCGTCGAGCCACATGATCTACGTGGCCGGCCTCGATCCGCATGGCGATGAACGCCCCGTCATGTTGCTGGTCTCGAAGGATCATGCCGGCTTCCTGATGCCGGCGCTCAATGTCGACAGTTCGCGCCAGAAGACCGACCTGCCGTTTTTCCCCTGGCGCGACGATGACGGCCCGGACGCCGCCCTTGCGGAACTCCTCACGGCATCGAACCTGCCGGATGCTCCCAGCGTCGTGATCGACGAGACAATGCGTGCCGATTTCGCGCTTCTTCTGCTCGACGCGTTGCCGGGCGCGAAGCGCCGCTTCACCGACGACACGGTCGGCCATCTGCGCGCCCGCAAGGACGAAGACGAATACAAGCGCCTGAAAGCGAGCGCGGTGCTCAACGACAGGGCCGCCATGGCCGGTTTCGATGCGCTGAAATCTGGTGTCACCGAGTTGGAAGTGGCCGCAGCCATCCGCGACGTCTACAAGGCGGCAGGTGCGGTGCCGGTGTTCACCAGCGTCTGCTTTGCCGGCAACGGCGCCTTTCCGCATCACCACACCGGCGACACGAAGCTGAAGGAAGGCGACGCGGTGCTGATCGACACGGGTGGGCGTCTTGGCGGCTATCCATCCGACATGACGCGCGTTGGTTATTTCGGAAAGCCCGATGCGGAGTTTGAAAAGGTCCATGCCATCGTGGAGCGGGCGGTCACCGCAGCGCTGAATGCAGCCAAGCCCGGCGCTACCGCAAAGGCCATCGACAAGGCCGCGCGCGACGTGATCACCGAGGCCGGTTATGGCGACTTTTTCCCCCACCGCACCGGCCACGGGCTCGGCATCGACATTCACGAGCCGCCCTACATGACCGCCACCTCCGAGACGGTTCTGGACGAAGGCATGGTGTTCTCCATCGAGCCCGGCATCTATCTGACCGGCAAGTTCGGCCTCAGGCTGGAAGAGATCGTCATCATGCGCGCCGACGGTGCGGAGATCCTCTCCGACCTGCCGCGCACCGCGCAGCTGCGCGGATAAAGGCTCACAAAACCGGGCGGCGGTCGGGAAACCGATCGCCGCTTTTCTTTGAGCTGAAGGTCTGATACGCCTCCAGCCGCCGGAGAATTCCGGCACCGGTCGCAGCCTACCCGGTCATTAAAACAAGGAACCCGATCATGAAAACGCTCGTCGTCTGCTCAGGCGGACTCGATTCCGTTTCCCTTGCCCACAAGGTGGCGCGGGAACGAACCCTTATTGGCCTGATCTCCTTCGATTACGGCCAGAGACATCGCAAGGAGTTGGATTTTGCGGCGAAGGCCGCCGCCCGGCTCGGCGTCCCTCACGACCTTCTCGACATCTCCGCCATCGGTCGGCATCTCTCCGGATCGGCTCTAACCGACGCCATCGACGTGCCGGACGGTCACTATGCCGAGGAGACCATGCGCGTGACGGTGGTGCCCAACCGCAACGCCATCATGCTCGCCATCGCCTTCGGCATCGCCGCAGCGCGCGGGGCCGATGCCGTGGCCGCCGCCGTTCATGGCGGCGACCACTTCATCTATCCCGATTGCCGGCCGGGCTTCATCGATGCGTTTCAGGCCATGCAGGATGCCGCGCTCGAAGGCATGGGCGCGGTCAGCCTTTACACGCCCTTCGTGAACGGCACCAAGGGCGACATCGTGCGCGAAGGCGCGCGCGCCGAAGCGCCGTTTGCCGAAACCTGGTCCTGCTACAAGGGCGGCGAAAACCATTGCGGGCGCTGCGGCACCTGCGTGGAGCGGCGCGAGGCCTTCCACGAGGCCGGCGTCCCAGACCCCACACTCTATGACGATCCGGATTTCTGGCTTGCTGCCACCGGGCAGACAACCGGGGAGGTAGACCATGTATAGGGTCAGCAAGGAGTTTCACTTCTCCGCCTCCCACCGCCTGGCGAACCTGCCGGACGACCACCCCTGCGCGCGGCTGCACGGGCACAATTACATCGTGGTGGTGGAACTGGCCGGAGAGCGGCTCGACAATCACGGCTTCGTCCGCGACTACCGCGAGCTCAAGCCTCTGAAAGACCATATCGACGACACGCTCGACCACCGGCATCTGAACGAAGTGTTCGGCCATGATGGCGTCACCGCCGAGTTTCTGGCCAAAACGCTCTTCGACTGGTGCCGGACACGCTGGAGCGAGGTGTCGGCGGTGCGCGTGAGCGAGACACCAAAAACCTGGGCGGAATACCGGCCATGAGCACGCTGCGCATCGCCGAGATTTTCGGCCCAACCATCCAGGGCGAAGGCGCATTGATCGGCATGCCGACCGTGTTCGTGCGCGCCGGTGGCTGCGACTATCGCTGCCACTGGTGCGACAGCCTCCACGCCGTCGACAGTGCCCATCGTCACGACTGGCTGCCCATGCAGAGCCGCGACGTGCTGGACCGCATAAGGGAGCTCTCCGGCGGCGCGCCCGTCATGGTCTCGCTGTCGGGCGGCAACCCGGCGATCCAGCCCTTCGAACGGCTGATCGATACGGGCCGCGCCGAGGGCTATCGCTTCGCGCTCGAAACGCAGGGCTCCATCGCGCGCGACTGGTTCGCAAAGCTGGCCATGCTGGTTTTGAGCCCCAAACCGCCGTCCTCCGGCGAGACGGTGGACTGGGAGCGTTTCGACGCCTGCGTCACCGCCGCCGGCAATGCGCCCATGGCGTTGAAGATCGTCATCTTCGACGAGACCGATTATCGCTGGGCGAAGGATGCGGCTGAGCGCTATCCCGCCCTGCCCCTTTATCTCCAGCCGGGCAACCACACCCCGCCGCCGCCCGAGGCCGAGGATGCCGCCATCGACATGGAGGGCATTCTGGAGCGCATGCGCTGGCTGGTGGACCGCACCGTGGCCGACCGCTGGTTCTCCCCTCACATCCTGCCGCAGCTCCACGTGTTCCTGTGGGGCAACCGGCGCGGCGTCTGAAAGGAAGAGACCGCAATGACCGACAAGACCATCTACGACAATCTGACCCTTTTGGGCGGCAAGACCGAATTGCCCGGATCGCCCGAAGAAGCCGTGCTCGAACGCGTGCCCAACCCGCAGGAGGATGTGCTCTACGCCGTGCGCTTCACCGCGCCGGAATTCACGTCGCTCTGCCCGCTCACGGGCCAGCCGGATTTCGCCCATCTGGTGATCGACTACGTGCCGGCCGGCTGGCTGGTGGAGAGCAAGTCACTAAAGCTCTATCTCGGCGCGTTTCGCAATCACGGCGCGTTTCACGAAGACTGCACCGTCTCCATCGGCCGCCGCCTCTGCGACCTTTTGGAGCCTCACTGGTTGCGCATCGGCGGCTACTGGTATCCGCGCGGCGGCATGCCCATCGACGTGTTCTACCAGACCGGCGAGCCGCCAAAGGGCGTGTGGATCCCCGATCAGGGCGTCCCGCCCTATCGCGGGCGGGGCTAACGCATGGTGCGGACTGTCCTTATTCCTGTTGCCTTTCCGCAATAGCACCAGGGTGCATCGGAACGACCATGCCTGCTGGTTTGTCGAGATATTCATCGAGCGCTCCGAGCACCGGCAGAGCGGCTTTAAGTCTCCCGACGTCTTTTCTGATCGCTGCGACCAAGTCCGACACCAGTGCTGAATCCATAGAGCCACGTGTCACAAGGGTTGCCATCACCGAGACGGTCTCGACATTCTCACTCAGGGGGCCGTAGATGTCCCGATCAATAATGGACTTTTGGTAGTCGGCACTGCGAGAGAGGACCCGTTGAATTCTCGGTCCCGAAAAATCGGCGATACTCGCATTGCAGGCATTCAGCGCCTGGCTTACCAGCCGGTTCGGGTGCCCGACCACGAAGATCGCGGCGTCGATCTTTCCAGAGCAGAGATCTTTGATCGAATCCGACGGCTCCAATTGTCTCAGTTCGCCGAAAACGTCTTCATTTATGCCGAACCGTTCCATCAGGGATTGAAACGTCGCGTTGCGTCCCGATGCCGGAAGACCGATATCCACGACCTTGCCGGCAAGGTCGGACCCCGTTCGGATTCCGGACGCGGGAGCCGCGATGACCGTGACCGTCTCCGGATAAAGCCACATCACCGTTCTCAGATCGTCCATCGCGGCCGCATCGGTGAAGGGCTTGCTTCCCTCATACGCGGCCTTTTGCCAGTCGGATTGCACCAGCACGAAATCGAGCTCGCCGCTCTCCAGCATCTTCAGGTTGTAGATCGACCCGGCGGTCGGCTCGGGACTGCACCTTCGGCGTGTATCGTCATAGTCATTGAACGCATCGCAGATCGCCCGGGCAACCGAATAATAGTTACCCGAGATATCTCCGGAACCGATACTGAACAGCCGAACCTCTTCAGCAGAAACCGGGGTTAAGAAAAAAAGGAATTTGAATACAAAAAAAGCAATATCCTTGAAGAAGTGATTTGCCATCATCTCTACCAACTGTATCGTCTCCACAATTTCAGGAGAGGATACTCCATGCCTGACTTTATTTATGACATACCAACAGCGACGTTGGCTATAGTATTTATCATATCGACACTTTCTGCAGTCGGCGTTGGAATATTCATCGGCAAACCTCTTGTACGCTTGCTTCTCGGCTCCGGACCCGACTTCAATGAATCGATAGACTATGTCACTTCTGGCTTCAGCTTGTTCTACGGGCTGTTGCTCGGTCTCCTTACAGTGGCAGCGTACGAGAATTCCGAACGGGTGAAAGAGAGCATCCTCAACGAGGCCACCTCATTGGGATCACTGTATTCCCAACTCAACATATATCCCGAGCCATTCCGCAGCGACGCGAAATGGAGCATTCGGGATTATGTTCTTTACACGGTCCACAAGGAGTGGCCGGCACACAGAAAGGGCCGGATCCTTAACGGCGGTTACAATCGTGCGGAGGCTATTCGCAGGCACTTGGCGGAATTCGAACCCCAAACCAGACCCGAGGAGATTGTCCACACGGAAGTCATCTCATCCTTTCAGGAGTTTTCGGATTCCCGGCAGAGGAGATTGGCTGGCGTGGTAACGGCGATCCCGAACATTCTTTGGGATGCAGTGCTGATTGGCGCGGGGACAAGCACTCTTTTGATGACGATACTGCGCATCAGGGTGCGGCAGCACATTGTGCTGGGAAGCGTAACCGCCTTGTTCCTGGCAGTGATCCTCTTCGTGATTACGATACTCGACCGGCCTCTGCGCGGCGAGGCGGCCCTGAAACCGGAACCTTTTGTGCTCCTTTGGAGCAGATCGATGGTGTGGGACGAACCACTCAGCGAGAGGTTCTGAAATGGCGCGGTTTGAAGTGCGGAACATCGAGGGCATGCGCCAGATATGCATCGAACTCAGTGACGAGACGATTCGCGCCGCGAAAGGAGCACTGTCGAATCTTTCCGGCAAAATCGCTTTCACACCGCGGCTGCCGCCGCCGCGCGAGGTCTTTCGCAACATCTTCACGAGCGAGTCGCGCATCCGACCCTATTACTCCGGAACCGGAACGATTCATCTGCAACCCTCTTTGGCTGGCTTCCACGTATTCGATGTGCTTCCCGAAGACCGATGGATATTGGAGCCAGGCGAATACTGGGCGAGCGAGGGTTCGATCCAGCTCGGTTTGACCCGGGACCCGCTCCTCGCCAGCCTCTGGGCCGGCGACGGATTGTTTTCCTGGAAGACCACACTGAGCGGCGTCGGAAAAGCCGTCATCAACGCGCCAGGTCCGGTCGAAGAAGTAAGGGTCGAGAACGGCGAACTCAAGGTTCAGGGACGTCTGGTCCTTGGCAGGACATCCGGATTGAAGTTCAATTCGATCAGGTCTGCACGATTTCCGAGGAACTTCATCTCCGGCCAGCAGCGCTTCAGGGTTTATGAAGGGACCGGCAAGGCCCTCGTTTCCTGGACACCTTACTGGAACGAATATCTCCACAGTCGAATGACGGAAGGCAGAAGCATCAGGGGCTCCTTGTTCGAATGATATTAGCGCCTTTGCTTGAAGAGAAGCGGGGGCTTTCCCGCTTCTCCCCGCCACGCCTTGTGCTCCCGTCATCTCTCGCCATCCCAGACAATGCGCAACAGCGTAGAGCCCTGCCGGACCTTATCTGGATGTGACGAAACGTTCCAGTTTGCCGAGAGTTTGCAGACCCAGCTCGATTGCACCGAAACCTTTCGCTTCCTGAAACTCCGCCTCTGTGCTGAACACCATGCCCAACGTCACGTTCGTGGCTCCGTCCTGATCCTCGAATGAGGCCCAGGCGTCGGCATGCTTGGGCCCATTCTCTCCCCCAAGCAGGGTATAAGCGATCCTCTCCTCGGGCTGGATCTCGGTATAAAGATGATGGTTTGGAAAGACCGTGCCGTCAGGGGCAATCATATCGAACAGCCATTCGCCACCCGTTTGCAGGTCGATCCTCTTCGTGCGGCAGGAAAAGCCATCCGGACCCCACCATTGCGGTAGCGTCTCGGCGTTCATCCAGTTGCGCCAGACCATGGTTCGTGGAGCTTGTATCACCCGCTGCAGCACCATGGTCCTCCCGGCAACTCCGGCGAGATTGTCCAATCCTGCATCGAAGCCCTGTCTGTAACCGGCTTCCATATTCTCGGTCTGTGAGGACGAAAGCTGCACGGTCAAGACCAATCGGCTACGGTCGTCTGTGCCTGAAAAATCGGCCGTTACCAGAGCTGCCGACTGCGTCACGCCCCCCGACGAGATCACCTCATAGTTCACGCTACGCAGTGCAGGCTCCAATTCAAGCCAGCCACATTCACAGCGAATGTCCGGCTGTCCCTCGACCTTGCACAGCGAGACTTCGCGCCCACCCACTCTGGTGTCGGCCTCCAGAAACTCCACACTGACGGAAGGCGTGGGCGCCGCCCAGACCGCCCGTGCGGCGGG
>NZ_CAJXGF010000079.1 GCF_913053745.1 uncultured Nitratireductor sp.
CAATTCTTGGGAGATCTTTGTGCTGAATTCAAGCGCGACAATCTTCATTGCGCGAGTTTGAATCATAATCAAATAGTCAAGTTTGAAAAAACTGTGTCGAATCTTGAGTTGACGTTATTTGGTGTAATCTCCAGGAAGGAAACGCTGCGGGATTATAAGTATTCAATATCGAATGATAGTGGAAAGTACTATAATAAATGCTCTCAGTATCTTATGGAGCGCATTGGGTTTTTCGCAAGGATGCGCGGGATTTCGCCGGAAGATATAGATATAGTTTTTGAAGAGGCGAATTTAAACTATTCAAGAATGAGGACTTTTCTCAAAGCGTGCCAAAGGAAGCCTTTGATAAAGTTCACAGAGAATTTGAGTTACATAAATATTGACAGGATATCTACGAAAAATAAATCTGAAGAAAGTCTTCTTCAAATAGCCGATTTGGTAGCTCACGCGCTGTATAGATGTGTTGACAAGAGCAAGGGTAACTACGGGATTTCTGAGATAAGATACCTTCGTGAATTGTCTGGAAAGTTTTTTGCAAGCCATAATACCAAGAAAGTTTGCGATGCCGGTCTGTATTGTGTTCATTCAGTGCGAGATCTGAATGTTGATGATGAGACCCGGGAATTCATTTCTGGTATGAGGAACGGTTGATCGATTCAGTTTATTGGAAGCCTGTTCAGGAGGACGTTTAACTTTCTTAGGTGGCGCGCAGAAGCAGTTGGTCGCGCTATTGCGCGACCAACCGGATGGGTCCCCCCTCACACCGCCGCATTATAAGCCGCAATCGCCGCCATGTTCACGATATCCGAATCCTTCGCATTGAGCGAAACCACCTGAACGGACTTGTTCAGCCCCACCAGAAGCGGGCCGATGACGGTTGAGCCGCCCAGTTCCTGCAGCATCTTGGTGGAGATGGAGGCGGAGTGGAAGGCGGGCATGACCAGCACGTTGGCCGGGCCCGACAGGCGGCAGAAGGGATATTGCTGCATCAGGCTCGGATTCAGCGCCACATCGGCGGCCATCTCGCCATCATATTCGAAATCGACCCGGCGCTTGTCGAGGATTTTCACCGCCTCCTGAACGCGCTCGGAGCGTTCGCCCGGCGGGTGGCCGAAGGTGGAATAGGCGAGCATCGCCACGCGCGGCTCATAGCCCATGCGGCGGGCCTGCCCGGCGGCCTCCTCGGCAATGTCGGCCAGCTCCTCGGAATTGGGCATGTCGTGCACCGCCGTGTCGGCCACCAGCACGGTGCGCCCGCGGCACAGCGCCAGCGTGACGCCGACCACCCGGTGGCCGGGGCGCGCGTCGATCACGCGGCGTACATCGTCGAGCACGGTGGAATAGTTGCGCGTCACGCCGCTCACCATCGCATCCGCATCGCCCAGCGCCACCATGGTTGCGGCGAAATGGTTGCGGTCGTTGTTGATCAGGCGCTGCGCATCGCGGAAGAGATAGCCCTTCCGCTGCAGGCGTTCATAGAGATAGTCGGCATAGATGCTGTTGCGGCGCGAAAGCCGCGCATTGATGATCTCGATGCCGGATTTGGAAAGGTCGACGCCCGCATGGCGCGCCGTCTCACGGATCTGTTCTTCCCGGCCCAGAAGAATGGCGGTGCCGAGCTTCTGGTTCACATAGGAGGCGGCGGCGCGCATCACCTGTTCTTCCTCGCCCTCGGCAAAGACCACGCGCTTGGGCTGGCGGCGGACCCGGTCGTGGATGCGCTGGAGCGTGGAGGCGAGCGGATCGCGACGCGCGGAAAGCTCGTTCGTGTATTTCTGCATGTCCATGATGGGGCGGCGGGCAACGCCCGAATCCATCGCGGCCTTTGCGACCGCCACCGGCACCGCCGAGATGAGGCGCGGGTCGAACGGCACGGGGATGATGTAGTTCGGGCCGTATTTGGGGCGGTTGCCCTGATAGGCGGCGGCCACGTCGTCCGGCACATCCTGGCGGGCAAGTTCCGCCAGCGCCTCGGCGGCAGCCACCTTCATCGCATCGTTGATGGTGGTCGCCCGCACATCGAGCGCGCCACGGAAGATGTAGGGGAAGCCGAGGACGTTGTTGACCTGGTTGGGATAGTCCGAGCGGCCCGTCGCCATGATGGCGTCCGTGCGGATCTCTGCCACTTCCTCCGGCGTGATCTCCGGGTCGGGATTGGCCATGGCGAAGATGATCGGGTTTTTCGCCATGGACTGCACCATGGCCGGCGTCAGCGCGCCCTTGGCCGAAAGGCCGAAAAACACATCCGCGCCGTCGAGCGCTTCGGCGAGCGAGCGCTTTTCGGTCTCTACGGCGTGGGCCGACTTCCACTGATTCATGCCTTCCTCGCGGCCCTTGTAGACCACGCCCTTCGTGTCGCAGAGGAAGACGTTTTCCGGCGCGAGGCCAAGCGATTTGGCAAGCTCGATACAGGCGATGCCGGCCGCACCCGCGCCATTGCAGACAAGCTTCGTCGTCTTGATGTCGCGGTCGGTCAGATGCAGCGCGTTGATGAGGCCGGCGAGCGCGATGATGGCCGTGCCGTGCTGGTCGTCATGGAAGACTGGAATGTCCATCAGCTCGCGCAACCGGCTTTCGATGATGAAGCACTCGGGCGCCTTGATGTCTTCCAGATTGATGCCGCCGAAGGAGGGGCCGAGCAGCTTGACGCAATCGACGAAGGCGTCGGCGTCTTCCGTGTCTACCTCGAGATCGATGGAATCGACATCGGCGAAGCGCTTGAAGAGGACGGACTTGCCCTCCATCACCGGCTTGGAGGCAAGCGCGCCCAGATTGCCGAGGCCAAGGATCGCCGTGCCGTTGGAAATGACGGCCACCATGTTGCCGCGCGTCGTGTAGTCGAAGGCGCGGCTCGGGTCTTCGGCTATGGCCTGAACGGGAACCGCCACACCCGGCGAATAGGCCAGCGACAGGTCGCGCTGGGTCGCCATCGGTTTGGTGGGCGTGATCTCGAGCTTGCCGGGTCTGCCGGTGGCGTGGAAATCGAGCGCTTCCTGCGGGCTGACGGACGGCCCCTGACGTTCAGGCTTTTTGCTGGCGGACATGTCTGTGTGTTTCCTCCGGGAGACGGCTCTGGCTTTATGCTTTCTGTGGAGTTTTGCCAGTGACGGGTGCATAAGGCTACACTTTTGCCCAGTAAATGGCCAAGCAGATTGAAGCTGTTGTTTTGAAGCTAGGTCAAAAGCCGGAGAGCCCTCCTTGAACGACGAAACGCCCATGCGCCACAAGGCAATGCAGGCCGCCGCCGCGGGGGCTACGCCGATGATGGCGCAGTATATCGAGATCAAGACGGCCAATCCCGATTCGCTGCTGTTCTACCGAATGGGTGATTTCTACGAGCTGTTCTTCGAGGATGCCGAAATCGCCAGCCGGGCGCTGGGCATCACGCTCACCAAGCGCGGCAAACATCAGGGCGACGATATTCCCATGTGCGGCGTGCCAGTACACGCGGCAGACGATTATCTCCAGAAACTGATCGGGCTTGGCCATCGCGTGGCCGTCTGCGAGCAGATGGAAGATCCGGCGGAAGCCAAGAAGCGGGGCTCCAAATCGGTGGTGAAGCGCGACGTGATCCGGCTGGTCACGCCGGGCACCATCACCGAGGAAAAGCTGCTCGATCCCTCCGAGTCCAATTACCTGATGGCGCTCGGCCGGGTGAAGGGCGGCGATGAGAGCCTGGCGCTCGCCTGGATCGACATTTCCACCGGCGCGTTCCGCGTGGCGCCGACGGCCCCCGACCGCCTCCTCGCCGATGTGCTGCGGATCGACCCGCGCGAGCTGATCGTGCCGGAAGCCGTCTATTACGACGATGCCTTCCGGCCCGCATTCGATGTTCTGGGGCGGGTTGCCAATCCGCAGCCGGCGAACCTGTTCGATTCCGCCTCCGCCGAAATGCGCCTGACGCGCTTTTATGGTGTGGCGACACTGGAAGGCTTTGGCCGCTATTCCCGCGCCGAGCTTTCGGCCATTTCGGGCGCGGTCGCCTATGTGGAGAAGACGCAGAAGGCGGAGCGCCCGCCGCTTGGCCGGCCGGAGCGCGACGACGAGGGGGCGAGCCTTTTCATCGACCCGGCCACCCGCGCCAATCTGGAGCTTGGCCGCACGCTTTCGGGCAGCCGCGACGGCAGTCTCGCCAAGGCGATCGACCGCACGGTGACGGGTGCGGGAAGCCGGCTTCTCTTCGAGCGGCTCATGTCGCCGCTCACCGATCCCGAAGCGATTGGCAGGCGGCTTGACGCTGTGTCGTTCTTCCTTGCCGAGCCGGGACTGCGCGAAGATGCGCGCCGGCTTCTAAAGGGCGTGCCGGACATCGCCCGCGCGCTCTCGCGGCTGGCGCTCAACCGTGGCGGCCCGCGCGATCTGGGCGCCCTCGCGTCCGGTTTCGAGGCCGCGCATGGCGTGGCCGAACTGCTTCAGGGAAAGGAGGTTCCCGCCGAGCTCGCCGGAGCGCTTTCCGGCATCGCCGGCTTGCCGATGCAGTTTGCCGCGCATCTGTCGCGGGCGCTCGCCGACGAATTGCCTCTTCTAAAGCGCGATGGCGGGTTTATTCGCGCCGGCTACAATGAAGAACTCGACGAAATGCGCGCGCTGCGCGACCAGTCGCGCCGGGTGATTGCCGAGATGGAGCGGCAGCTCTCGGATGAAACGGGCGTCAAGTCGCTCAAGATCCGGCATAACAATGTGCTCGGCTACTATATCGAGGTGACGGCCAACAACGCCGCCGCAATGAACGGTACGGACGAGGCCAAGGCGCGCTTCATCCACCGTCAGACCATGGCCAATGCCATGCGCTTTACAACGACGGAGCTCGCGGAGCTTGAAACGAAAATAGCCAATGCTGCGGACCGGGCATTGCAGATCGAGTTGTCAGCCTTCGAGACCCTTCTCGCGGAGGCCGTGGCCGCCGCCGGCACGATCCGCGCCGCCGCCGATGCGCTGGCAGTGCTCGACGTTTCGGCCGCGCTGGCCACCCTTGCGGAGGCGGAAGATTATTGCCGCCCGCAAGTGGACGACAGCCTCGATTTTCACGTCGAGGGCGGACGTCATCCTGTGGTGGAGCAAGCCCTGCGCAAACAGCTCGCCGAGCCATTCGTTGCCAATGACTGTGACCTGTCGCCTCTCAGTTCGGAGCAGGCCGGTGCCATCTGGCTTCTCACCGGTCCGAACATGGGCGGTAAATCGACCTTCCTGCGCCAGAACGCGCTTATCGCGGTGATGGCGCAGATGGGCTCCTTCGTTCCGGCGTCCGTTGCCCGCATCGGCGTGGTGGACCGACTTTTCAGCCGTGTCGGCGCATCGGACGATCTGGCGCGCGGGCGCTCCACCTTCATGGTCGAAATGGTGGAAACGGCGGCGATCCTCAACCAAGCGGGCCCGCGCGCGCTCGTGATCCTCGACGAGATCGGGCGGGGAACGGCGACGTTCGACGGCCTTTCCATCGCCTGGGCGGCGGTCGAGTATCTGCATGAAGAAAACCGCTGCCGCGCGCTGTTCGCCACCCATTTCCACGAGATGACCGCGCTTTCCGAAAAGCTCGGGCGGTTGTCCAACGTGACCATGCGGGTGAAGGAATTCGAGGGCGACGTGGTGTTCCTGCACGAGGTGGGACGCGGCGCGGCCGACCGTTCCTACGGTGTGCAGGTGGCGCGGCTTGCCGGCCTGCCGCATGCGGTGGTGGAGCGGGCGCGCGAAGTGCTGCAGCAGCTCGAAGAGGGCGAAACCTCGGGCAAGGCCTCGAAGCTGATCGACGACCTGCCGCTGTTCTCTGTGGCGGCGAAGCAGGAAGCGAAAGTGCCGCAGACGCCGGATCGCGTCGGCGAGGAATTGCTGGCGATCAACCCCGACGACCTGACCCCGCGCGAGGCGCTGGATGCGCTTTATCGTTTGAAGCAGCTCGTGGCGAAGAAGTAGGTGGGTGTTACGATGCAGATGGCGCTTACGCTTGCTAAAGCGTGTCGCCCCAACCGGCCTTGCGGGCGGCCTTGAAGATGCGACCCTCGCGGCGCGTGACGAGACGTTCGTCGAGGGCGCCGTCCTCGGTGCACAATTTCAGCCGTACCATGCCACTCGCCGTCTTCGGTGGGGCGAGCACGCGTGGAGGGCGGTCGTCGGGTGCATGGCGCGAAATCGCCAGATAGCTGAACTTCTCGTCCTCCCACGGCACTTCGCCCCCCTTGGCGGTGCGGTGCAGGCGCGAGCGCGCCACGCGGCGGGAGAAATGGCACCAATCGGGCGCTTTTACCGGGCAGGGCGCGTGATGCGGGCAGGGTGCTAGAATGTGTCCGCCAAGAGCGGTCAGCCGGTCGCGCGCGGCAAGAATGCGCTGCCAGCCGGCGGGCGTTCCGGGCTCGACGATCACCAGCGTGTCGGCAGTCAAAGCCCAGAGCCGGTCGATCAGCGTATCGCGCGCCGCCGGGGCAAGCTCGTCCAGAACGTAGCAGAGCGTCACGAGGTCGGCGGGCGCAATATCGGTTAGACCGTCTTCGACGTTTGCCGCGTACCAGTCCGTATCGATGGAGAGCGCTTCAGCAAGCCTCGCGCTGGCCTCGCGCATGGCAGCGCTCGTTTCAACCAGCGTTGCCGCGCCGAGCTCCGGCCATTCCGCACGGGCCGCCCAGAGCGCAGTGCCCGGGCCTGCACCTATGTCGAGCAGCCGCGCCGGCGCGAAACCTTCACGGCGGTCCGCCGTTTCCGAAAGGCATTGACGAATTGCGGCGTAGGTGGCGGGCAGGCGGGTTGCCAGATAGGCTTTTGCCGCCAGCGCATCGCCCACATGCAGGCTGCCGTCACGGGTTTCGGCGCGGTAGCGTTTTGAAAGGCGCTGGGCGGCGTCCTGAATCTCGGAAAGCGGAGTGCCTTCGAGAAACGCGTCGACCGCCTGGCGCAGTGGCGCGGGAAGCTCCATTTGAAACCCGTGTCATTGGTGTTCGATCCCGTGCGGACATAGCGGCATGACCGGAACGTCGCAACCGCAACTTTTGACAGCCGTTTCGCTGCGCGCGAAAACACGCTATACAGCGCCGCCAATCTGGGAAACTCATGGCCAAGGTTCCACTCAAGCTCGATCAGATCGTCGATGGCGCAGCATTGCGCGCCGAGCTCGCAGGCTTTACCGAAAAATCGAGCGGATCGGACGTGCGCGCTCATGTGATGGCGACGCTGAAAGCGCGCATCGCCGAAGGGCGTAAATCGGCCGAAACAATGCTGATGAACGATGGCGGCGGCACGGCCTGCGCGTCGCGGCTTTCGCATCTCATGGATGTCATCATCACCGAGGTGCAGCATTTTGCGGCAACGCATGTCTATCCGACGCAGAACCCGTCTTCGGCTGAACGCCTGGCAATTGTCGCCGTCGGCGGCTATGGGCGCGGCACACTGGCGCCGGGCTCCGACATAGATTTGCTGTTCCTTCTTCCCTACAAACAGACCCCGTGGGGCGAGCAGATCGTGGAATATGTGCTCTACATGCTGTGGGACATGGGGCTTAAGGTCGGTCATGCCACCCGCAACATCGACGAGTGCATTCGCCAGGCGCGGACCGACATGACAATCCGCACGGCGGTGCTGGAAGCGCGCTTCATCTGTGGCGAGAAACCTCTTTACGAAGAGATGGTCGAGCGTTTCGACGAGGAAGTGGTCAAGGACACGGGCGCAGAGTACAGTCAGGCCAAGCTCGCCGAGCGCGACCTGCGCCATGCCAAGGCGGGCGAGAGCCGCTATCTGGTGGAGCCCAATGTGAAGGACGGCAAGGGCGGCCTGCGCGACCTGCACACGCTGTTCTGGATCGGCAAATACTTCTATCGCGTGCGCCGCGCCGAGGATCTGGTGGGGCAGGGCGTCTTCACCCGCAAGGAATATTTGCAGTTTCGCAAGGCGGAGGATTTTCTCTGGGCGGTGCGCTGCCACATGCATTTCCTCACCGGAAAGGCGGAAGAGCGGCTGCATTTCGATATTCAGCGCGATATTGCCGAGCGGCTTGGCTATACGAGCCATCCCGGCCTGTCGGCGGTCGAGCGCTTCATGAAGCACTATTTCCTGACCGCCAAGGGCGTGGGCGATCTGACCCGTATCTTCTGTGCGGGGCTGGAGGAGGAGCAGGGCAAACATGTGCCCGGCTTCAATCGCTTCTTCATGAATTTCTCGCGCCGCCGCAGAAAACTCGCCGGCACCGGTGATTTCATCGTCGACAACCACCGTATCAACGTTGCCGATGAGGGCGTGTTCGAGCGCGATCCGGTAAACCTGCTACGGCTTTTTTGGTTCGCTGACCGACACGGGCTGGAATATCACCCCGAAGCGTTGAAGCTGCTCACTCGTTCTTTGAAGCTGATCGACCGAAATCTTCGTCGCGACAAGGAGGCAAATCGCCTCTTCATGGAAGTGCTGACGTCGGATCGCGATCCGGCGCTCAACATGCGCCGCATGAACGAGGCCGGCGTGCTCGGCAAGCTCATTCCCGATTTCAACAAGATCGTGGCGATGATGCAGTTCAACATGTACCACCACTACACGGTCGATGAACATCTGATCCGCTGCATCGGCGTGCTTTCGGAAATCGAGCACGGGGACGGGGAGAAGCTGCACCCGCTGTCGCACTCCCTTATGCCCTCGCTCAAGGCGTGGCGACCCGTTCTCTACACCACACTGCTGTTGCACGACATCGCCAAGGGCCGCCCGGAGGATCATTCGACGGCAGGCGCGCGTATTGCCCGCAGGCTCTGCCCGCATATGGGCTTCGATGCCAAGGAAACGGAAACGATCGCCTGGCTGGTCGAACATCATCTGGACATGTCGCTGGTTGCTCAGACGCGTGATCTGAACGACCGCAAGACCATTCAGGATTTCGCCGATATGGTTCAGTCGGTGGAGCGATTGAAGCTGCTTCTGGTGCTGACGGTGTGTGATATTCGCGGTGTCGGACCGGGCGTGTGGAACGGCTGGAAGGGTCAGCTTTTGCGCACGCTTTATTACGAGACCGAAGTGCTCCTAACCGGTGGTTTCTCGGAAGCCTCGCGCGCCACCCGGGCCGAAGAGGCACGGCAGCGGCTTGCCATCGCTCTCGACGAGAAGGAATGGCCTGAAAAGGATATCGAGGATTATCTCGACCTGCACTATTCAGCCTATCTGCTTGCCGTCGATCTCGACGACCAGATCCGCCATGCGGATTTCATTCGCGCGTCCGACCGGGAAGAACGGCCATTTGCCACCATGGTCAAACCGCATACGTTCGAGGCAGTTACCGAGATCACCGTCTTCGCGCCAGATCATCCGCGCCTCCTGTCGATCATCGCCGGTGCTTGCTCGGCCGCCGGAGCGAACATTGTCGATGCACAGATCTTTACCACCACCCATGGCCGCGCGCTCGACACCATTCTTATCGGCCGCGAGTTCGATTTCGATGCCGATGAGCGCCGCCGTGCCGAGCGTGTGCGCAAGCTCATCGAGGATGTATTGTCCGGCAAATCCTATTTGCCCGAGATGATCGAGAAGCGCGCAAAACCACGTCGTGGTACCAAGGCCTTTCGTGTCGAACCGCGTGTGGAAATCGGCAACACGCTGTCGAACCGCTTTTCCGTGGTGGAGGTGAAAGGTCTCGACCGTGCGGGACTGCTCTCGGAGTTGACCGAGACGTTGTCCAATCTCTCGCTCGACATCGCTTCAGCGCATATCACGACTTTTGGCGAGAAGGTGATCGACACGTTCTATGTCACCGATCTGACCGGCCAGAAGATCGTCAGCCCGGATCGGCTGGACGCCATCCGCAAAGCGCTTCTGAAGACGCTCGAAAGCGGTTCCGAACGTCCCGCCAGGAGCAGGGCCCGGGCGGCTGCCGAATGAGAGCCCGCGTGGGGAATGGGTTCACGCTGCAGGACGCGTGGATTGCCGTTTCGGCACGGACCCTCGGGCTTGGCTTGAGGGCACATGCCGGAGAGTTTCGGCGGCAAATTGGTTTCAATAACGGGCGGTCTCCCGTCTTCACCTTCAGGTTTTCCAATCCATGAGCCTTATCGGAAAATTCGCCAGCGTCGGCAGTGCCACCATGGCCAGCCGCATTCTCGGCTTTGCGCGCGAGGCGCTCATTGCCGCTGCTATCGGCGTTGGCCCGGTTACGGACGCCTTCTATGCCGCTTTCCGCTTTCCCAACCTGTTCCGGCGGCTTTTTGCCGAAGGCGCGTTTAACACCGCTTTCATTCCGCTTTTCGCAAAAGAGATGGAGGGCGGTGGCGTGGAGGCCGCGCGCCGTTTCGGCGAGGATGTGCTGGCCGTTCTGATGACGGTCCTGCTAGCGCTTTCGGCGCTTGCCATGCTCTTCATGCCATTCCTCGTTGCAACCGTCATCGCGCCGGGTTTTTCCGACACGCCGGAGAAGTTCGATCTGACGGTGGTCATGACGCGGATCATGTTCCCCTACCTGTTCTGCATGTCACTCGTGGCCATGTTTTCCGGCATCCTCAACGCGATGCGCCATTACTTTCTCGCCGCGCTGGTGCCGACGCTGCTTAACGTGATCCTGATCGGCGTTCTTCTGGCAGCGCTCTATTGGCGATTCGATCCACGACAGACGGGTGTCTGGCTGGCCTGGGGCGTGTTCGTCTCGGGCTTGGCCCAGCTTTTCTTCCTGGTCCAGGGCGCACGGCAGGCAGGCTATTCCATGCGGGTGCGTCGTCCGCACTTGACGCCCGGCGTCAAGCGCTTGCTCGTGCTGATGGCGCCGGCGCTTCTGACCGGCGGGATCATGCAGATCAACCTTCTCGTGGGGCAGATCATCGCCTCCTCGCAAGACAACGCTATCGGGCTTTTGAACTTCGCCGACCGCATCAACCAGCTTCCGCTTGGCGTGATCGGCATTGCCGTGGGGGTGGTGCTTCTTCCGGAGCTTTCCCGGGCGCTGAAGGCCGGAGACCAAGCCGACGCACAGCATCTGCAGAACCGCTCTATGGAGTTCGCGTTGGGGCTTACATTGCCCGCTGCCGTCGGCCTCATGGTGATGCCGGCGCCCATCGTTGCCGTACTTTACGAGCGTGGCCAATTCACCGCGATCGACACGGCGATGACGGCTGCAGCGCTCGCCGCCTTCGCCAGCGGCCTGCCAGCCTATGTGCTGACCAAGGTATTTCAGCCGGCATTCTTCGCGCGCGAAGACATGCGCACGCCCATGTGGTTCTCGTTGGTCACGGTCGTGGTCAACATCGCGGCAAGCCTGCTTCTCTTCCCCATCTATGGCCATGTGGCAATCGCCGCAGCGACCGCGCTCTCGGCCTGGGTCAATGTTCTGCTTCTGGCGATCACGCTCTGGCAGCGCGGCGATTTCCGGCCTTCGCCCGTCACGCTGCGGCGTGTCGCTTTCATGTTGCTCGCCAGCGCGATGATGGGCGCTGTCGTCTGGGCACTGCTTGCATCACTGCATCAGTTCGTCGGTCACGAATTGCTGATCGTGCGCATCCTGGCGGTCGGCATCATCGTAGGCTTGGGGGCAATTATCTATTTCGGGGTGGCGCTTCTGACCGGCGGCATCGACCGGGCGGAACTTACCCGTGTCAGGAGGCGCGGCCGCTAGAGCATCTCTCATTAACGGAATGCGAAGGCGATCCGGATAACGTCGCCTTTATCGTTCGGGGGAGACGCATGCAGCAACGACTTTACTACATCGATTTCCTGCGCGTCTCAGCGTTCATGCTGTTGATCGTCTACCACGCCTCAGTGGCTTTCTTCCCGGATATGAAATGGCTGATCGAAGCGCCGGAAGGCAACGCCACGCTGTCGCTTGTCATGAAATTCCCGCGCGCCTGGCGGTTGGCTCTCCTGTTCTTCGTTTCGGGCATGGGAACGTGGTTCGTCTATCGCCGGTGTCGTGATCTCAGCTTTTTGAAGGGCCGGTTCCTGCGGCTCTTTCCGCCGCTGATCTTCGCAATGTGCGTCGTCATCGTACCGCAGGTCTGGTATGAGCGCATGTATGAGGATGGCTATCAGGGGTCGTTCCTCACCTTCTGGCTGACACGCTATTTCACGGAAGGGAAATATCCGGAAGGCAATTTCACTTGGGCGCATATGTGGTTCGTCGCCTATCTTCTGGCGATGACCTTCGTCTGCTATCCGGTCTTCCGTCTGATTGACCAGCCTTTCATGAAGCCGGTGACCGACTGGTTTCAGCGAGTTGCAGCCTCAGCCTGGGTCTATCTGCTTTTCCTTCTGCCGCTTGTGCTCAATTTCGCGCTGTCGCCCATTTTCCCACGCCAGACCAATGCGCTCTACAATGACGGGGCTTGGTTTGCGGTGTGGGCAAGCTGGTTCGGCCTGGGCTTTCTCTTCGCTCGCTACCATCAGGCGCTGATCGGCAATATCGTAGGGCTGCGCTGGTGGAGCGCAGCCAGTGCCATGGCGTTAACCGCAGCGCTCTATCTGTTCTCCTGGACGAGCGCCGGCATCTCCATCGGCGATTACGAGACCATGACGCCGCTCTTCAAGACATTGCTGATGGCGCTGGCATGGTCGATGATCCTGGCGCTGTGCGGATTTACAGCGAAACATTTGAATGCGCCGAGCGTTACAATCTCCTGGCTCAACCGCAAAGTCTTCCCGCTTTACATCGTGCATCAAACCGTGGTTCTGGCCGCGCTCTACTATGTATTACCGCTCGGGCTCGGCGTGTGGGCGGAGTATGCGCTTGTGCTTTCGGCGACCTTTGCCGGCTCGTTCCTGCTCGCCATTGCGGCCGAATGGTTGCCAGGCCGGTGCGGCCTGCTGGTGGGACTTCAGCCGCGCGGACGACCGCTGCCAGCAGGCGGGGCGGAGACCCAATCAACGCGTGGGGCTTGATTGCCGGTTTCGCGTCGTTCATAAGCCATTGCGCGGTTTTCGCGCTCCAAAAGGCATTCAGGAAAGATCCATGAGCGAATTCAAGGAGCTCGTCTTCTCCGGCGTTCAGCCGACGGGCAATCTTCACCTCGGCAACTATCTGGGCGCACTGCAGAAATTCGTGGCGTTACAGGACAGCCATGAGTGCATCTATTGCGTCGTCGATCTGCACTCTCTGACCGCGACCATGGCGCATGACGACCTGGCCGATCAGACGCGTTCGATCACCGCCGCTTTCCTGGCGAGCGGCATAGATCCGAAGAAGAACATCGTCTTCAACCAGAGCCAGGTGCTGCAGCACGCCGAACTTGCATGGATCTTCAACTGCGTTGCGCGTATCGGCTGGATGAACCGCATGACGCAATTCAAGGACAAGGCCGGCAAGGACCGTGAGAACGCCTCGCTCGGCTTGCTCGCTTATCCGAGCCTGATGGCCGCAGACATTCTCGTTTATCGTGCCACCCACGTGCCAGTGGGAGATGATCAGAAGCAGCATCTCGAGTTGACGCGCGACATCGCACAGAAATTCAACAACGATTTCTCCCGGCGCATAGCCGAGCTCGGCTATGGCGTCGATATGGAGGTTGGCGAGGAAAAGGTGAATGGCTTCTTCCCCCTCACCGAGCCTTTGATCGACGGCGCGATCACGCGGGTGATGAGCCTGCGCGACGGCTCCAAGAAGATGTCGAAGTCGGACCCGTCCGATCTGTCGCGCATCAACCTCACCGACGAGGCCGATGCGATAGCGAAGAAGATCAAGAAGGCGAAAACGGATCCCGAGCCATTGCCTTCCGAGCTGGGCGGCCTGATCGAACGTCCCGAAGCACAAAATCTCGTGGGCATATACGCTGCACTTTCCGGAACGACGAGTACTTCCGTGCTCACCGAGTTTGGCGGTCGCCAGTTTTCGGAGTTCAAACCTGCCCTGGCCGAACTCGCGGTCGAGAAGCTGGCGCCGATCGCCGGTGAGATGCGCCGCATTCTGGCCGATCCGGCTTATATCGACGGCGTTCTGCGCGAGGGCTCCGGCCGAGCGCGCGAAAAGGCCGAGGCGACCATGAAGATGGTGCGCGAGATCATCGGGCTCATCGACGGTTGAGCCCTTTGACGACCTTGTCTTGCCGAAAGCTTTTCGCGATGGCAGATTGCGCTGGAAAGGCGGGTAACTCGCCTGCGAAACAGGACGTGTGAATGGTCTCCAAGCGACTGATCCGCGAGGCAGGGCACCGCCGCAAGTTCCTTGCCATTATCGATGACACGCCGGAATGCGAACGGGCGGTCGCCTATGCGGCGCGGCGTGCCCAGTCGACAAACGGTGTCCTGGTGCTCCTTTTCGTGATCGAACCCGGCGATTTTCAGCATTGGCTGGGGGTCGAACAGATCATGCGCGAGGAAGCCACGGCCACGGCCAATGCGGCACTCGATACCCATGCGACGAAGGTGCGCGAAACCATCGGCATCGAGCCGGAACTCGTCGTGCGCGAGGGAAAATCTGCCGATGAGATCCATAAACTGATCGAAGAGGATCAGGATATTGCGATCCTCGTTCTAGCCGCAGGCAGTTCCAAGGAAGGTCCGGGCCCACTCGTCTCGTCCATTGCCGGCAAGACGGCCGCTTTTCCCATTCCCGTTACCGTCGTGCCGCAGAATCTGAGCGACGAGGAAATCGAAAGCCTGGCATAAGGCTGCAACGCTCCCCATATGCGCGCTTGAACAGTCCATCGTTTCCGCCTATTTTAGAATAATTCCAAGAAACGCCAGATCGGAAAAACACCATGTTCATTCAGACCGAAGCGACCCCCAATCCCGCGACGCTGAAATTCCTGCCTGGCCGCGTGGTCCTGGAGGAAGGAACGGCGGATTTCCGCGAGGCGGGCTCGGCCGCCGAGACCTCGCCCCTGGCTGAACGCCTGTTTGCGATTTCTGGTGTGACAGGCGTTTTCTTCGGTTACGATTTCATCACGGTGACCAAAGAGGATGGGCCGGACTGGCAGCACCTGAAACCCGCGATTCTCGGCACGATCATGGAGCACTTTATGTCGGGCCAGCCGGTTATGGCAAAGGCCGGATTAGGCGGTCTGCCTGTCTCCGATGATGGTGAGTTTTATGATGAGGCGGATCAGGAGATTGTCTCCACGATCAAGGAATTGCTGGATACGCGTGTGCGACCGGCGGTTGCTCAGGATGGCGGCGACATTACATTCCGCGGCTACGAAAAAGGCACAGTGTTCCTTCACATGAAGGGCGCCTGTGCGGGCTGCCCCTCCTCGACGGCGACATTGAAGCACGGGATTCAAAACCTGCTTCATCACTTCGTACCGGAGGTCCGGGAAGTCGAGCAGGTGCTCTGATTGCTGTCAATCAGGGCTCAGACGTGAAAAAACCGGGCTTTGAGACCCGGTTTTTTTTCAGGATCGGATCGGCCGATCCTTGTCGCTGAGACGGTTGCTACCGCTTAACGATTACTTTTGCCCCAACTTCGGTACGGTTGTAAAGGTCGATGATGTCCTGGTTCATCAATCTGATGCATCCGGACGACATCGCTTTGCCAATAGAGCGCCACTCGGGCGTGCCATGCAGACGGTAACCCGTATCGCCGCCGCGATTGAAAAGATAAAGCGCGCGCGCGCCGAGGGGGTTGGAAAGGCCGGGCGGCATGCCGCCGCGCCATTTCGCTAGTTCAGGCTGACGACCAATCATCGCGGAGGGCGGCGTCCAGGTGGGCCATTCGCGCTTCATTGCAATGCGCGCCGTGCCTGCCCATTCGAAGCCCTCGCGGCCGACACCAATGCCATAGCGCATGGCTTTGCCATCATCCAGCACGAGGTAAAGAAACTTTGCGTTGGTGTCGACAATGATGGTGCCGGGCTTTTCCTTGGTTTCGTAGGAAACGATCTGGCGATGATACTTTCGAGGCACCTCACTGATCGGGATACGCGGCAACTGGTAGCCAGCGTCCTTCACCATGCCGTAGTCGGAGGTGAACACCTTGAAGGGGCCGCCCGACGTACAGCCGGCAAGTGCTGTTGCAAATCCCAGTGCCGCAGCAATGACGATTGATTTGAATTTCATGCCTTCCCCCAGCCCGAATAACTTAACTGTGCCTGAACCAGGCCGCAATTTGACCATCATTGTTAAATTCTTGGTTAACAAATTGCCAAGATTTCAGCGCCGTTGGCGTGCTGTAATTTCCTTATTCGGGCTCATTATTGCAAACGGGCAACACAATCCCCAATTTCATTTGGATGGAAGCCAGGAGCCGCATCATGAACGTTGGAGAGGCCGCCCGACATTCGGGATTACCTGCCAAGACGATTCGCTATTATGAGGAAATTGGCCTGATAGCCCCGGAGCGGGCAGATAATGGCTATCGCGATTATAGCGACGAGGACTTGCATTTCCTGACGTTTTTGAAACGCGCGCGCGGTCTCGGATTCGCCATCGAGGAATGCCGTCAGCTCATGGCACTCTACCGTGACAGGCAACGCGCAAGCCAGGACGTGCGCAGGATCGCTGTCTCGCATGTGGAAGCGATCGACGAGAAGATCGCCGAGCTGCACGCTATGCGCGCCACGCTTACGACGCTCATCGATGCCTGCCGCGGCGACCGTCGTCCCGATTGCCCTATCCTGAACGACATCGCCGGAGCCCGGTAGCGCTTCAAACGGGCCTTCGGCGGTGGCATACTCCGGTCATGCCGATCATCTCTCCGATTCCCGTCAACCCCCTGACCGATGGCCGCCAGTCGGATCGTGCCATGGTCATTCGCAGAGGCGTACAGCGTCTTCTTGCAACTATGGGCGCGGTCGTTCTGCCGGAGTTGACGCTGGCCAATGGCCGACGTGCCGATCTCGTTGCATTGACGAGGAAAGGCGACATCTGGATCATAGAAATCAAATCCTCGGTTGAGGATTTCCGAGTGGATCGGAAATGGCCTGATTACCGGGACCATTCCGACCGATTCTTTTTTGCCACCCACCCCGATGTGCCGACGGAAATCTTCCCCGACGAGTGTGGCTTTATCCTGTCGGACGGCTATGGAGCAGAAATCCTGCGTGAGCCCGAAGAGCATCGCCTGGCCGCCGCCACGCGCAAGGCCATGATGCTGCGTTTTGCGCGGGCGGGCGCGGCGCGGGTCACCGCAGCCGAGCTTGCCGGTATCGACGTGCCAATCGTCGAGACCGAGACGGGATGAAATTCACGCGGTGAACGGTTTGCGCCCGCTGGCCAAGGCGTGATCGAGATACTCGACGCGGTCCTGCCCGAAGAATGCTTCGCCGTTCAGGACGTAGGTTGGTACGCCCACAGCATCGGCTTCCACGGCATCTTTGGTGTTCTGTGTGCGGATTTCGGCAACTGCTTCGCTTTGTGCTTTCTTGAGAATCGACGCGGCGTCGAACTTCTCCAGTTCCAGATACTTTTCCAGAGTGTCGGGATCGGCGATGTTCTCTTCGTTTGCCCACAGGGCAGCGAAAACACGTTCCATGTAGCTTAACGGGTCATGTCCCGCCGCCACCAACGCGGTGATCACATGGTCTGACAGTGCAGGGTCCACGGGCCAGTGCCTGGGCGTCTTGTTGATCGGCAGGCCGCGGAAATCGGCTATGCGCTGCAATTCGACCAGCCGCATGCGCTGACGTACGGGTGGACGCTTGGCTGGCGGTACCGCGCCGGAGATTTCCCATACCCCCATCAGGTTGATCGGTTTCACCCGCGCTTTTGCGCCGTGTTTGTCGAGCACGGTGCGAAACGCCTGATGACCGAGATAGGTGAACGGTGACGCGGATGTGAAATAATAATCGACAGTGGTCGTCATCAATATCTCCGGAATAAATGGACGTGCGGAGACTAGCTGCGGGTGTTTCCCGCGCAAAGACGTCAGGACAACACTTTTGCGCGAGCGCGTAAGCCCTGATGCGAAGCCATAAAGGTCTTTTCCTCGTTATCGGGCGGGCGAGGGGCTTCGTTATAACCGAGTGCGCCCATCAGCTCATCGACGGGAACGAAGCGTTTGCCGCGCTTGTCGTAGACGCCACCGGTGGTCAGCACCATGGCCGCAACGCGCCCGTCGCCAAGCACAAATCGGTGCTGACCGATGATCTGCGTGCCATCCCAAGTTTCGATGGTTGAAACCACATCGAAACGCTGCCAGAGGCGAACCTCACGCACATAGGCTGTCTGCAGTCCACCGAGCAGAGGCGCCCAGCCGCGCTTGCGCGCGGCACCGATCAGCCCGCTGCGCAGGAAAATGTCGATCCGCCCCATATCCGCCAGCATCATGTAGCGGGCGTTGTTCAAGTGGATGTTCATGTCGATATCGGTGGGAAGGCAGCGGAAGGAGAGCTTGCTCTCATCGCCCAGCCGATAGACGCCCCGGCTCTTGCGTGTGGCGGCCACGCGAAGAAGACGCATCCAGACATACATGATTTTATATCCTGATCGGGTTGGCGTTGGGCGGCGCCTCCCAGCGCTTGAGGCGTTTGTGGGAAACGGCGCTTTCAAATGTAGCCGCTTTCACCGCCCCGGATGCGAAATGCATACGGGACAGTGCTTGTCGTTTCAGCGGTGTGCGGTCAGGCGGCCTTTTTCTCTGCCGCCTTTTCAGGCGCAAAGCGCTGGTAGAAGGCCTCGCCGCTTTCGGCCATTTCCAGAAGAAGTTTCGGCGCCTTAAACTGCTTGCCGTATTTCTTCTGCAGGCGCTTGGTCATGGCAACGAAAGTTTCCGCGCCCATCCCGTCAATGTAGGACAACGCACCGCCCGTGTAGGGCGCGAAGCCGAAGGCGAGAATGGAGCCGACATCCGCCTCGCGAGGATCGACGACAATGCCTTCCTCCATGATGCGGGCCGCTTCCAGCGCAATTGTGGCGAGGAAGCGCTCCTGCAATTCCTCGACATCGATCTTGTCCGGGTTCTTCTGCGGATAGAGATCCTTCAGGCCGGCCCACAGATGCTTCTTGGCGGGCTTGGCCGGATAGTCATAGAAGCCCTTGCCGTTCTTGCGGCCAAGGCGGCCATGCTTGTCGACCAGCGTGTCGATCAGCTCCATGTGGCGCGGGTCGACGGCCTTGGGGCCGAGATCGCGCACCGTCTGCTTCATGATCTTCTGGGCGAGGTCGACAGCCGTCTCATCGGTGAGCGCGAGCGGGCCGACGGGCATGCCGGCCATCTTCGCGGCATTCTCCACCATCGGGGCCGGAACGCCTTCGATGACCATGGAGAAGGCCTCCTGCATGTAGCGCAGGACGCAGCGATTGACGTAGAAGCCGCGCGTGTCGTTGACCACGATGGGCGTCTTCTTGATGGCGCGCACATAGTCCATCGCCACGGCAAGCGCCTTGTTGCCGGTCTTCTTGCCCATGATGATCTCGACCAGCATCATCTTGTCGACGGGCGAGAAGAAGTGAATGCCGATGAAGTTCTTCGGGCGTTTGGAGTTCTTCGCCAGACCTGAGATCGGAATGGTCGAGGTGTTGGAGGCGAAGACGGCGGACGGTTTGAGAACGGCCTCGGCCTTCTCCGTCGCTTCCCTCTTGATCTCCGAATCCTCGAACACCGCTTCGATCACCAGATCGCAGCCCTCAAGCTCCGCATAATCCTCGCTCGGTGTGATGAGCGAAAGGAGCTTTTCCTTGTCTTCGGCGGTGGCGCGGCCCTTCTTGATGGCCTTGTCCATGAGATCGGCGGAATGCGCCTTGCCCTTCTCGGCGGATGCCGTGTCGCGGTCGATCAGAACGACCGGAATACCGGCCTTGGCCGTGACGAAGGCGATGCCTGCGCCCATGAAGCCGGCACCGAGCACGCCAATCTTCTTGAACTTCTTGGTCGGCACGTCTTCGGGGCGGCGCGCGCCCTTGTTGAGTTCCTGCAAAGAGACGAAGAGCGAGCGGATCATCATCTTCGCTTCGGTCGTCTGCATGATCTCGGTGAAGTAGCGCTGCTCGATGGTCAGCGCCGTGTCGAAGGGCACCAGCATGCCCTCATAGACGCATTTCAGGATCGCGCTTGCTGCCGGATAGTTGTTGTAGGTCTCGCGGCGCAGGATGGCGATTGCCGGCGGCCAGAGGTTTGCGCCCGCCGCCGAGTAGACGGGGCCGCCGGGCAGTTTGAAGCCCTTCTCGTCCCATGGCTGAACCGGGCTTAGTCCGTCGCGGATCATCTTCTTCGCGGTCTCGACCAGCTTCTTCGGCGCGGCGATCTCGTGGATCAGCCCCATGGCCTTCGCCTTCTGCGGCGTCAGCGTCTGGCCGGTGGTCAGCATCTGCAGGGCTTCCTGCGGTTTCGCCAGACGCGGCACGCGCTGGGTGCCACCCGCACCGGGGAAAATGCCCACTTTCACTTCCGGCAGTGCCATCTTCACTGCCGGGCTGTCGGCTGCGACACGGCCATGGCAGGCAAGCGAAAGCTCGAATGCGCCGCCCATGCAGGTGCCATTGATGGCCGAGACCCACGGCTTGCCGGAGGTTTCAAGCTTGCGCCAGAGCCAGCCCATGCGGCCGGCATTGTCGAACAGCAGCTTGACCGCCTTCTTGCGGTCCTTGGCCTTTTCCTTCTCGAACTGGCCGAGCATCTTCTGCAGCATGGTCAGGTCCGCGCCGCCGGAGAAAGTCTCCTTGCCGGAGGTGATGACAGCGCCCTTGATCTCGTCGCTGCCGGCAATTTGGTCGATGATCGCATCCAGCTCGTTCATCACCTCTTCGGTGAAGACGTTCATGGAGCGGTCCGGCATGTCCCAGGTGAGGAGTGCTACGCCGTCTGTGTCCACGTCTACGGTGAAATTCTTGTAGTCGGTCATGGTCTGATCTCTCCCCGACAGCTCAAACGCGTTCGATGATGGTTGCGGTGCCCATGCCCGCGCCGATGCACAGCGTGACGAGCGCCGTGTTCAGGTCGCGGCGCTCCAGCTCGTCGAGAACCGTGCCGAAGATCATCGCGCCGGTTGCGCCGAGCGGGTGGCCCATGGCGATGGCGCCGCCATTCACATTGATCCGGTCGTGGTCGATTTCGAAGGCCTGCATGTAGCGCAGCACAACGGAAGCGAAAGCCTCGTTCAATTCGAACAGGTCGATGTCCGAAAGCTTCATCTTGGCCTTCTTCAGAAGCTTTTCCGTCACGTCGACCGGTCCGGTCAGCATGATTGCCGGTTCGGAGCCGATATTGGTGAAGGCGCGGATTTTTGCGCGCGGCTCCAGCCCCATGGACTTGCCGGCCTTGCGCGAACCGAGCAGAACGGCAGCCGCGCCATCGACGATGCCCGACGAATTGCCCGCGTGGTGGACGTGATTGATGCTTTCCAGCTCCGGATAGCGCTGTACGGCGACAGCATCGAAACCGCCCATCTCACCGGGCATCACGAAAGAGGGGTTCAACTGGCCAAGCGCCTGCATGTCGGTTCCGGGGCGCATATGCTCGTCATGGTCGAGAATGG
>NZ_CAJXGF010000080.1 GCF_913053745.1 uncultured Nitratireductor sp.
TCGCCATCGTCGAGGATGAGCTGCAGGTTGATGTCGGGATAGTGGTCGATGAACTCGTGGATTCGGTCCGTGAGCCAGGTCGACCCCAGGCCGACCGTCGTCGTCAGGCGCAGCGGTCCGGTCGGCTGCTCGGACGAATCCGCCAGCCGCGCCTTCACCGCCTCGAGCTTCATCGTGACGTCGTTCGCCGCGCGGAACAGGTGCTCGCCCTGCTCGGTCAGGATCAGGCCGCGGGCGTGACGATGAAACAGCGAGACGCCGAGTTCCTGCTCGAGCGCGCTGACCTGCCGGCTCACCGCCGACTGGCTCATGTTCAGCTTCTCGCCGGCATGGGTGAAGCTGCCCGCCTCCGCCACCGCGTGGAAGATGCGCAGCTTGTCCCAGTCCATGGTGCGGCCCTTGCCCGGCGCGAAAGAATTATTCGGCCGCTTCAGCGGTTTCTCCGGCATGCGCCAGATACCGCTCGGCCTCCAGTGCCGCCATGCAGCCGAGGCCGGCGCGGGAAATCAGGGGACCTTGGGTGCCGAGTTTCACGTTTTGCATCTGGGGGACGCTCCTGAATGGGGGGAAATGGCTGTTTTCCGGGACTTCTTCGATCCGACGGCCCCGGAGAGACCCACCATATATCTATGGACTGACAAAAATCAATATCTGTTATTTAGATTTTATTCTGCTTCGGGCTCTACCCGCCGTTCTGACGCCGTCTGGCCCTTGCGCCATCCCTCTTGTGCCTGACCGGGCGGGGCCTATATTCCGGCCCTATGAACGCTTTGGGCCCAAACCCTCTGGGGATCGACAAGCCGGCGGGGCAGACCCGCGTGGTGGTGGCCATGTCGGGCGGGGTGGATTCCTCCGTCACGGCAGCCCTTTTGCACGCCCAGGGCTTCGACGTGGTGGGCATCACCCTGCAGCTCTACGACCACGGCATGGCGCTGGCCAAGAAGGGCGCCTGCTGCGCCGGGCAGGACATCTACGACGCCCGCCAGGTGGCCGAGCGCCTGGGCATCCCCCACTACGTGCTGGACTACGAGAGCCGCTTCCGCGAGTCCGTCATCGACGACTTCGCCGACAGCTACCTGCGCGGCGAAACGCCGATCCCCTGCGTCAGCTGCAACCAGACGGTCAAGTTCGCAGACCTGCTCAAGACGGCGCGCGATCTCGACGCCGACGTTCTGGCGACCGGCCACTACGTGCGCTCCCGGGCCTCAGGCAACAAGCGCAGCCTCTACCGTCCGGCCGACCTGGACCGGGACCAGAGCTATTTCCTGTTCGCCACCACCCAGGAACAGCTCGACTTCCTGCGCTTTCCGCTCGGCGGCCTGCCGAAGTCGGAGGTGCGCGAGCTCGCCCGCAAGTACGGCCTTGCCATCGCCGACAAGCCGGACAGCCAGGACATCTGCTTCGTGCCGAACGGCAACTATGCCGACATCATCACGAAGCTGCGCCCGAATGCGGCACTTGCAGGAGACATCGTTCATGTTGACGGTCGCGTCCTCGGCCGCCACGACGGCATCCTGCGCTACACGATCGGCCAGCGGAAGGGCCTCGGCGTCGCCACCGGCGAGCCGCTCTACGTGGTCAAGATCGACGCGCGAACCCGTCGCGTCATCGTCGGCCCGCGCGAAGCGCTGGAAACGCACAAGGTTTTCCTGCGCCAGGTGAACTGGCTGGGCGACGGGCCGCTTGCCGAGCTTCCCGAAGGCGGCGTGGAGGTGTTTGCGAAGGTTCGTTCGACACGCCCGCCGCGCCCGGCGGTGCTGCATCACGAGAACGGCGCGACCTGGGTCGAACTGACGGAAGGCGAGGCCGGCGTTGCGCCGGGCCAGGCCTGCGTTCTGTATTCAGACGACGGGAACGAAGCGCGCGTCTATGGCGGCGGCTTCATCGAACGTTCGGAGCGCGGCACCGAAGCCGAGGCCCAATTGATGCGACTTACCACGATGGCCGAGCAAAACGCCTAACCCGGACGCATTTTCCGCACCGGTTCGGCAAAACGCCGAGATTATGAACGCGGTTGCACCGGTTCGCGTGCACTGCACGGCTGTTATTCGCCGCGAAAACGTCGCGCGTCAGCCATGTGTGACGGACCCCGCGGTGAGAATGCGCAAAACCTCGATGGCTTCCTCACCAGTGGTGCGCGGCTCGCTTCGGGTTTCGATGCACTTAAGAAAATGCTCCAGCTCGCGCGTCAGCGGCATCCCTTCGCCAACCTCCACATAGGTCGGTTCATTGGTCGTGAAGGCCCAATGGCCGCTGTCCTGCCAAACGGCGTGCCGATAGACGGCAAGTTTGCGCTCCCAGGGCTCCACATCGTCGAACACAGCCATCGCCTTGTCGCCAACCACCGTCAGCCGGCGCTCACGATAGGGATTGAGCCTCGAGGTAAACAGATGGCTGCGCAGTCCGCCGGGAAAACGCATATGCAAATGCGCGAAATCGCTCAAATGGTCGAGCAGCGCGGCGCCCTCGCCGCGCACCTCTTCCGGCGCCACGCCGGTGAGGGCAAGGATCATTGACAGATCGTGCGGCGCCAGATCCCACAGCGCATCGTTCTCGGTGTGAAATTTTCCCAGACCCAGCCTGTGGGAGTGGATATAGCGGATTTCGCCGAGGTCGCCCTGGTCGATCAGGGATTTGAGCTTTTCGAAAGCCGGATGGAAGCGGAGCACATGGCCGACCATGACGATGCGGCCGGTCTCCCGCGCCACAGCGACAGCGCGCTTGGCATCATCCACGGTCAGCGCAATGGGCTTTTCCACCAGGACGTCCTTGCCCGAGCGCATGGCCCGAATGGCATAGTCGGCGTGGAACTGCGGCGGCAGGGCCAAAACGATCGCATCGATATCGGCGTGTTCGAAAAGCGCTTCAGGGGAGATCGCCATGCAATCGTGCTCGCTGGCGAAGCCTTCGGCCCGTGCTTCATTGGCATCGGACACGGCGGCCAGAACCCCGAGAGACTTCAGCGTGCGAATGTGGTTGGAGCCCCAATAGCCACATCCGAGTACGGCAATACGCGGTTTCATCAAATCCTTCGCCCGAGATTTTGGCGCTGAAAACACATACAGACGCCGCCCCCGCGACTCAACCCTGCCCTTGCAAACCCGGTCGTTTCTTAAGGGAAATCGTCAGCCGCGACAAATTCCCCCAAGAAACGGGCGACGCCGCTTGACACAGCAGACACCGCCCCCTTATATCCGCGCGTCTTCGTGAGGCACCGGACACGGTTTTCACCTGATCCACAGCCTTCAGGCGGCGGAGTAGCTCAGTCGGTTAGAGCAGAGGAATCATAATCCTTGTGTCGGGGGTTCAAGTCCCTCCTCCGCTACCATCGTTCCCAATTCCCAGTATTGTAGCTTACAAATTCGGATCGGGTTTGCGGTTTCGGCCGGGATTGCCGGTCTAGCGTGAAGCCTTGTCCTTCTCTGTTTCATACTCAGACTGATCATTTCGTGTCATGCCGCTGGCTGCCCGTTGGTTGCCACGCTAGAGTCGGCTTTACCGAATAATGAGCGAAGCATAAGTTGGAAAATATGAGCGCACGCGGAAGTCGATTGGATGATGCCGCCCGGGCGGGATGGCTCTACTACGTCGCCGGCAACACGCAGGACCAGATTGCCTCGACGCTGGGGGTTTCGCGACAATCCGCGCAAAGACTCGTTTCGCTGGCAGTCTCCGAGGGACTGGTGCGGGTGCGCATCGATCATCCGATTGCTGGTTGTCTGGATCTCGCGCGCCGTCTCAAGGAACGCTTTGGCCTGCGGTTCACAGAAGTCGTTCCCAGCGATCCGGCATCGAGCTCGACAACGGTTGGCGTCGCCGAAGCGACCGCTGCTGAGATCGAACGCCATCTCCTTTCCCCCCAACCGATCGTCATGGCGGTCGGAACCGGACGGACCTTGAAAGCGGCGATTGAGCAACTGACGCCAATGGAATGTCCGCAGCATCGGATCGTTTCGCTCACCGGCAACATCGCACCGGACGGTTCGGCCGCCTATTACAACGTTATCTTCACCATGGCCGATACGGTGAAGGCCCGCAGTTTTCCAATGCCGCTGCCGGTCATCGTCTCTTCAGCGGAAGAGCGCAACCTGCTGCATGAGCAGCCGATGATCCGGCCAACGCTGGACCTGGCAAGAAAGGCGGACGTCACATTCGTCGGCATCGGCGACCTGACGCAAACAGCGCCAGTTTTCGAAGACGGTTTCATTTCCGGCGAAGAACTCGAAGCCATGCAAAAAGCCGGGGCAGTGGGGGAAATCGTCGGCTGGTCGTTCGATGCGCGCGGCGAACTGCTCAAGGGCGGCATGAACGAACGCGTCGCAAGCGCGCCACTGCCATCGTCGGAAACCTCGCTGGTCATCGCCGCGGCCATGGGTCCACGCAAGCTCCCGGCGATTAAGGCCGCCGTCACCCGGCACATCGTCAACGGATTGATCACGGATGAACGCACTGCGGCGGCCTTGTTGAACGCCGACTGATCCCTGCCCTCTTTTGCCGTTTCAATCCATGGGCACAGAGGGGCTTGACTTCCGGTCAAAGTGAGTATTTGCTCAAAAGAATAGCATTTGCTCAATTCTTTGGGAGGAGACCATGAGGGCGAAGCTTCTGGCCTTGATGACGTGTTCGGCAATGACAATCGCCGCAACAGCACAGGCGGAAACACTGACGATCGCAACCGTGAACAATGGCGACATGATCCGCATGCAAAAGCTTGCGGGTGCTTTCACGGAACAACATCCCGACATCGAACTCGAATGGGTGACGCTGGAGGAAAACGTGCTGCGCCAGCGCGTCACCACCGATATCGCGACCAAGGGCGGCCAATACGACATCATGACCATCGGCACGTACGAGGTGCCGATCTGGGCCGGGCAGGAATGGCTCGTGCCGCTCGATTTCGAGGCCGATTACGACGTCGACGATCTGCTGCCGGCGATCCGTGCGGGTCTCTCGGTTGATGAAACACTCTATGCCGCGCCCTTTTACGGCGAGAGCTCGTTCGTCATGTATCGCAAGGATCTTTTCGAGGAAGCGGGGCTCGAAATGCCCGAAGCTCCGACGTGGGATTTCATCGGCGAAGCTGCGCGCAAGATCACCGACAAGGACAACGAGGTCTACGGTATTTGCCTGCGCGGCAAGGCCGGCTGGGGCGAGAACATGGCGTTCCTCAGCGCAATGGCGAATTCGTTCGGTGCACGCTGGTTCGACATGGAATGGAAACCGCAATTCGATCAGCCCGAATGGAAGGACGCGCTCCAGTTCTATATCGATCTCATGAACGATGCCGGCCCTCCCGGCGCGTCCTCCAACGGTTTCAACGAGAACCTGGCGCTCTTCCAGACCGGAAAGTGCGGCATGTGGATCGACGCCACGGTTGCCGCTTCCTTCGTCAGCAATCCGGACGAAAGCCAGGTGGCGGACGATGTCGGTTTCGCGCTTGCACCCGACAAGGGACTCGGCAAGCGCGGCAACTGGCTGTGGGCCTGGTCGCTCGCCATCCCCGCCGGCTCACAGAAGACGGAAGCGGCGAAAACGTTCATCGCCTGGGCGACCAGCAAAGCCTACAGCGAACTGGTCGCCGAGGAGGAAGGCTGGGCCAATGTGCCGCCCGGTACGCGCACCTCGCTCTACGAGAACCCGTCCTATCAGGAAGCCGCACCGTTCGCCGAACTGACGCTCAAATCCATCCAGGCCGCCGACCCGACCAGTCCGACGGTCGAGGAAGTGCCTTATGTGGGTGTGCAGTTCGTCGCGATCCCCGAATTCCAGGGCATCGGAACGGCGGTCGGCCAACAGTTCTCGGCAGCCCTTGCCGGACAGGCCAGCGTCGATCAGGCGCTTTCCAACGCGCAGGCGCTAACCGAGCGCGAAATGCAAAAGGCGGGATACCCCAAGTAGCCCCGCCAGTTGCCGGAGCCGCTGTCGGCCCTCTCTCTCGACAACGGTTCCGGCCTTTTCCCTCGGTGAAACCCGGTGCCCCGGATCTGAAATTCGCAACGCGGCCTCCGTCCGACAGTGACGCGAACTTCAAATCCGACACGCCAATTTGAAGAGGCAAGCCCATGGCCACGCTGCAGACTCGCGCCAGCGCCCGGCTGATGATGACGCCGGCAGTCGTGCTGCTCCTTCTATGGATGGCCGTTCCGCTGGCCATGACGCTTTACTTCTCCATGCTGCGTTACAACCTTCTGATGCCCGGCATGGAAGAGTGGGCAGGGTTTCTGAATTACCGCTTTTTTCTCACCGATCCCGCATTCTTCACGGGCCTGTTGAACACACTGCTTCTGGTCGGCGGTGTGCTTGTGATCAGCGTCGGTGGTGGGATCCTGATGGCGCTTTTGCTCGACCAGCCATTTTTCGGGCAGGGCATTGTCCGCCTGATGGTGATCGCACCGTTCTTCGTCATGCCCACCGTATCGGCCCTGGTCTGGAAGAACATGCTTATGCATCCGGTGAACGGGCTGTTCGCCTGGATCGCCCGCACATTCGGCCTTCAGCCCATGGACTGGTTCGGCGAGGCGCCGCTTTTCTCGATCGTTCTGATCGTTTCGTGGCAGTGGCTGCCCTTCGCAACCCTGATTTTGCTGACGGCGCTTCAATCGCTCGACACCGAGCAAAAGGAGGCGGCGGAGATGGACGGGGCGGGCGCCATCTCGCGCTTCGTCTATATCGTGCTGCCTCATATGGCGCGTGCAATCACCGTTGTGGTGCTCATCGAAACCATTTTCCTGCTCTCCGTGTTCGCGGAAATCCTGGTGACCACGAATGGCGGACCGGGCGTGCAGACAACCACGGTGACCTATCTCGTCTATGTGCAGGCGCTCCTGCAGTTCGATGTGGGTGGGGCTTCCGCCGGCGGCATCGTTGCGGTGGTTCTGGCGAACATCGTCGCCATTTTCCTCATCCGTCTCATCGGCAAGAATCTGGAATAGGAGAGGATCGATGGCACGCGCCGTTTCCACACGCACCCGTCTCGTCTTCACCCTGATCGGCTGGCTCGTGGGCTTCCTCATCTTCTTTCCGATCCTGTGGACAGTGCTCACCAGTTTCAAATCGGAAGGCACCGCGATCGCCACACCGCCGCAGTTCCTGTTCTTCCAGTGGACGGCCGAAAACTATATCGAGGTGAACAGCCGGTCCGACTATCTCAAGCATTTTATGAATTCGGTGGTGATCTCGCTCGGGTCAACGCTGCTCGGCCTCGTGATCGCCATCCCGGCTGCCTGGGCGATGGCGTTCGCCCCCACCAAACGCACCAAGGACGTGCTTCTGTGGATGCTGTCGACGAAAATGCTGCCGGCAGTCGGCGTGCTGGTGCCGATCTATCTGCTGTTTCGCGATGCGGGGCTGCTCGACACGCGCATCGGTCTGACGTTCGTCCTGACCATGGCCAATCTGCCGATCATCGTGTGGATGCTTTACACCTATTTCCGCGAAATCCCCGGCGACATTCTCGAAGCGGCCCGTATGGACGGAGCCTCGCTCGCAAAGGAAATCATCTACGTGCTGACGCCCATGGCCGTTCCCGGCATAGCGTCGACGCTGCTGCTCAACATCATACTGGCCTGGAACGAAGCGTTCTGGACGCTCAACCTGACGGCTGCGAAAGCGGCGCCGCTGACGGCTTTCATCGCATCCTACTCGAGCCCCGAGGGGCTGTTCTGGGCCAAACTCTCGGCCGCTTCCACACTCGCCATCGCGCCGATCCTCATACTGGGATGGTTTTCGCAACGCCAGCTCGTGCGGGGACTGACCTTCGGCGCCGTCAAATAAGGAAACGCAACCATGGGGGAAATCCGCCTCGAAAAGGTCCATAAGGCGTTCGGCTCGACCGTCGTCATTCCCGAAATCGATCTTGAGATCGCCGACAATGAATTCGTCGTGTTCGTGGGCCCGTCGGGCTGCGGCAAGTCGACCCTGCTTCGGCTGATCGCCGGCCTGGAAGATACGACAAGCGGCCGGATCGTAATCGACGGCGAGGACATGACTGCGCGTTCGCCCGCCACGCGCGGCCTTTCCATGGTGTTCCAGTCCTATGCGCTCTATCCGCATATGAGCGTCTACAGGAACATTGCTTTCCCGCTGAAAATGGCGGGTGTCGAGAAGGCGGCAATCGACGAGAAGGTTCGCAATGCCGCCCGCATCCTGAACCTGAGCGATTATCTCGACCGCCGACCGGGCCAGCTTTCCGGCGGTCAGCGCCAGCGCGTGGCCATCGGCCGGGCGATCGTGCGCGAACCCAAGGCGTTTCTCTTCGATGAGCCGCTCTCGAATCTCGACGCGGCCCTGCGCGGGTCGATGCGTCTGGAGATCAGCGAACTCCACCATCAACTCCAGACGACGATGATCTACGTCACTCACGACCAGGTGGAGGCCATGACCATGGCCGACAAGATCGTGGTCCTGAATGCGGGGCGAGTCGAACAGGTCGGCTCGCCGCTGGAATTATACCGCAGTCCGCGAAACCTTTTCGTCGCGAGCTTCATCGGCTCGCCGCGCATGAATCTGATCAAAGGATCCGAAGCCGAAAAGCTCGGTGCGCCCACAGTGGGAATACGCCCGGAGCATCTGGAGATGTCGACGGCCAGCGGCCACTGGAAGGGAACCGTCGCGGTTGCCGAGCATCTTGGCTCCGACACGTTCCTCCATGTCGAGGTGGAGGGCTTGGGCCAGCTCACGGCGAGAGCCGATGGCGAGTTTGCGCTGCGCCATGGCGAGACTGTGTATCTGAGCCCTTCATCAGAACGTCTTCACCGTTTCGACGACGAGGGCAGCGCTCTGAACTGACGGCCTGGCGCACCAGTTAAATGAAGAAGGTGTTTGAAATGTATCTGGATAAACTCAAGCTCGATGGACGCATCGCCGTGGTCACGGGCGCCGGCCAGGGGATCGGCGCATGCTGCGCGCGCGCCCTCGCCGAAGCCGGTGCACATGTGATCGTTGTGGACATGCTGGCCGATCGCGTCGACGAAAGCGTTGCAGCGCTGAAGGCTCAAGGTTTATCGGCTGAAGGTTCAGTACTCGATGTCACCGATTCCGGTCAGGTCGATGCGGTGGCAAACGAGATCGCCAGCCGACATGGAAGCATCGACATTCTGGTCAACAATGCGGGTGTGGCAAAAAGCGACGTACCGGCAGAAGAAACCAGCGACGAGCACTGGCGCCTTCACATGGACGTCAATCTCGACGGACTGTTCTGGTGCTGCCGTGCATTCGGGCGGGCGATGCTCGAACGAGGAAGCGGCTCCATCGTCAATATCGGTTCAATGTCGGGCGTAATCGTCAACAAGCCTCAACCACAGGCATTCTACAACGCGTCCAAGGCGGCGGTGCACCAGCTCACCAAGTCGCTGGCTGCGGAATGGGGACGTCGTGGGGTGCGTGTCAATGCGGTGGCGCCCACCTACATCGAAACGCCACTAACCGCTTTCGGCATGACGGAAAATCCAGAAATGCATGCCACTTGGCTGGAAATGACACCGATGGGACGTGTCGGACAACCCGACGAGATCGCGTCCGTGGTGCATTTCCTCGCCTCGGACGCGGCCAGTCTGATGACCGGCTCGATCGTGATGGCGGATGGCGGCTATTCGTGTTGGTGAGGAGAGCGTGACCAAAGTCCCCTGCGAGGCGGCGGTCGGGCTCGTCATCTTCGACTGCGACGGCGTTCTTGTGGACAGCGAACCGCTCTCCATGCGGGTCCTGTTGCAAACCGTCGCCGAGAACGGAGCGCATATCGATCCAGACACGGCCTATGAACTGTTCCTCGGTCGTAGTCTCGGCACCATCACCTCGTTGCTCAAAACGGATTTCGATGTCGATCTCGATGAGATCGCACTTGAGCGCATGCGAGACAATCTCTATACGGCCTTTCGCGCCGAATTGCAGGCGGTGGCGGGCGTTCGGGAAGCGCTCGACGAATTGTCGATATCCCGTTGTGTCGCCTCCTCCAGCCAGCCCGAACGCATTCGATTGTCGCTTGGCGTGACAGGGCTTCTCGACCGTTTCGAACCGCATATCTTCAGCGCGACGATGGTCGCGAACGGCAAGCCAGCACCCGATCTCTTTCTATTGGCGGCCCACTCGATGGGCATCGAGCCGGCACGGTGCGTTGTTGTGGAGGACAGCCCCGCCGGTATCGAAGCCGCACACCGCGCGGGCATGCGTGTTCTATGCTTTGCCGGAGCATCCCATGCGGATTCGCAGGCACATCGCGATGTTCTGAACCGCTTGGAGCCCGACGTGATTTTTGACAGGATGCAGCAACTGCCGGACCTTCTTGTCCAGCTGGAGAAAGCAGGCATTTTTCAGTCGGATGGAAACACCTGACGTTGGTGGAAATACGAAACGCAGATAGATAGGAGCGTCCTTTGCAAGTCCGAACGGACGCACAGCGCTCCAAAGAGAGATTTGATGCGCGATCTTGTGGTGGCGGTGGACATAGGCACAGGCAGCGCCCGCGCCGGTGTACTTGACCGAGAGGGGAAACTGTTGGGTCGGGCCGAGAACCCGATCAAGATGAACCAGCCGGCAGCGGATTTTGCCGAACAGGATTCGGAAGATATCTGGAACGCGGCATGCACCTCGGTGCGAACTGCCCTGGAGCGCGCCGACGCCGCCCCCGAACAGATCGCCGGGATCAGTTTCGACGCCACCTGCTCCCTGGTCGTGCGTGGTCGAGATGGCGAACAGGTCAGCGTTTCGCCGGACGAAGAGCCACGCTGGGACACGATCGTCTGGCTGGATCATCGCGCTCTGGCAGAGGCGGACGCCTGCACCGCCACCGGGCACCGCGTGCTCGACTACATCGGCGGGGTGATGTCGCCGGAGATGCAGACACCGAAACTGATGTGGCTAAAGCGTAATCTGCCCGAGCGCTGGAACGCTGCTTGCCATTTCTTCGATCTCGCCGATTTTCTGACCTGGAAAGCGTCGAGCAGTCTTGCCCGCTCGCAATGCACGCTCACCTGCAAATGGACCTATTTGGCGCATGAGACGCCTGGCTGGCAGCACGATTTCTTCGAAACCGTCGGCTTAGCCGACATGATCGAACGTGGGCAACTGCCCGAGCGCGCAAGCCCGATCGGCACGGATCTCGGGCCCCTTACTTCGGAAGCAGCCAACGCGCTCGGCCTGACGGAGCGTTGTCGTGTTGGGGCCGGACTCATCGACGCGCATGGCGGCGCGCTCGGTGTGCTCGGCGGTTTTGCCGGTGATGTCGACAGCATCGACAGGCACATGGCCCTGATCGCCGGCACGTCCAGTTGCGTGATGGCCTTTTCGCGCGAGGCCCGTCCCGTGCCGGGTGTCTGGGGGCCATATCTTGGTGCGGCGCTGCCCGATTGCTGGCTGGGTGAAGGCGGCCAGTCCGTATCGGGAGCTCTTCTCGATCACATTATTCGCTGGCACGCAGCCGGCGGTGAGCCGAATGCGCAAATGCACCGGCGCATCTGCGACCGTGTCATGGAATTGCGCGCGGCTGAAGGATATGAGCTCGGCGCGCGTTTGCACGTCCTGCCCGATTTCCACGGCAATCGGTCGCCGCTGGCCGATCCCCACGCGGTCGGCGTTATATCGGGGCTGACACTCGACGCTTCGTTCGACAGCCTTTGCCGCCTTTACTGGCGCACCGCCGTCGCCATCGCTTTCGGCATTCGCCACATACTCGACACGCTCAACGACCGGGGTTACGGGATCGACACGCTGCACGTGACCGGCGGGCATATAAAAAACCCGCTTCTGATGGAGCTTTACGCGGATGCAGCCGGGTGCACCGTCGTCGAGCCCGGGGCGGAGGACGCGATGCTTCTGGGAACCGGGATGGTGGCCGCCATGGCTGCCGGACTGTATCCGAGCCTGGCCGAAGCCTGTGTCAACATGGCCCAGGAAGGCACGACACGAAAGCCCGACCCCATCGCCCGCCGGCGCTTCGATCGCGATTATCGCGTCTTTCTGGAAATGCACAAGCAACGCCAGGCACTCGACGCCATCACAGCGGATTGACCATTCGATCATCGCCCGGCCGAACGCCCGCTTCTTGCTGCATGAGAACGCAGCGCCTTCCGCATCGGGGTCGAACGATTTCAATGGATCGGAAACTCGGAGCCGCAAAGCCGGAGCCCATTGGCGCGTCTCGTACAGTCCTTGTTCCAACGGAAAGCCAGTCCAAAACTCTCTCTGCCCCCATGAACCGAGAACCTATGAGTTCGGCAGGCCGCATATCGACAATCCATAAGGATGTCATCAGCCGGCCGCTTGCGCTTTGGTATTCGGGTTTCCGATCAGCCAGACTGGATCGCCGCGGCCACGAATTCCATGTGAATGCGCTGCGCCGTAGCGGCCCCGGCCACGTCCCGCGTCGCGATCGCATCGAAAATGCGCTGATGCTGTTCGCCCAAAGCGCGCATCACGGCCGGCTTGTTTGTTTCGGCCCGCCGATCGCGCCAGCCGGCTTCGCGTCGCATTTCGCGGATCATGGCGTAGAACTCCAGAAACAGAGCATTCCCGGCTAACTCGGCGATGCGATAGTGAAAGACTTCATCCGCCAAATCGTATTCCTGCGGGGTCCGCGCATCGCGGGATCTTCGCATCAAAACTTCAAGCTGCGCGATATCGGCATCGTCGCTGTGAATGGCCGCCAGCTCGGCGAGGCGCGGTTCGATCTGATGACGCACATCCATCAATTGGCCGAGGGTGAGCTTTCCCGCCAACAAGCGATGACGGCCCTTGTCCGGCGGCGGTGGAGGCGTGACGAAAGTCCCCTGCCCGCGGCGCCGGAATACGGTGCCGCGCCTTTGCAATTCATCGAGAGCCAGCCGCAAACGACGACGCGGCACGCCTAGCATTTCGCTCAGCGTTCTTTCCGCTGGCAAGCGCCCCCCCTCTCGCGCAGCCGCCGTCAGAACGGGCGTCAAGGCCGCGATGATTGCAGGAAGATCGTCAGAGGGTTGATCCATGCTAGCTCGCGATCAGATCGATGAACATACGCATCGATGTAATCAGCAGAAAGGCGCCAAAGGCAAGGCGCAACGCCCGGCGGGGAATCGCATGCGCCAATTTCACACCGAGTTGCGAAAACGTCATCGTCAGGGGGATGATGACGATGGCCGCAAGCAGATTGACGTAACCGAGCGAGAATGGCGGCAGCCCGTCGTTGCCCAAACCGCTCAACGCATAAATGATCGCGCCGGGAAGACCGATGATGAATCCGATTGCGGCCGATGTGCCGACCGCGCGTCGAATATCGTAACCCAGGAAGTTCAAAAGGGGCACGCCGATCGTGCCACCGCCGATTCCCATCATCGCGCTGATCCCGCCGGCGAAGACACCGAAGGCTGCCCACACGGGTTTCGAAAAGTCTCTCGGCTCCGGATCGGCGCGGCCTTTGCGCAAAATCATATCGGCCGACACGGCCAACGCCACGGTTGCAAAAACCGCAATCAGCACATTGCCCGATACATGCCCCCCCGCAAGACTGCCCAGGACCACTCCGACGAGGAGCGACGGTGCCCACAGCCTGATCAACCCGGTATCGATGGCCTCCCTGCGATAGTGGCCCCAGCCCGACGACAGGGACGTGAAAACGATGGTCGCGAGCGACGTCCCGACGGCAACCTTCATGGTCAGTTCAGGATCCATGCCGGTCAGCGTCAGCGCGAAATAGAGCGCCGGGACGATGACGATCCCGCCGCCAACGCCCAGAAGCCCGGCAAGTATGCCCCCACCGATACCGGCACCGACCGCGACAGCCGCAAGTTCAATCAGCGCAGTGGTCGAAATCCCGTCCATGGGTCAGTCCTTTGCTATCGCCTTGCATGGCGGGGTTCGTGGCGCTGTCCGGCGGGCTCGCCGCGAATTCGCAGTCGCGAACCATGAACAACGTGGCGTGAAAATGCAGGAACGACATTCAGCGCCCCACGGCATAGGCTTGCATCAGGCGGGGAGTCGCGGCGGCCGTCATCATTCCATCCGGATCGCGCCGCGCAGCAGTCAGCCGACCGATGCTCCAAGGTTCAGAAACGACAATCTTATGCCCACGCGCGCGCAACTCGGCGATCGTCTTATCGCCGAGATTGGGCTCGACCATCAATTCTCCCGGTTTCGCTTCACGCGGATAGAAGCTGCTCTGGAAATGGGTCGTGTGGAAAAGCGGTGCATCCATTCCCTGCTGCATAGACAAACCGTGGTGGACATAACGCAAAAACCAGATGAGCTGCCATTGGTCCTGTTGATCACCGCCCGGCGTTCCGAAGGCCAGTCGGATCCCATCCTTGTCTGCCATCGACGGGGTCAGGGTGGTGCGCGGGCGTGATCCGGGCCGCAAGGAGGTCGGCAGTCCGTTGCGAAGCCAGAACATCTGAGCGCGGCTGTTCAAGGGAAAACCCAAGCCGGGAACGACCGGATTGGATTGCAGCCAACCGCCCGAAGGGGTCGCGCTGACCATGTTGCCCCAGCGATCGATGACGTCGAGATGCACCGTGTCGCCCCGGCGTTCGGTTAAATGCGACATGGTCGGTTCCCCAGCGCTGGCGCCGCGTGCGGCATTGAAGTCGGCCGCGGCGCGCGCGACGGCATCCTCTGCCAGACGTTCCAATCCGGGAATGCGGCCCGGGCGTTGTTCCAGGCTGGCCTCGTCCGAGATCAGCCGGGCGCGTTCGGCGGCATAGTCGCGCGAAAGCAAGGTTTCGAGCGGAATGTCGAAATGGTCGGGATCGCCGTAATAAGCCTCGCGATCAGCATAGGCCAGCTTCATCGCCTCGGTCACCGTGTGAACGAAATCCGCCCCCATGGGATCCATCGCCGCCACGTCGAAATGTTCGAGAATTCTCAGCGCCTGCAGCAGTACAGGTCCCTGCGACCATGGCGCGGTCTTGTGCACTTGCCAGCCATGATAGTCGACCGAAACCGACTCCTCCCAACGCGCCTGCCAGTCAGCCAAGTCCTGGCGCGACAAGACTCCGGAATGGGCCTCCCCCGACACATCCATGACCGAAGCCTCTGCCAGAAAATCGCAGATCGCATCGGCGACGAAACCCTGCGACCAGGCCTTGCGCGCGGCATCGATGCGGGCTTCGCGCGTATCGCCGCGCGCCGCGTCGGCAAGCCGCTGATAGGTTGCCGCGAGATCCGGGTTGCGGAACAGCGCCCATGGCTGCGGCGCGGCATCGCCCGGAAGCCACGTTGCCGCGCTGCTCGGCCATTCGCTGCGAAAGAAATCGGCCAATCCGGCAATCGTGTTGGCCACACGCGGCAGAACGGGGTGGCCGTCGCGCGCATAGGCGATGGCAGGCGCCATGACATCGGCCGGTTCCATGCTGCCGTGGTCGCGCAGCATCAGCATCCAGCCGTCGAAGGCACCGGGAACGACCGTCGCGAGCAAGCCCGATCCGGGAATCAATCCATTGCCGAACTGACCACGATAATGCTCCATGGTGGCCCCGCCTGGGGCAACGCCCTGTGCGCACAGAACGCGGGTTTCATCCGTCCCGGACAGATGGATGATGGCCGGCAGATCGCCTGCCGGGCCGTTGAGATGCGGCTCGACGACCTGCAAGACGAGCGCGGTTGCGACCGCAGCGTCAAAGGCATTGCCTCCTTTTTCCAGAATGCCCATTCCCGTGCTGGAAGCGATCCAGTGGGTAGAGGCAACGGTTCCGAAAGTGCCGCGGATGTCGGGGCGCGTGGTAAAGTCGTTCATATCTGTCCCTGTCGGTCATTCTTCGCGTGGGTCGAGCGCATCGCGCAGCCCATCGCCCAGAAGGTTGAATCCCAGCACCACGAGGAAAATCGCGATGCCCGGCCACATGGCCATCCACGGGGCCTGAGTCATAAAGCCCTTGGCCACGTTCAACATTGCTCCCCAACTCGGCGCTGGCGGCTGCTGGCCGAGCCCAAGAAAGGAGAGCGAAGCCTCGGCAATGATTGCACTTGCAATGGTCAAGGTCGCCTGCACCAGAACAGGAGGCAGGACATTCGGAAAGATATAGCGGCGCAGGATGACCGGGGTGGAAAGGCCGATCGCATGGGCACTTTCCACATAATCCTCGGCGGCAACGCTGATTGCCTGCCCACGTGTCAAACGAATGAAGACGGGGGTTGCGGCAATGCCGATGGCGATCATCGCGTTGGTCAGAGACGGCCCCAGGAAGGCCGCCAGGGCGATGGCAAGGATCAGGAACGGAATCGCCAGCAACGCCTCGGTGCAGCGTGAAATCACAGCGTCGACCCATCCACCGAAATAGCCTGCGAGAATGCCGAAAGGCACGCCAATGGCGATAGCGATCGCAACCGAAACCACACCGGCCATCAACGAGGCGCGCGCGCCCCATATCATCCGCGAAAGCTGATCGCGGCCCAGTTCGTCCGTGCCCAGCCAATGGGCCGTCGAAGGCGGCTGCCGTATGGCCGACCAGTCGGCCGCGGCAGGATCGGAAATGGGCAGATAAGGTGCGGCCAGAGCCAGCACTATGAAAACGAGCACCAGTGCAGCGCCGAATGTCGCGCTGCGATGGTTCCGCAATTTGCGCCAGACCCTGCTTTGCGGACGGCGAGCCAGAACGGGGTCGGCAACGGTTTGTGTCATCAGCCGACCCTCAAACGCGGATTCAGGAGCACATAGGCGGCATCGGCAATCAGGTTCATCAGGATGAAGCCAAGCGCCGTCACCAAAACCACCCCCTGAACGACCGCGTAATCCCGATTGAACACCGCGTCGACAACCATTTTTCCGAACCCCGGAATGGTAAAGATCTGTTCGGTCAGAACAGCTCCGGCGATCAGTTCACCAAACAGCAACGCGGCCAGCGTGACGACCGGCGTCAAGGCATTGCGAAAGGCGTGATGCATGATCACGGTGCGTTCGGCCAAGCCTTTCGCACGCGCGGTGCGCACATAATCCTGGCGCAACACCCCAAGCATGGCCGAGCGCGTATGCCGCATCAGCGAGGCCGCCAGCGCGGTGCCAAGAACGAACGCCGGCATCAGCATTGTGCGGATCGATTGCAGCGGATCCTCGGTCAGCGGAACATATCCCGATGCTGGCAAAAGTCGCCATTTGACCGAGACAAGCAGGATCAACATGATCCCCAGCCAGAAATTCGGGATCGACAAACCCGATAACGCGACCACATTGGCCACATAATCGGTCACCGTTCCCTTGCGTATGGCCGAAACGATGCCCGCCGGAATACCGATCACCGCAGCAAAAACCATCGACATCACCGCCAATTGGATCGTCACCGGCAGTTTCGACAAGACCATCTCCGTCACGGGCAGGCCGGTTCGGATCGATTGTCCCAGATCACCTCGGACCGCGTCGCCGACCCACATCAGGTACTGCATCCAGATCGGATCGTTCAGATGATACAATTCACGCAAGCGTTCCAGCGTTTCGGGATCGCGATCTTCGCCGGCCAACGCCAACACCGGATCGCCGGGCAACATCTTCTGCAGGGCGAAGACGAAGATCGAAATCAGTATCAGCGTCGGAATGGCAATCAGCACGCGGCGGGCAAGATAGGACAACATATCCTGAGGCCTTTTCTCTAAACGGCCCGGCCGGCGCTGGAGCCGGCCGGGCCATCATGTCACTGGGACAAGGACACCCCCTCCAGGCGGATCATTCCATCCGGGCTGGGGGTAAAGCCTTCAACCTTGTTGGACACACCGTAAAGCCACGCTTCGTTGTAGATATAGAACAGCGGCTTGTCGGCCATCAGGATTTCATTTGCCTGGTGATACAATGCCTTGCGCTTGTCCACGTCGCTCACGGAGCGGGCTTCGGCGAGAATTTCATCCACTTTCTCGTTGGAATATTTGCCGTCGTTGAAGCCGCCGCCGGTGGTGACAAAACCGTAGATGTTCCCATCCGGATCGATACGGCCCGACCACCCGACCTGACTGGCTTCGAAATCACCCGCTGCCTGATCCGACAACATGGTGGCGAATTCCTTGGCGGCGATGGTGATCTGGATGCCCGCCTCGGCCGCCATGGCCTGAATCATCTGGACGACCTGCTGGTTCTCTGGCCGGTTCGGCGCCTGAATCTCAAGGGTCAATCCATCTTCATAACCGGCCTCGGCTATAAGCGCCTTGGCTTTCTCGATGTCGCGTTCCGGCACCGGGTAAGCGGGATCGAAGAACGGACTGGCAGCGGATACGAACTGGCTGGCCGGGGCATTGAGACCCGAGAACACGACCTGATTGATCGCGTTGCGGTCGATGGCCAATGAGAGGGCCTCACGCAACCGAGCGTCCTGCCCGAACGGATTGTCGGCCCTGTCGCCATTGGTGGTGTTGAAGGTGATGCCCTGGTAGCCGAGCCCGTCTGCACGACCGTAACTCAACTGATCGCTGCCCTTGACGGTCTCCACATCGGTCGCGGCGAGCCGGTTGATCAGATCCAGATCGCCCGATTGAAGATTTGCCAGACGCACCGTCGAATCCGGGATCGGCAGATAGGACACCGCGTCCAGCGAGATTGCGTCGGCATTCCAGTAGTCGGCGAATTTTTCCAGCTCGATTTTGTCCTGCGCGACGCGGTTCTTGAACATGAACGGACCGGAGCAGACCGGGCCGGCCGCGACATCCCCCTCGAAGCTGGCAGGCGAGAGCATCATGCCGGACCGGTCGGCGAGCTGTGCGAGCAAAGGCGCATCCGGAGCAGATAAATGCAGTTTGATATGGGTTGCATCGACCACCTCGACCGACTCGATCGAGCTGACCTCGGATTTGCGCACGCTGTCCTCCAGCGTTTGCGAGCGTTCAATATTGGCTTTTACAGCCTCGCCGTCAAAGGGGGTCCCATCATGGAAGACCACGCCCTCGCGCAGAGTCATATCGATCGTCTTGCCATCCTCACTGACCGTCCATTCGGTCGCCAGTTGCGGAACCAGTTCCAGCTTGGGCGTGACGTCGATCAGTTTGTCGCAAAGAGCGGTAAAAACAATACGGCCGACAAAGGTGCGGCTTTTGTCGGGATCCAGCGCATCGGGGTCGCTCTCCAGACCGATGCGCAAAGTCTGCGCCTGCGCGCCCACCACCGTCGTTCCCATAACGGCAGCAAGCAACATCGCTTTGCGGATGTTCATTTTGCATTCTCCTGTTGCGTTTCTTTTGCTTTTTCAGCTTCTTCCAACGCCTCGCGGTACAAACGAAAGCGTTCATTGGCTCCGGCGCTGCGTATCGCTGGCGGCGGGGCGTAATCGTCGGCGCGGGCAATCTCGCTCCAACGGATACAGGCAACTTCAGTCCCGGCCTGCGTGCGCTCCAGCACGGGCCGCACTTCGGCGCATCGGGGTTCGACAAAGGGGCAACGTGTGCGAAAATGACAACCCGAAGGCGGAGCCAGCGGGCTTGGCGTTTCGCCCTCCAGGCCGGCCGCGCCCGATCCTCCCTCAGGGCCCGGGATCGCCGACAACAGCGCGCGAGTATAAGGGTGATGGGGTGCATTGAAGATCGCGTCGGTGGACCCCGTCTCCACAATTCGTCCCAGATACATGACCGCAAGTCGGTCGCTCATTTGTCGAATGACGGCGAGATCGTGTGCGATGACAATAAGTGTGAGACCAAGCCGGTCGCGCAAATCCGACAGCAGATTGACGACCTGTGCCTGCACGCTGACGTCCAACGCACTGACGGGCTCGTCTCCAATCAGGACTTTCGGCCCAGATGCCAGCGCACGCGCAATTCCGATCCGCTGCCTTTGCCCGCCACTGAACTCGTGCGGATAACGGTCCATGTGTTCAGGCCGCAATCCCACCTGGGACAGCAAACGCGCCACTTCTGCACGCCGCTCGGCGGCGGTGAGTTCGGGACGGTGGGCCTCGAGCGGTTCGCCCACCAGCCGGGCGACGGACAGGCGGGGATTCAAGGATGAAAACGGATCCTGGAAAATAAACTGCACATCACGCCGCAGGTCGCGCAAATCCCGCTGCGAGACCGACGCCATATCGTGGCCCGCAATGTCGATGCTGCCCTCTGTCGGTTCGAGCAACCGCACCAAAAGACGGGCCAAGGTCGACTTCCCGCAGCCGGATTCTCCCACGATTGCGAACGTCTCACCTTGATGAACGGTCAAATCGACCCCGTCCACCGCGTGCAACAATTTCGGCGCCGTCAGGATGCCACCGCCGATCGGGAAGCGTTTGGCCAGCCCCTTCACCTCGACAATCACCTGGTTCATGCGACGCTCCGCAATGTGCTTTCCAGCGGTGCGAAATGGCAGGCGACGAAGTGCGCCGGAGAGATCTCCGCCAACTCCGGTGTTTCAACACAGTTCCGCTTTGCAAACGGGCAACGCGTGGCGAAGCGGCAGCCTTTCGGCATGGTTTCGATCGAAGGCACGATACCGGGAACCGTCGCCAACCTGCTGCGCGGACCGCGCAGAGCCGGAATCGAAGACATAAGCCCGATCGTGTAAGGGTGCTGGGGGTCGGAGAAAATGGCATCTGCAGGGCCGTATTCGACAACGCGGCCCGCATACATCACCGCAACCGTCGTCGCCGTCTCGGCCACCACGCCCAGATCGTGCGTGATCAGGATCGTGCCCATCTGCCCGCCCGATTGCAGTTCCGCGATCAGTTCGAGAATCTGTGCCTGAATGGTGACATCCAGCGCCGTGGTCGGCTCGTCCGCGATCAGAAGATCGGGGTTGTTGATCAGCGCCATCGCGATCATCACGCGTTGCCGCATGCCGCCCGACATCTGATGCGGATAGTCCCGCATTCTGCGTTCGGCCGCCGGGATGCCGACACGGCGCAACATCTCCAACGCCTCCGCGCGGCCATCCCCCTTGTTGTGCCTGCGCCATCCCTCGGCGATCTGATCGCCTATCCTGTGCGCAGGGTTGAGGCTCGACATCGGTTCCTGGAAGATCATTCCAATGCGCCGTCCGCGCAATTTCGCCAACGCGTCCTGATCCGTCAGGTTGATCCGCTGCCCATCGAAGTCCAGCTCTCCCGCAAGGGAAGCGCGCAGCTTTGGCGGCAAAAGCCCCATGACGGCAAGCGAGTCAGGCTCTT
>NZ_CAJXGF010000081.1 GCF_913053745.1 uncultured Nitratireductor sp.
GGAAACGGCCAAGCGCGATCAAGTCCTGCACGGCGATATGCGAGGTAAGGCGCAGACGGTCGGCACCGGCCACATCGATGTGGCGGTTTTTCAGGCTGCGCGAGAGGGCATGCACGAAACGATCGCGCTTGCGCACCAAAACCAGCACGTCACCCGCCGTCAGACGTTTGCCCGTGCCTTCGATGGTCTCGCCGTTTCGGATCCAGTCCTCGACGGTCTGGGCAATCGTCTCGGCGAGCCGCACGGCCGGGGCCGAAGCATGGTCGACGGCTTCGGTCCAGTCGTCGGGCTCTTCCACCACCTCCGGCGCGATGGGCGACCAGACCTCCACATAGCCGGGCTGGCCCGCGCGAACCGCCAGATGCTCGATGGGCTCTGGATCGTGGGTCAGCCCCTGCGCCACATCCGCCTTCGAAAACACCAGATCGGCCGCTTTCAGAACATCCTCGGTGGAGCGGAACGAATAACGCAGGCGCAAGCGCTCGAAACGGCGCTCGACCTCGCGCACCTTCTTCTCGAACGCGCGCCCGCTTTCGCCGAAGGCAGCCGGCTCCGCACCCTGAAACGAGTAGATCGACTGTTTCTCGTCGCCCACCGCGAAGATGGTGCGCAGGAGACCCTCGCGTGCACTTTCGCCGGCGAAGAAGTCTTCGGCGAGCAACCGCACGATCTGCCATTGCTCGGGGCTCGTGTCCTGCGCCTCGTCGATCAGCACATGGTCGATGCCCTTGTCGAGCTTGTACTGCACCCATGGCCCGGCATCGGCGCGGGCCAGAAGCCGGATCGTGCGCATGATGAGATCGTTGAAATCGAGAAAGCCGCGCGCGCGCTTCAGCCGCTCGTAGCGGGCGATCATGCCATCGGCGATGACCAGTGCCGAACGCGTGGCTTCCAGCATGCGGAACAGGGCCACGCGGTCGACCGCACTGCGGATCGCTTCCGCCGCTTCGCCATAACGTTCCACGATGTCGGGCAGGGCGGTGCGCAGCGCCTTCTTGAACGTGCTCTCGCCATAGATGCCGCCATCGGCCTTGAGAAACCCCTTTCGCAGATGCTCCAGCCGGCGCAGCGGGTCGCGCTCCTCGAAGGCGAGCGTGGCGTCGGGCACGATGCTTTTCAAAACCGTTTTCGCGTCCACGGCTTCCGCCTCGGCCACAAGCGCGCGAAACGCGCCGGCATCGAAACCGGGAAGCGGCCAGATGGAGGCGGCAATCGTTTCGGCACTGTCGCCGGGCGCGAAATCGAACTCCTCGAACAGTGCGCTGTAAGGCTCCGGATCGTTGCCGATCTCGTCGATGAAGGCGCGCAGCCCGTCGCGGCGGGAAACGATTTCCGACAGGAGATCCTGCAAGCCGCTTTCGCCACCGCGCTCCAGCACTTCAGCGAAGGCATCGGCCAGAACGCCATCTCCGCCGGCGGCACCCGACAGGAGATCGCGCCGTGCCTCGGCCAACAGCGCCTCCTCCATCTGCGAATCCAGAAGCTCGAAATGACCGGCGATGTTCGCTTCCAGCGGGAACTGGTGCAGGATCGCCTCGCAGAAGGCGTGGATGGTCTGGATTTTCAGGCCGCCCGGCGTTTCCAGCGCGCGGGCGAAAAGCCGCCGCGCCCGCGCGAGCTTTTCACGGCCTGGCGCCTTGCCCTCCATTTCCGCGATAACCCCGGACAGCGCGTCGTCGGGCAGGAGGCTCCAGTCCGCGAGATCGCGGAACACGCGGTTGGCCATGTTGGCGGCGGCGGCACGGGTGTAGGTCAGGCAGAGAATCTTCGACGGATCGGCGCCCTGAAGCAGAAGACGGATCACGCGCTGGGCGAGCACATGGGTCTTGCCCGATCCGGCATTGGCCGACACCCAGGCGGAGTTTGCCGGATCGGCGGCAAGGGCCTGCGCCCTGATCGTGTCTTCGGGGATGAAGGGGAGTTTCTTCATTCGCCCTCTCCGCCTTCGCCCGCATCGCCGCCGGCCGACCATTCCAGCACGCGCGCCAGATGGTCGTAATCGCCATCCACATCGCCCTCGCGGAACGGCAGGACGCGCGAACGATAGCCGGTCTCGGCCTTGTGGTAATGCGCGAGAAGCTGCGCCAACCGCTCCCACGCTTCCTCGGCCATGCCAGGCGCGGTCTTGTCACTATCCTTCATCTTGAGGATGGATTCGGGAAAAACCTCGCCATTCGCCTTGAGCCGCACATAAGCGAGTTCGGCAGGTTCGGCGGGACCCACGTCGGCAAACGCGCCGCGTTGGAGAAGTGCCGCCTCCAGCGCAAGCTGCGGCGACAGGAGCGTGTGCGCCTGACGGCGCGAGGGCGTCGCGCCCGTCTTGTAATCGAGAATCTCGGCGCTGCCATCGCCGCGAATATCTATGCGGTCGGCGCGGCCTGAAAGGGTGAGACCGAGCCTCGCCACTTCGATGGCCGAGGCGCGAATTTCGGCATGGCGTCTGGCGATGCCTTTCGCGCGCCCCCGCTCCCACTCGATCACGGCCTCTGCCGTGCGCTCGAAACGCGGCCACCAGACGGCCGCGACATCCTGCGGCAAACCCGCTTCGGCAAAAAGCCGCCGCCCGATGGCAAGCAGCCGGTCGGGAGCATCCGGCAGGCCCGGATCGTCCACGTCCTTTACGAAATGCTCCAGAATGTCGTGGAAGAGATTGCCGCGCTCGGCAGCGCCGGGATCGCGGATCAGCGGGTCGAGCGCGACCAGTTCCAGAATGCGCCTGGCATAGACCGCATAGGGATCGCGCCGCAGCGTCTCGATCTCGGTGATCGAGAAGCGTGTCGGACGGGCATCGACGGGAGGCGCGGGCTCCGGTCGGGGCGCGAAATCCTCATCCGGTCTTTCATCCAGAAGGCGCGCCCAGCCGATCAACGCGCGGCCGCGCACCCGCATCGTCTCGGTCGCTTCTTTGCCGGCAAATGCCGTGATGCGCTGAAGCCAGCGCGACGCGACGGCAGGTGCGTCGCCGGCACGTGCCGCGCGGGTCAGCACCACATTTTGCGTGCCCATCGCCATCATGAAATCATGCGCCGCCTGGCCGATGCGGCGCTCCGGCGGCTCCAGCGAAAGCTCGGCCTTCATGAGCCGAGACATGAACCGGTCGGAGGAGGGGATGGCGGGCCAGGTGCCCTCGTTCATGCCCCCCAGAACCAACGTGTCGACGTTGAGAAGCCGCGCCTCCAGCGTGCCCCAGATCGACACCCTTTTGTCGGCGCCCATTGAAGGCTTAACCACTTCGGTGGCGATCAGCGCGGCGAAGACCGCCGGCCATTCGCCGGCATCGAAGGGCAGTGCCGTTTCCGAACCGACCAGGCCGCGCAGGAAGGCGGCCATGGCCTGACCGCGCTCGCCGTCATAGTAGTTGGTGAGGCTGCCATCCTCGGAGCGACCGAAGGCCTCCAATACCTCCACCGTGCAGCGCGCCATCTCGGACACGCCCACACCCCGCGCGCCACGCAAATTGGCAAGTGGCGCGAGAGCTGCGCACAACGCCTCCAACACGGCACGAGCCTCTGCGAGCGCGGCATCGTTGACACGCGCGAACCAGAACGGCTTGCGCGTGTCACGTTCAATCGCCGCCCAGCGTGTCTCGAACAGCGCGTCGAGTGTCGCGATGTCGGGACGACCCGTGCCGCCGCGCAGCGCCACCAACTCTATGGTTTCGGCCGAGCGTCTTACGGTTGCACGTTTGAGTCCCAGCCGCACGAGCGGGTGCTTGAGCAACGCCACCATGGCAACGGGTTCGCCCGGACGGAAGATCGTCTCCAGCACAAGTCGCGCCAGCGTTGCCGGGGGGCTGTCGGCAAGCGGCGTGCCGCCGGAATCGTCCGCCTCGATTCCGAAACGCCGCAACTCCACCGCCACCCGCCGCGCCAGCCCGCGATCCGGCGTTACCAGCGCGGCCGTCGTTTTCTCCCCGGTCAACGCCAGGCGCAACGCGACGGCAATCGACAGCGCTTCCTCGCGCTCATTGGCGGTCTCAACCAGCGTTACGCCGGCAAGTGCGCCGCCGTCCGTCGCATTTTCCGCAAATCCCCGGTTTTCGAGCCAAGCATCGGTGGTTTCGGCCGGGCGCAGCGTTTCGCTGATCAGATTGCGCCGCAAAGCAAGCGCTGGAGCGGGAGCGCCGAGTTCGACCACATCCGCGCGCGAGATACCCATGGCCGCGAGCAGTGTCTTCAGCCCCGTCTGCGGATGACCGAAAGCGGATGGTTCGGCCGCATCGCCGACCGCCTCCCATGCGCGCGCATCGAGCCGTGTATCGAGACCGGGCAACACCACGGCGCCGTTTTCCAGATCGGCAATCGTCGCAAGAAGCCGCGCCGTGGCTGGAATGGAGCCGGTGGAACCGGCCGCAACAACCGGGCCTTTTTGCGCACGCACCTTAAGACGCGCCGCCTCGGCCGCCAGCATGGCGTTGCGGTGCGCGGCAGGGTTTGAGCGGTCCAGCGCGTCAAGCAGGCTCGGCCAGTGCGCCGTGACGATTTGCAAAAACTCGAGCGTCACCTGCCACCAGTGCGCCAACGCGTCGGGCGCGAGGCTCGCAAGGTTCGTCCAGTCCGCTTCCTCGGTTTCGATCTCGTCCATCAGCGCGGCCAGATCCCGCGCCAGCCAGATGGAATCGGAAGCGGAGGCCGGCACCACCACGCCCTCCTCGAAGAGCGCGGCCACATGGCCAGGCAAACGCGACTTCCACGCCTGCACGAGCGGCGCCAGAAGCAGGATACGATCGAGAGCTTGGACAGGCGGTGCCAGATCGAGTGCCGAGGCTCCTTCAGTGTCGAAGAGTGCCGCTTCCTCATCGAACTCGCCGAGGGGGCGGATGACGGGCAGGATCGCCGATTGTCCGCTCAGCTTTTCAAGCAGCACATCGCGCAGCGCGCGGGCGGCACGGCGGGTCGGCAGATAGATGGTGACATCGGCCAGCGCCAGCGGATCGCCATCATGGCGGAAACCGGGAACGAGCCGCCCGTCGAGCAGCGTTTCGGCAAGCGTCCTCAGAAAATCGACGCCGGGCGGTATCGAGTAGACGCGCGGCCCTTCTTTAGCCGGCATCGCTTTTCTCACCGTGCGCCGCCACCACCGCCTCGGCGGGCGCGATCGCGTCGGGGGTGCCGACGGTGACCCATGCCCCGTCCATCTTCATGCCGAACAGCCGGCCTTCGGCCTCCGCGGCATCGAAATAGGCGTTGAGCGATTTCGGTTCTGCATCCGCGCCTGCGAAGATACGCGGATCAAGTACGATTGCGCCGGCATAGATGACGCCGCCCGCCACACCCCGGTCACGCGTAAGACGCCCATCCGCTTCCATCCTGTAATCGGTCGAGCCGGAATGGCCCGTCGCCTGTTCGGTATCCGCAACCATGAGGAGAATATCCATGGTCGCGTCGTCCCAGGCAAGGGCCAGCCGTTCGAGATTGGAGGTCGTCCCGTCGAGCCAGAACGTGTCGGCGTTGAGAATGAAGAACGGTGCCTCGCCCAGATGCGGCAGCGCGCGTATGATGCCGCCGGCCGAATCCATCAGCCGGTCGCGCTCGTCGGAAATAACGATCCGTGGCGTGGTGCGGCCAGCCAGATGTGCCTCCATCTGGTCTGCAAGATAATGAACGTTGACGACGGCCGTACCGACTTGAGCGCGCTCCAGCACATCCAGTGCGCGGTCGATCAGCGAACGGCCTGCGACCTCGACCAACGGCTTCGGCAGCGTGTCTGTTATGGGCCGCATGCGTTTGCCGAGCCCGGCAGCCAGCACCATGGCTTTATCGGGCATCACCGCGCTCATTCCTTGTCTCCGCCCAGAAAGCCCGCTTCTTCGTAGAAGTGGCGCAGCTCATCCAGCGCCGGGTGGCGCATGGCGCGGCGCAGATAAGCGCGGATGCGCGGCAAATGCTTAATGTAAAAAGGTTTATGGTCGCGTTGTTCCAGCCGGACGAAAGTACCGAGCAGCTTGGAGTTGCGCTGCGTCGCACAGATCGCATAGGCCTCGTCGAATGCCTCGCGGTCGAACCGTCCCTGTTCGGCGCGTGCGGCGCAATAGGCTTCCACCACAGCCTGCTCCAGCGCTTCAGGCATCGTCACACGCGCATCGAGGGCGAGCGAGGCCACATCATAGGCTGCCGGGCCACGCACGGCATCCTGCAGATCGATCAGTCCGAGCCGCTCGAAACCTTCGCGCTCGGCGCGCCAGATCAGATTGGGCGAATGAAAATCGCGCAACACCAGGTTCTGCTCGACCTGTTCAAGACGCGCGAACAGCCGGTCCCAACGCTCGGCATAGCCCCTGCGCTCGTCTTCGCTGGCGGGGCGACCCGCCATGAACGGCATGTACCAATCGGTAAGCAGGCTCACCTCGACGCCCAGCGCCTCACGATCGTATGGCGGCAATTCGTGAACGAGATGCGCATCGACGGGCATTTGCATCGGCCATTCATCGCGATGAAGCGCGGCAAGAAGGCGTGCCGCCTCCACGTAGCGCTCGGCCACCGGCTCGCCTTCCGCCGACAGAAAGGGCGTCTCGCCCAGATGCTCGGTGAGCAGCAGTCCGGTTTCGAGGTCCTGCGCATACACTTCATAGGCGGAAAAACCTCGCGCGCGGATCGCATTCGCCATCGCTACCGATGCGGCAACCGACTGCGCAAGATGTGCGACCCGGCTATAGGGCCGCCCGCAGGCGAGGAGCGGCTCGTCGCGCCGCTCCGGCGCGTTCATGAGGATGCGACGTGCGCCAAGCCGCGTCGTCACCGTCTCATAGGCACGAAGCGAGGCGTCGCCCAGGAGAAACGCGCGATGGGCCCGCAGCTCGCCGGCCCTGTTCAGAAAATCGCGAATAACGAAGCTGCGCTCCAACCGCAGCATGGCGTCTTCCGGCCCGCCGATCACCGCCAATCGGCCTTCGCCCTCGTCATGCAGTTCGAGCCGGATCGCATCCTGCAGTGCAACGCCAGCGCGCTCCGGCCACTCCACGAGAGCGACACCGCCTTCCGCCGCTTCGGACAGGCCGAGTTCCTCAAGCTCCTCCGGATCGCCCAGCCGGTAGAGATCGAAATGATGTACGGGAATGCGCGCATCGTAGCTCTGCACCAGCGTGAAGGTGGGGCTTGGAACGTCCATGTCCGGGTCTCCGGCAAGCGCCCGGACGATAGAGCGGGCAAGCGTCGTCTTGCCCGCTCCCAGATCGCCCTTCAGGGCAAGCACATCGCCTGGGCGCAGCGCCACGGCAATGTCTTCGCCGAACAGCGTCGTTGCGTCTTCATTCGGCAGGAAGCGTTCCAGAACGCGTGCTGTCATGCGGTTTGGCTACTCTGCGGCGACCCGCGCCTGCGTCGGCGCGGAGGGGAAACGGCAGGTCACCGTGGTACCACGCCCTTCGCCCGTGTCGATGTGAACGGAGCCGCCATGCAGCTCGACGAAACTCTTGACGATGGAGAGGCCGAGGCCCGCACCGCGACGGCGACCGCCATTCACATGCGGTTCGAAACGCCGGAAGATCGTCTCCAACACGTCGGGTGCCATGCCCGGACCGTCGTCATGCACACTGAAGTCGACCGCGTCGTCATATTGCCGTGCTGTCAGGCGGATCGTGCTTTGCTCCGGGGCGTAATTGGCCGCGTTGGAGAGCAGATTGAACATCACCTGCCGCACCCGGTTCTCGTCCGCATGGAAGACCAGAGCCGCATGGCCGATCTGTAGATCGAGGTTGATCTGGTGCTCGCGCAGCCGCTCGGATATGAGCCCGGCCGCGGCCTTCACCATGTCGCCGACCCGCACTTCGCCGATTTCCAGTTCCATGATACCGGCATCGACGGTCGCCAGATCGAGAATGTCGTTCACCACGGTGAGAAGCACCGAGGACGACGAACCGATATGGTCCACATACTCGCGCTGTCTCCGGTTCAGCGACCCCGTCTCCGGCAGGTTCAGGAGTTCGGTGAAGCCGATGATGTTGGTCAGCGGCGAGCGCAACTCGTAGGAGACGTGCTGAACGAAATCGTTCTTGAGCTTATCGGCCTTCTGCAGTGCGTCGTTCTTTTCCTTCAGTGCCCGTTCCACATTCACGCTGTCGGTCATGTCCACGAAAGTGATCATCACCTGGCCGTTGGGCAGCGGAATGGTGGCGTGGCTCAAAACCGATCCGTTGGTGAGTTCGACCTGTCCGTGCTGACTGCGGCGCTCGTCGTCGAAACCGGTGACGGATGCCACGAAACCGGGCCACGGGCTGGCCTTGGACAAGGGATCGCACACCGCACGGATATCTGCGATATGGGCATTGGGCGTGATCAGAACATCCGGCAGGTTCCAGATGCGCTGGAACGCAGGATTGGCGAGACGCAGGCGCCCATCCGGACCGAACACGGCGACGCCCTCGGTCAGATTGTCGAGCGTTTCGCCCTGGACGCGCATGGCCGCATTGTAGCGGCTTTCCAGGTCGAACTTTTCCGTCAGGTTCTCGAACACCCACGTCACCCCGCCCTTGGGCTGCGGGTTGGCGATGACGCGGATCGTGCGCCCATCGGGCAGATGCCACCAATGTTCCTGCGGCTTCATGCTGCGATAGGCGGAAAGGAGACCTTCCTTCCAACGGCGCCATTCGGGTTGTTCGGCAAGGGTGCCCTCGCTGCGCAACCGGTCGAGCAGCAAAGCGTTGTCGGGCATGCTTTCCAGGAATGGCGTGTCGAGATCCCACAGTTTCTGGAATGACTGGTTGAAGAAACGCAGCTTCTGGTTCTCGTCGAAAATGGCGACCGCGGTGGTAAGCTGGTCGAGCGTGTCGGAATGGCTCTGAACCGTGCTCTCAAACTCCCGGCGAATGGTCTCCACCTCGCTGACATCGCTGGCAATGCCGGCTGAACCGTGCGCGCCCGCATGATCCGTGATCGAGAAAACCCGCCTTTCGCCGTGAACCACGGCCGAAAGCGACTGCCGGAAGACTTCGTTGGCCTCGCGATGACGGCTGGTGATCTCCTCACGGGCGGCCATGGGCAGAAATTCGAGCTGCTCGCGCAGCACCGCGTCTGCGCCGTGTGCATCCACCGCGCCGGTGTACGCGCGGTTTACCCAAGCTAACTGACCGGCCTTGTTGCGCAACCAGAACGGCATATCGAGCGCATCGAGCAGGCCCATGACGGTCGTCCGTTCCGACAGAAGGTTCTGCTGTTCGAGCTTGAGGCGCGCATGTTCCTCGCGCAGGCCCGAGAGTGAAACAAATCGCAGCACCGCATGCTGAGCCGACTTCCTTCCCTGCGCCTCGAGCAGGGTGCCCGAACGGGTTTCGATCGTCAGATCGAAATTCTCGTTCTCCTCGCGCAAGGTGGCAAGGGCCCGGTCCAGCGCCGATGCCGAGCGCGGCATCATCCAGCGCCCGAATGCGAGAAACGCCGAGCGTTCGTCGGGTGCGCCGCAACCGGGTGGAAGATCACCCACGATCGCCGGCTTTTCGGCGCTTCCTCCCCAAACGACGGCGCGTTGGTCCTTGAGATTGAGAAGCGCGTCGGAGCGGCCGAGCGCACCGCTGAGTTCAGCGACCCGCGCACGCAGTTCCAGGTTCTCGGCGGCGATCCGCGCCCGCTGGCGGATCAGCCAGATGGCCGAGAGAAAAGCCGCCCCCATAATGCCGACGAAAACGGCAAGCTGAATGACCTCAAGCGTGTCGACGGAAAGTCCGGGAGCGAGTTGCGCAGTGGTTTGCGCGGCCGCCGCGCACGGCATGGCCACGCTTGTCGTCAGCGCCAGAAACCGCATCGATCCCCGTGTGATGCCCGTTTTGCGCTGTCGGCCCTTAGGGCCCATAGATCCGCCGCTTAGCGGGTCCAGCCCCGGCATGTCTTGTTCCTTCTCCGCCGCATGATCTGGCAAGACCGCCCCTTCCTTTCGCCAGGCCCACAGCCCGGAAGGTCAGCCGCCTCGCGAATCACAGCACTGTACCGCGTGAGCGAATCGCCGTGAAGAAGGACGCGCGACAAAAATAATGCCGAGCCAAAAGTCAATGGCTCGGCATCAATATCTTGTGTCTTGGTTAATTTCTCTTAATACCGGTAGTGTTCCGGCTTGAACGGGCCCTGCGGCGTCACGCCGATATAAGAGGCCTGTTCGTCGGACAGCGTGGTCAGCGAAGCACCCAGTTTGTCGAGATGCAGCCGCGCCACTTTTTCATCGAGGTGCTTGGGCAGCACATAGACTTCATTGCGGTATTCGTCGCCACGCACGAAGAGCTCGATCTGCGCCAGCACCTGATTGGTGAAGGAAGCGGACATAACGAAGCTCGGATGCCCGGTGGCATTGCCGAGGTTGAGCAGGCGGCCTTCCGAAAGCAGGATCATCCGCTTGTCGTCCGGGAAGGTGATCATGTCCACCTGCGGCTTGATGTTCGTCCATTTGAGATTGCGCAGAGCGGCAACCTGAATCTCATTGTCGAAATGGCCGATATTGCCGACGATCGCCATGTCCTTCATCTTGCGCATGTGATCGAGGGTGATGACGTCCTTATTGCCGGTCGTGGTGATGACAATGTCGGCATTCGGCGCAGCCTCGTCCAGCGTCACGACCTCGAAACCGTCCATGGCGGCCTGCAGCGCGCAGATCGGATCGACTTCCGTCACTTTAACGCGCGCGCCGGCGCCGGCCAGCGACTGTGCCGAACCCTTGCCGACATCACCGTAGCCACAGACGACGGCTACCTTGCCGGCCATCATCACGTCGGTGGCACGGCGGATGCCGTCGACCAGCGATTCCTTGCAGCCATACTTATTGTCGAATTTCGACTTGGTCACGGAATCGTTGACGTTGATTGCCGGGAAGGGGAGGAGGCCCTTCTTCTGGAGCTGATAGAGACGGTTCACACCGGTGGTGGTCTCCTCGGTCACGCCCTTGATGGCTTCCTTCTGACGCGTGAAGAAGCCCGGCGTCTCGGCCATGCGCTTCTTGATCTGCGCGAACAGAACTTCCTCTTCCTCGCTGCCCGGATTGGACAGAACGTCCTCGCCAGCCTCGGCGCGGGCACCGATGAGGATGTACATGGTGGCGTCGCCGCCATCGTCGAGGATCATGTTGGAGGGTTCGCCATCGGTCCACTGGAAGATCTGATCCGTATAGGTCCAGTACTCTTCGAGCGTCTCGCCCTTGACGGCGAAGACCGGCGTGCCGCTCTCGGCAATCGCTGCGGCTGCGTGATCCTGCGTGGAGAAGATGTTGCACGATGCCCAGCGCACATCGGCACCCAGCGCCTTCAACGTTTCGATCAGAACGGCGGTCTGGATCGTCATGTGCAGGGAACCGGAGATGCGCGCGCCCTTGAGCGGCTTCTGCTTGCCGAATTCTTCGCGGCAGGCCATCAGGCCCGGCATTTCCGTTTCGGCGATCTCGATTTCCTTACGACCCCAGTCGGCCAGGGAGATGTCGGCGACCACATAATCCTTGTCAGCGCTCATTGGCGTATTCTCCGATTGTCACGAATATGGCGCCACAAGCGGCAAGCCGGGCGCGAATGCTGGCATTTGACTACCAGATCGCGCCGGCGCTCACAATGGATATAAAGAAATCTTTATTCGTGCATGTGTGGCGACGGACCGCCGCTCAACATTCCTCGCCGAAGCGGGAGGCAACCAACGCCTCGAGCGCATCAAGAAGCGCTTCGGCCTCGCGGCCGCTGGCACTGACATGAATGCTGCATCCGGGGCTTGCCGCCAGCATCATGAGACCCATGATAGACGTGCCGCCGACCGTAATCCCGTCTTTCGCCACCTCGACTTCGGCATCGTGGTTTTCCACCGTCTGCACGAACTTGGCCGAGGCACGGGCATGCAACCCGCGCTGGTTGACGATGGTGAACTCGCGTTTGAGCCAGTCTGAGGCGGACGTTCCGGCGGACATATCGTTAACCTGCACGTCGCTCATTTTCCGCTCAGCACCTGGCTTGCCACATTGATGTATTTGCGGCCGGCGGCCTGGGCCTCTTCGAGCGCCTGGGCCATGTCGTCATTGGCCCGCGCGGAGGAAAGTTTGATCAGCATGGGCAGGTTCATGCCGGCAATAACCTCGACACGCCCCGCATCCATCACCGAAATGGCGAGGTTCGAGGGGGTTCCGCCAAACATATCGGTGAGGATAATCACACCGGCACCGGTATCCGCCTGTGCCACCGCATCGACGATATCCCGGCGACGTTGCTCCATATCGTCCTCGGCCCCGATGGATACGGTTTCGAGATTTTCCTGATGGCCCACCACATGCTCCACGGCATGGCGGAACTCCTCGGCCAACTGGCCGTGCGTCACCAAGACGAGCCCGATCATCGGCACATCATCCGAGTGCTCGGTTTTGCATTCGAGGCTGCGCTCGGGGCTGTCACGCGTTTACTCCATCACTGGCTTTGTGGGAGAACCCACACATCCGGTTATTCTCATTTAGGCCTCGGCGTGCGGCGGTCGACCCCTTTTCGGAAGGAAACCGTTCGCAACCCAGCCTTTGCCTGCCTCACGGCAAGAGCGCTATCTTGTCAACGCACGGGCCGTTGACAAGCCCAAAACTGTAGCGATTCGCCTAAATAAAGTTCAAACGGCGGCGCGGACCCGCCCAAAAGGCGGCAATTGAAGGGTCGCCGCGATGGCGTGCACCGCCCTGCGTGCCTGCCGTTGCGGCAATTCCACGCACGGGATCGCTATGCCTTCGTGGATGATCTGCGTTCCTTCGGAAAAGCGAGGGGCTTTTCCTTCATCGACCAGGCGAACGGCGAGGTCGATCACCGCGGCCGGTACATGTTCGAGCCTGGCCGGCCCCAATCCGCGTGCTTCCGCCAATCCGGCGATCGGCTCGGGCGTGCGTACGATCAATCGGCCATTGCGGGCCGAAAGAAAAACCTGATCGTCCGAAACGAATGAAGCGAACACACCGGCGGCCCTGAAAAAGGCCAGGGCCTCGAAAGCCAACATCGTCTTGCCACAACCCGACGCGCCCTCGAGGAGAATGCCTTTTCCGGCAACGACGATGGCGGTGGCATGGCGGTTGTGCATGGCAATCAGCCCTCGGCGGGCAGCGCGACGATGAAGCGCGCGCCCTTGATATCGCCCGGTTTCGCCCCGGCGGCGTTTTCCGCCGTGAGCGTTCCCCCATGAGCCTCGACGATCTGCCGGCTGATGGAAAGACCGAGGCCCGAATTCTGACCGAACGCCTCGCCCGCCGGGCGATCTGTGTAGAACCGCTCGAAGATGCGGTCGATGTTCTCCACGCGGATACCCGGCCCATTGTCCTCCACGGTCAAGACGATGCGCTTTCCGGCGCGCGACAGGCGCACATCGATCCGCCCGTTCTTTTCCGGCACGAATGAACGCGCATTCTCGATCAGATTGGTGATCACCTGACCCAGCCGCAAATCGTGCCCCTGAATGAAGTAACTCGTCTCCGCGCCTTCGCGATCTTCCGCCGCAAAGGTGATCTCAGCAGGTTTCTTCGCCACTCCGGCTTCACGGGTCGCACTCACCAGATCGGCGACGAATTGCTTCAGTTCCACGCGCCCGGCATCCTCGCGCGACAACTCGGCATCAAGGCGCGAAGCATCGGAAATGTCCGTGATCAGCCGGTCGAGACGGCGCACATCGTGCTGGATGATTTCCAGGAGACGCTCGCGCGAACGCTCGTCCTTGGCCAGCGGCAGGGTCTCGACCGCGCTTCCCAGAGAGGTCAAGGGATTCTTCAATTCATGGGATACGTCGGCGGCAAAGCTTTCGATGGCATCGATGCGTGCATAGAGCGCCTTGGTCATGTCGCGCAACGCAGCGGAAAGATTGCCGATCTCATCCTGCCGGTGCGAGAAGTCGGGGATTTCCTCGCGCGAACGCGCACCACGGCGCACACGAACCGCAGCCGCCGAAAGCCGGCGCAGAGGATTGGCTATGGTTGATGCGAGAAGCAGCGAAAGACTTGCCGTCACCAGCGCGGCCACGGCAAACACGCGCAGGATCGCCTTGCGCTCGGCGGCAACGATCTTGTCGATGTCTCCACCCTGCGTCGAAAGCAGGAGCACGCCGAGAACGGCGCGGAAGCGCTGTACCGGCACCGCCACCGAGACGATCTGCTCGCCCTGTTCACTGATGCGCACCACATAATTGGTGGTGCCCGTCAGCGCTTTCATAACCTCGGGATACGCAACCCCGCTTCCACCCGGCTGTTCCTTGTAGACGGGCAGATCCCTGCGACGAAAGAAATCGCGCAGCCAGTGCCAGCCCTTCTCGAAAAGGCCGTCTTCCTGTTCGTCCAGCGATGGCAGCTCATAGCGCAGCACCTGACCGAGATATTGCGAATCGAGCAACAGATTCGCATCGGGGTCGTAGATGCGGGCGCGGGTACGGGTTTGCGGTATGAGTCGTCGCAGGAGCGGGGCCACGCGCTCCGGATTGATCGGGAAATCGAGACTTTCCAGTTGATCGCCGCGCGGCGGCAAGCTCTGCCCGGCTTGCAATTCGAGCAGCTTGTCGGGGTCGACGAGGATCGAATCGGTTTCCACTTCGGCGGAACTGGCAATGGCGCCGGCGATGATTTCGCCCTGCGTCATCAGGCTTTCCACACGGGCGCTGATCAACTCCTCACGGAACTCATTGAGGTAGAGAACGCCCACCACGAGAACGCCCAGACCGGCAAGGTTGAGAAACAGAATGCGCCGGGTCAGACTGGAAAAGACATAGTGTCCGAAGAGTCGGCGCAGCGGAACCGCAAGCCGACCGAGAAAGGCCTGTCCTGCCGGTCGCGCGGTCTTCGCGGACCGCTGCTCCGTCTTTTTCGTTTCTGCACTCATCGCCACTGTCTTGCTCGGACGCACGCCCCGCAACCGCCGCGCCCGACCCGGACCTAGATCTCGCGGAAGCGGTAACCCACACCATAGAGCGTTTCGATCATGTCGAACTCGCCGTCAACCGCCTTGAACTTCTTGCGCAACCGCTTGATGTGGCTGTCGATGGTGCGGTCGTCCACATAGACCTGCTCGTCATAGGCCGAATCCATCAACGCATCGCGGCTCTTCACCACACCCGGCCGCTGCGCCAGCGAATGGAGAATGAGGAATTCCGTCACGGTCAGGGTCACCGGCTGCCCTTTCCAGGTGCAGGTGTGGCGTTCCTGGTCCATCACGAGCTGGCCGCGTTCGAGCGATTGCGACTGCTTGCCGGGCGCCTTGACCGCGATTTCGCGCGTGCTGGCGCGGCGCAGGACGGCGCGGACACGCTCAACAAGAAGTCGTTGCGAGAACGGCTTGCGGACGAAATCGTCGGCTCCCATCTTGAGGCCGAAAAGCTCGTCGATTTCGTCGTCCTTGGAGGTGAGGAAAATCACCGGCACGTCGCTTTTCTGGCGCAGCCGGCGCAACAGTTCCATACCGTCCATGCGCGGCATCTTGATGTCGAGGATGGCCAGATTCGGCGGGCGCGCACCCAGTCCCTCGAGCGCCGAAACGCCGTCGGTGTAGGTTTCGACCCGATATCCTTCCGACTCCAGCGCTATGGAAACGGAGGTGAGAATGTTGCGGTCGTCATCGACAAGCGCGATTGTTGCCATATCAAGCGGCTCCCTCATGGGCATGTCGTCCCTATCTGCATCGATCGGCTGCGCAGATGCAGGACAAATTGGGTACAAAATGTGGCACATAAAGAAGCCTGTGTCACACCAACGCAGTCTCATGACATCAGCGAACACCGCACGGCTGTGCAAATGACCCGGAATCCGGGCTGTTTTAAACGATTTAAACGATTTTAAAAACTTTAAATCGATTAATGGTTTGAAATCCCTCGATTATTTGTGTTTTCAGCTTGGATCGCCTGCGCGGACAGGCATCTCAAGGGATTTTGGTGGTTACGATGAACGAAACCGGCATGCGCAACCCGGCTTGCGGGATCGAGAGCAATGGTCTGAAAACGACGGGCACCGTCCATTACAATTTTCAGCCCGCCGCGCTCTACGAAGAGGCGATCCGGCGCGGCGAAGCCAGGCTAACCGCCGATGGCGCCCTGGTTGCCGAGACCGGACAACACACCGGCCGTTCCGCCAGAGACAAATTCGTCGTGCGCACCGCCGACACCGAGGATGCCGTGTGGTGGGACAACAACAAACCCATGGCACCGGAGCATTTCGAAGCGCTCTATACCGATTTCCTGAACCAGGCGTCCGACCGCGACCTGTTCGTGCAGGATCTGGTCGGTGGGGCCGATCCCGAAAACAGCCTGCCCGTACGCGTCATCACGGAATATGCCTGGCATTCGCTGTTCATCCGCAACCTGCTCCTGCGGCCCGAACTCGAGGCACTCGTCGGTTTCGTGCCGGAGATGACCATTATCGACCTGCCGTCGTTCCGCGCCGACCCCGAGCGCCACGGCTGCCGCAGCGAAACCGTCATTGCCGTTGACCTGACCCGCAAGATCGTCCTGATCGGCGGCACCTCCTATGCCGGCGAAATGAAGAAGTCGGTGTTCACCGCGCTGAACTACATCCTGCCGGGGACGGGCGTGATGCCGATGCATTGCTCCGCCAATCTCGGCCCGAACGGCGACGCAGCCGTCTTCTTCGGCCTGTCGGGTACCGGCAAGACCACGCTTTCGGCCGATCCGTCGCGCACGCTGATCGGCGATGACGAGCATGGCTGGGGCGAGACCGGTCTCTTCAACTTCGAAGGCGGCTGCTACGCTAAGACGATCCGCCTGTCGGAGGATGCCGAGCCGGAAATCTTCGCCACCACGCGCCGTTTCGGCACGGTCCTTGAGAACGTCGTGCTGGATGCCGAGCGCCGCCCGGATTTCGACGACGGCAGCCTGACCGAGAACACGCGTTGCGCCTATCCGCTGCATTTCATCCCCAATGCGAGCGAGACCGGCCGCAGCGGCCATCCGAACAACATCATCATGCTGACAGCGGACGCCTTCGGCGTGCTGCCCCCGATCGCCAAGCTGACCCCGGCACAGGCCATGTACCACTTCCTGTCGGGCTACACCGCCAAGGTGGCCGGCACGGAAAAGGGTGTGACCGAGCCGGAAGCCACATTCTCCACCTGCTTCGGTGCGCCGTTCATGCCGCGTCACCCATCCGAGTACGGAAATCTGCTGCGCGATCTGATCGCCCGTCACGGTGTCGACTGCTGGCTGGTGAACACCGGCTGGACCGGCGGCGCCTATGGCATCGGCAACCGCATGCCGATCAAGATCACACGCGGACTGCTGAATGCGGCGCTGAGCGGCAAGCTGAACGATGCGGAATTCCGTACCGACCCGCATTTCGGCTTTGCCGTGCCGGTGGACGTGCCGGGCATCGCATCCAGCGTGCTCGACCCGCGCTCGACCTGGGCCGACAAAGCCGCCTACGACATGCAGGCGCGCCGTCTCGTCGGCATGTTCATCGACAATTTCGAAAAATTCGAAACCCATGTCGACGCCTCCGTTCGCGAAGCCGCACCGCAAATGGCGGAAGCCGCCGAGTAACGCCGGCGCTTGCATCGCCAAGGCTGAATGCGCATGTTCGGGCCCGGTCTCAACGACCGGGCCTTTTCATATGAACGGACAAAAGCGATGACCGAGGGCGACCTCAACATCAGAAACGGCGTCACCGTCTTCGCGGACGAATTGCAGGAACAGTTTATCCGTTCCTCCGGCCCCGGTGGCCAGAACGTCAACAAGGTGGCGACGGCGGTGCAACTGCGCTTCAATGCGAGGGCGGCGCGCGGCCTTCCCGAGCGTGTGCGCGAGCGAGCCCTTGCGCTCGCGGGCAGCCGCGCCACCAAGGACGGCGAAATCGTCATCGAGGCCGGGCGTTTTCGTACCCAGGAAATGAATCGCACCGACGCCCGCGACCGGCTGACCGAACTGCTCGCCCGCGCCGCCGAGCCCCCGCCAAAACCGCGCAAGAAAACCAAGCCTTCCCGGTCGGCCATCGAACGCCGGCTGAAAGCCAAGGCCGGGCGCTCCTCCGTCAAGAAGATGCGCGGAAAGGTCAGCTTCGATTGACTTGGGGAACGTGAACGCGGCCGTCGCGCTACAGTAACTTGTATCCGCGCGCCTTTTGCGGTTGAAATCTTCGACCTTTGCACGTCAAATATCGGGCAATTCTAACTGGAGACGTATCCATGGGCATTTTCGATTTCGTCAAATCCGTCGGCAAGAAGCTCGGCGTGGTGGACGAGGATCCGCCGGCAGCGAACGAACTGAAGAAAGAACTCGATTCCCACAAGCTCGGCACCGACAAGGTCGATGTGGTCGTTGAGGGTGACAAGGTCGTTCTCAAGGGTGAGGTCGCCGATCAGTCGGCCTTCGAAAAGGCCGTTGTGGCCGTGGGCAACACGCTCGGCATCTCCAAAGTGGAAGCGGGCGAGCTGAAAGTAGCCGCCACCGACGCCAAGGAGCCGGTGTTCTACACGGTCCAGAAGGGCGACAATCTCTGGAAGATCGCCGAAGCCAATTACGGCAAGGGCAAGGGCGCGAAGTACACCGTGATCTTCGAGGCCAACAAACCGATGCTCGACGATCCGGACAAGATCTACCCCGGCCAGGTCCTGCGCATTCCCGATCTCGCCGAGGCGTGATCGCATCTGTCACGATCTGACAAGAGACGGCGGCTTTCGGGTCGCCGTTTTCGTTCGTGCCGATTAGGGTGCGATCTTATGAGCATTGGCCTCGCATTCACCCCAGGGAGACCGACGTGCCAACCCTGACCGAAGGTGTCCGCCATCTTCCGGATTGCCTCGACCGCGCGGCGCAGGAAGCGCTTGTGGACGATATTCGCGCCATCGTGCGCGAAGCGCCGCTTTTCGTGCCGGCCATGCCGCGGAGCGGAAAGGAGATGAGCGTGCGCATGACCAATTGCGGCGCGCTCGGCTGGGTCACCGACAAGGAACGCGGCTACCGCTATCAGGCCACGCATCCTGTCACCGGAAAGGCCTGGCCGCCGATTCCCGATCGGCTCCTCGCCCTTTGGGAAGAAGTGGCGGATTTTCCAGCACCGCCCGAGGCCTGCCTGGTCAATCACTATGCCGAGGCAGCGAAAATGGGGCTGCACCAGGACCGCGACGAGGAGGCCTTCGAAGCTCCTGTGGTTTCCGTTTCGCTTGGCGACACGTGCCTCTTTCGGGTCGGCGGCACGAAACGCGGCGACAAGACCGTTTCGGTGAAACTGCGGTCCGGCGATGTGGTGGTGCTGGGCGGGGCAGGGCGGCTGGCCTTTCACGGCGTCGACCGCATCTATCCGGGCACCTCGACGCTGCTCAATGCGCCGGGGCGCATCAATCTCACGCTCCGTCGCGTCACAGCTTCCTGAGCGCGACTTCCTCGGTCAGATGGTTTGCGCCCTTGCGCAGGATGAGATCGGCGCGCGGCCGTGTCGGCAGAATGTTTTCGCGCAGATTCTTCAGATTGATGTTTTCCCAAAGCTGTTCGGCGATGGCGAGCGCGGCATTGGGTTTGAGCGCCGCATAGCGGTGGAAGAAGGATTCGGGATTCTGGAACGCCGTTTCGCGCAGCCGCATGAAGCGGTCCACGTACCATTGATGGATCAGCTCTTCCGGGGCATCGATATAGATCGAAAAATCGAAAAAGTCCGACACCACCGGAACCGCCGTTCCGTCCTGCGGCAGATCGCGGGTCTGCAGGACATTGATGCCCTCGAAAATCAGGATGTCCGGGCGGTCGATGGTGCGAAACTCGCCCGACAGGACGTCATAGGTCAGATGCGAATAGAGCGGCGCCTGCACATTCGGCAGACCGGCCTTGATCGCCGAGAGAAACCGCAACACCGAACCGACGTCGTAGCTTTCCGGAAAACCCTTGCGCTCCATCAGGTTCTCGCGTCGCAACACCTCGTTCGGATAGAGAAATCCGTCGGTCGTGACCAGATCGACCTTAGGGCTCGACGGCCAACGGGTGAGCAGTTCCTGCAGAACACGCGCCGTGGTCGACTTGCCCACGGCGACCGAACCGGCGATGCCGATGATGAAGGGCGTCTTGATCGCCCCATCGACATTGAGGAAGTTCTTGCGCTGCTCGAACAGGCTCTGAGACGCCTCGACATGGGCGTAAAGCAGGCGCGACATCGACAGGTAGATGCGGCGGACCTCGTCGAGATCGATGGGATCGTCGAGAGAACGCAGCCGCAAGACCTCGTCCTCGGTCAGCGTCAGGGGCGTGTCGGCGCGAAACTCCGCCCACTTGGCGGCCGAAAACCGCCGATAGGGCGACAACTCGCTGCCGGAGAGCTGATCGAGGGGATCGGAATGCGCCGACGGGCCCTTACGCTTGACGGGCTGGTCCATGAAAACGCCTGTGCCTACTCCGCGCCGCGGGCAGCCTTTTCCTGCAGGCCAGTCTGCGCCGTGCGACTGTGCAGTTCTGCCATCACGTCCTCCAGCGCCACGCCGCGCATGTGGAGGACGACCAGGAGATGGTATAGCAGGTCGGCGGTTTCCCCGACAAGCGCATCGCGATCTTCGCCGAGCGATGCGATCACGGTTTCGACCGCTTCCTCGCCAAGTTTCTTGGACGCCTTGTCGATGCCCCTGGAGACAAGCTTCGCCGTCCAGGAATTTGCGTCGCCGGATGCAGCCCGCGCGGCGACGATCTTTTCGAGGTCGGCAAGAGTGAAATCGGTCATGTCGGTTCCCCGGTGTCAGGCGTCGCGGCGCACGGCGATGCCGGCGGCGGCCATATGATCCTTGGCCTCGCCGATCGTATAGGTGCCGAAGTGGAAGATCGAGGCGGCGAGCACGGCGGAGGCATGGCCTTCGATGACGCCCTCGGCCAGGTGCTCCAGCGTGCCGACGCCGCCCGAAGCGATCACCGGCACCGGCACCGCGTCGGAGACCGCGCGGGTCAGCGGCAGGTTGTAGCCTTCCTTGGTGCCGTCGCGGTCCATGGAGGTCAGCAGGATCTCGCCGGCGCCCAGCGCACACATGCGCTGGGACCATTCCACCGCGTCGATGCCGGTCGGCTTGCGTCCGCCGTGGGTGAAGATCTCGAACTTGTCGGGGCCAACCGATTTCGCG
>NZ_CAJXGF010000082.1 GCF_913053745.1 uncultured Nitratireductor sp.
GGGCGTGGACAAGCCACACGCGCATGTCGTTCTTTACCATGACGCTGACGCCAAGGGACGTCTGGCAGAATGATCACCCCGCGTCGACAATTCATTGCAATGGGAGGCGGCCTTGGCGCCGCACTCCTCTTTTCGCCTTCGATCAAGGCTGCACCTGCCTTGACAATAGAAATGCGCGGCACGTCGCGCGGCGAGCGCATCTGGTTCACACCTGTCGGACTTGCTGTTTCGCCTGGCACGACGCTGCGTTTCGTCAATCGGGATAAAGGCAACAGCCATACCGCCACAGCCTATCACCCGGCGAATTTTGATCGTCTGCGCCGCATCCCCGCCAATGCCGCTCCCTGGGACACGGGGTTTCTACTCCCGGGAGAGAGCGCCGAGATCGTTCTCAAGGTACCGGGTGTCTACGATTATTACTGTATCCCGCACGAGATGGCGGCAATGGTCGGTCGGATCGTCGTGGGAAAGCCGAGCGACGCCGGCTTCGAAGGCCCTGCCCCGGCCACTGACGATGTCACGGCCGAGGTCCTCGGCGCCTTCCCCTCTGTCGAGGATATCGTGGCCCGCCGCCGTATAAATCATCTCCCCGGTTAAGAGCGAGGGGATACCCGCCGCCTGTATAGCGCCGTGTAGGCGCGAGATGCTGTGAGTGCCTCAGGGGACCTTTCAGCATCTCTACTGCAATCCATGGATCCGAGACAGCGGGCCTTGCGGCGAGCGCACCACACCTGTCTTTGCCGAGTGAGCACCGCCTGTTTGAGCGCCATGCGTATCAAGTCCAAGTGCGATAATAGCGGCCACCGCTTCTGATCGCGTGGTCGCCTCAAGCAATCGTTGCGCGAGCGATGCGTCCTGACTCAGCCGGTTGAGCCGCAGAAGTGCAGCACGAAGCCACTTAATGTCGTGACGGCCACCCATCAGGGCTACCAGTGTGTCGACCGCCAAACCGTCCGCAGCTTCGAACTCCACCGGTGTTTCGAGGCGGCGCACCACGATCATGGACTCTTCCAGACCCGAAAGCACCGTGTGCGGCAGCGCAACCCCACCACCGATGGCTGTCGTACCCAGCCTTTCCCGCGCATAGAGCGCGCTGGCAATATCGATCTTGCTAAGACCGGGCCGAAACGTCGCGATCTGCGCCGCCAGAGCCCAAAGAGCCGCCTTGCGGGTGATGGACGTTCTATCAAATTCAAAGTCGACTGCGAAAGAAACACGAACGGGTATCATCGCACGCCCTCCTTTCGTTTGATGAAAAGACAGCTGACTCTGCGACTGCAGAACAGCATTCAACTGTGCCGCGGGGAGCCTCTCCCCACGGCCCTGTTTTCAACCGTCGACGGCACGCCTCACCTTTCCACCAATCACGGCAAAGGGACGCGGGCAGACGCCGCTTCTTGAGTTGTCGAGACTATTTCCGCTTTGCGGAGATCAGCTGGTCAGCTACGGCATCGGGCTGATTGATGTCTTTTTTCTTCTTGCCTTTTGGCTGCTTGCGCTTCTGGTCGCCTTTTCTCTTGGCCATATCGATTCTCCGGATCTCCAAATCTTTGAGTTTGCGAAAGATCTCCCTGGCACCGGAACCACCGGAACCAGGGTCACGATCCGATTTGGAGGCACACTCGCGTGGCCGGAGACAAAATCAAGAACGCCATGGCATCTTGGCTCCTGCAGCTACACGGCCAGGCTGAAATCGCACCGCCTCGACGGTAGTCGTTTCCTGACCGACCACGGTTATTTCAGAAGGGCTCGTGACGGGCGACCCTTGCCGTCTTGCATCATGTGCCCAAAACCGCGCAGACGCGCCTTGTAATCGGCAAACTGAACACCTCCAGAGAAGGTACTTACGGGTGCTGAGCACCAGGGGCACCGCACTGCAGCACGAGGAAGGCTCGCAGCACAGCTATCGCAAAGCAACAAGGTGGAACGCATGGACATTTCGAACTCCCAATACACAATCTCGATTGCGCAACAGAACAGACGGTTTCTTTTTCAAGAAAACGACCCGGAGCCGAACTAATAAGATTTACATCACTTATATAGATCCGCCCCGGGCGATGACATGCATCATCTGGTCACCGAAGCGAAATATAAGGAACGATTCTCTATCCATGCCTTCTATATAATTGAAATAAAAACTAAAACAACCATCCGTGGATTGTGCGCCTTTACGTCACATCCCATGGCGAGGGGAGGCAACGATTAAGGTCAATCTGATCGTCGTCTGATGCCCGGAAAATGCTCGCTGCTGCTGAAACCGGTTTGCGGAAGCGATAGCGAAATCCAAGCGCGTCAGGTTCAAGTGTCACAGAATTTTGCTCTGAACAGAAGTGGCTTCTGTGCCGCCGCTGGTGTTGCGGTATCGGGGGGACTAACGATTTGTAAGTTGTCTCGACCCCATCCTTCCATAGTCCAGCTTCAGGCGCTGAAGCACCCGCCCGGCTTCATCGACGATCAACTGGAACCTCAGATTCTGGTACCAGAACGTCAGGCGGAAGCGCCCTTCATCCTTGTCCGCGCCGCGCTCGAAGCAGCAGGTGATCGATCCGTCTCGGAGCATCGACGGAACTTCGTCGGCGCGCAGCCGGAGTCCGTCCGCTACCAACACGGCCTCTACAGTCGCCCCGCCGTCCTCGAAACTCACGGGCACGGAATCGTCAGCCATCGGTCAACCCCATATCCAAAGCCGTTGCGGCCAGCCAGTCCTCAAACAGTCGCCGGTCCTCCTTTGAGAAGGAAGACCGGCGCACCAAGTCGGCGAAAGTGTCGTCAGGATGGTAGTGTTCGTACTGTCGCGGCGTCTCCCGCAGAACCTTAGGGTCGTGCCTCTGCGCGCTTGGGCCGCTCGCGCGGGCCGCCATTCCATACGATCTGGTCATCGTTCGCCTCCTGGCCCGAACCCCTCGACGTCCGGACGTTGGTCAAGCATACACGGCTACTTGGCCGCGACCACCTGTCCGAATAGTTCTGCGAACACCTTCTTCGCTTTGCCCGTCTGCTTGACGACCTTGGCGTCTTCGACGTTAACGGGCGCGCCCACTTCGATGAGCGCCACCATGCCCATCGCGTAGTGCGGTGTGCACTTCACGCCGTAAACCCCTTCCTCCGTCAGCGTGACTTCAAAGGTCTCGTTGAATTTGCTCTTGAAGGCCTTCGCGCCTTCCGGGAGCATGCCCTTGATGGTCTCGACGTTGTGTCCCTTGTCGGTGGGTACGAAACGGATGGTGTCGCCCGGAACCGCCTTGATGTAGTCGGGCTGGAACACCATGGTGCCCTTTTCGCCCTTGTTCAGCATCATGACCTCGAACTCAGCCGCACCGGCCGCGCCTGCAACGATGACCGCGGCGCCGAGCGCCAGGGTTGCGATGATCCGTCTCATTTTCTTGTCCTTTCTTGGTACCCGGCTGCGATGGCCGTTGGAACCGTGATATCCTCCCGGAGCGATCGGTTGTTTGCGCCAGCGCAAACAACGGCTAGAATCGGCAAAGGGGACAATTCAGGAGGCCGTTGGAATCAGGATGACGCTTGACCGGAGCCTAATCGCCGGACTGCCCGTATTCGCGGGCCTCGACATATCCGGACTCGACGCTGTGCTGGCCAGGGCGCGGTCGTCTCGCGTTCCGAAGGATTCCGAAATGTTTTCGCAGGGCGCGGAAGCGGGTTCCTTCTTTCTGCTGCTGGACGGACATATCAGGGTTGTACGCACCTCGCCCGAGGGCCATCAGGTGATCGCGCGCTACATCAACGAGGGTGAGCTGTTCGGGATCGCCGTGGCGATGGGGCGGAGTACATATCCCGCATCCGCGATCGCCGCGGTCGACTGCGTCGTTCTCACATGGCCGAACGCCGCCTGGCCGGACCTGCAGGCCCGCGTCCCGTCCTTCGCCGCCAGCGCCTACAAGACGATCGGTACACGGCTGCAAGAGACGCAGGCACAGGTCATGGAAATGTCGACGCAGCAGGTCGAACAGCGCATCGCGCATGCCCTGCTGCGAATCGTCAGCCAGTCAGGCAGGAAGACGGAACACGGCATCGAGATCGACTTCCCGATCACCAGACAGGACATCGCCGAAATGACGGGAACGACCCTGCACACGGTGAGCAGGCTCCTCAGCGCCTGGGAAGACGAAGGATTCGTGAAGGGTGGGCGCCAGCGGGTCGTCGTGACGGATCCGCACGGCCTGATGGTCGTGGCAGAGAACCGCCGCAGGAAGTAGGCTTCTTTCGCCGCCTGGCCGCTCCAGCCCCGGTCGCACCTGCCTCACACCGTTCGTGTTGTCTCGAACGCAGACGGCCCGCTGATCTGATCATCGCTCTTCATGACCGCCAGAAGCTCCCGCGAAAAGATCTCTTCGTCGAGCCGGTGCGCGTCGCACGCATCCTTCACGGTGTGGAAAATGCCGATAGGACAGCCGATGCACAGCATCCGGTTGCGGATGAACACGCGGATCGTGGCAGGCCATCGCCGCATGATCTCATCGACCGTCATGACCGGGTTGATCGTCAGAGGTGGTTTCACTTTGGGCATCTCCAAAGAAAACCATGAAACCACCTGGACGGGTCCGGGGCTTTGCGCGGGCGCAAACAACGCGTCGATCCACGGCGTTCCACACTTGGCCGCGACATTAGTGCACTTGCAATCAGGGAAACCGGTTCGTAAAAAGTGGCTTATGAAATACCACTTATGTGTGACGATATGATTCCTGCGGCCCAAGATTCCGTCCGTCCATGGTTCGAGCAGCCGCTCGCGCATCCCCTCGTGGGCCGTACGCAGCCTTTGGCTTACGATGTTCTTCTGGCTGGGACGGCACCCAAGGCGGTCATCCATGACTACCCTCGGCCGTCCGCACTCGCCTTCCGGGCCGCTAATCGTCTAGTATCGGAGCCCGCTGTCCTACCAACTGGGAAAGCCCCGCATGCGACTGACACTTCAAACGGACTACGCGCTCAGGATGCTGATGTATCTTGCAATCCATCGCGACAGGCCGTGCCGGGTCACCGACGTCGCGGCGGATTACGGCATCTCGCGCAACCACCTGCTGAAGGTCGCGCTCAAGCTGGGGCGGCTCGGCTATCTGGCAACCGCCCGCGGGCGGACCGGAGGCATAGCGCTGGCGCAGCCGCCGGAGGACATCAACTTGGGTGATGTCGTGCGCCAGATGGAAGACGGGTTCGACCTCACCGAGTGCATGCGCGACGGCGGCACCTGCGCGATCACGCCCTCTTGCCGGCTCAGGAGCGTCGTCGGACGGGCGCTCGACGCGTTTCTCGCTGTCTTCAATGGCGTGACCTTGGCGGAGATTGCTGGAAACAGGCAAGAATTGCTCGAGTTGCTTGAACGAAACAGGACATCGGGGGCAGGTGCCCCCCGGAATCTGCTCCGGGAGGGGCCAGGAGGGGAATGAATGCTCGCTAACCTTACCTCTTCGGAACGGCAGTATGCCTTGATTCTGGCCAGTGCGGTCGCTCTAGCTGGTGTCGCCATGGCGATCATGGGCCGGTCCGACGTGCTCGGCGTGCATGGCGTGATCGTCATGCTGTTCGGCGGCGGTATCGCCTGGGTGGTCATGACGTCCTTCTACGGTCCCGAGCCAACGGATGACCGGACCGCCTCATACTACGACGACCCGATCAAGGTCGGCATCGTGCTCTCAATGGTCTGGGCGGTGTTCGGTATGTTCATGGGGGTCTGGGTCGCGGCGCAACTGGCCTGGCCCAACCTTGCGTTCGACGCGGCCTGGTCCTCCTTCGGGCGACTTCGCCCGACGCATACGACTGGCGTGATCTTCGGCTTCGGCGGCAATGCACTGATCGCCACCTCCTTCCACGTCGTCCAGCGGACGTCGCGCGCCCGGCTCGCGGGCCAGGTGAGCCCCTGGTTCGTGCTGCTGGGTTTCAACCTGTTTTGCGTACTGGCGGTGTCCGGCTACCTGCTGGGGATAACCCAGTCGAAGGAATACGCGGAAGCCGAATGGTACGCAGACCTTTGGCTCGTGATCGTGTGGGTGACCTATTTCATTCTCTACATCGCGACGATCGCGCGCCGCAAGGAGCCGCACATCTACGTCGCCAACTGGTATTTCATGGCCTTCATCCTGGTCGTGGCGATCCTGCACATCATCAACAATCTCGCGCTCCCCATCTCCTTGGGCCACGCCAAGAGTTACACGATCTGGCCGGGCGTCCAGGATGCTATGGTGCAATGGTGGTACGGTCACAACGCCGTCGCCTTCTTCCTGACGGCAGGCTTTCTCGGCATGCTCTACTACTATCTCCCGGTGCGGGCGCAGCGGCCGATCTTCTCCTACCGCCTGTCGATCCTCAGCTTCTGGGGCATCGTCTTCTTCTATATGTGGGCGGGCTCGCACCACCTGCACTACACCGCCCTGCCGCATTGGGTTCAGACGCTCGGCATGACCTTCTCGGTGATGCTGCTGGTGCCGTCCTGGGCTTCGGCGGGCAATGCGCTGCTGACCCTCAACGGCGCATGGCATCGGGTGCGCGATGACGCGACGCTGCGCTTCATGATGGCAGCGGCCGTGTTCTATGGGCTTTCGACCTTCGAGGGATCGTTTATGGCGATCCGGCCGGTCAACTCGCTCAGCCACTACACGGACTGGACCGTCGGCCACGTCCATGCGGGGGCTCTCGGATGGGTGGCGCTCATCACCTTCGGCTCGCTCTATACCCTGGTTCCAAGTCTGTGGAAGCGCGAGCGAATGTACTCGGCGACCCTGGTTGAAGTCCACTTCTGGCTCGCGATCGCCGGAACGCTGATCTATGTCTTCGCGATGTGGAACTCCGGCATCATCCAGGGGCTGATGTGGCGGACATACACGGAAGAAGGCGCTCTCGCCTATTCCTTCGTCGACAGCCTCGTCGCCATGTACCCCTACTATATCGCCCGCGCCTTCGGCGGCCTGCTGTTCCTGATCGGAGCCGTGATCGGCTGTTACAACATCTGGATGACGGTCAGGGCGACGCCTCTTGCCGCAACGCGTGCCGACGTGCCTGTCCAACCCGCAGCCGTGCCGGGAGAATGACCGATGTCTGAACTCTTCCACCGCAAGCTAGAACGTTCGGCCATCGGTTTCGTCATCGCCATCATCGCGGCGGCGAGCGTCGGCGGCATCGTCGAGATCGCCCCGCTCTTTACGATAGACGAGACCGTGGAGGAAGCGCCCGACATGCGGGTGTACACGCCGCTGGAACTGGCCGGGCGCAACATATATGTCCGCGAGGGCTGTTACGCCTGCCACAGCCAGATGATCAGGACGCTGCGCGACGAGGTCGAGCGCTACGGCCCCTATTCGCTGGCCGTCGAGTCCCAGTACGACCGCCCCATGTTGTGGGGATCCAAACGGACGGGACCGGACCTCGCGCGCATAGGCGGCAAATATTCCGACTTCTGGCATGTCGCGCATCTCAACAACCCGCGCGACGTGGTGCCCGAATCCAATATGCCCGCCTATCGCTGGCTGGGGCGCACACCGCTCAAGATGGACGACCTGCCCAAGCATCTGGCGGCGCAGCAATCGCTGGGTGTGCCCTACACCGACGAGATGGTCGAGAACGCCGCGCGCGACGCCTACGGCCAGGCGACCCCCGATACCGACTTCGCATCCGGCGTGACCGAACGCTATGGCGAAGAGACCACCGTCAGCGCCTTCGACGGCGTGGCGACGCAGGTCACCGAGATGGACGCGCTTGTCGCCTATCTCCAGGTGCTGGGCCGCCTGACCGACGCCGCCTATCGAGGGACGGCGGCAAGCGAGCAGCCATCGGACCCGGAAGGCTGAGGAGGCAGACATGGATTTCAGTTACGAAACGCTGGTCGCCTTCTCCAAGAGTTGGGGCCTGTTCTACATGATGGGCTTCTTCCTCTGCGTCTGCGCCTATGCGTTCTGGCCAAGAAACCGGAACCGGTTCGACCGAGCCAAGCACAGCATCCTAGAACGGGACGACACGCCATGGCAGAAGTAGAGCGCGATCCCTTCACCGGGCGTGAGACGACCGGTCACGAGTGGAACGGCATCAAGGAACTCGACACACCGATCCCCCGGGGCGTGCTGATGTTCCTGATCGTCACCCATGTCTGGGCGATTTTCTGGTGGTTCTTGGTTCCCACCTGGCCGCTCGGTGTGACCTACACGAAGGGCCTTCTGGGCATCGATCAGCGGACGACCGTCGAGGCTCAGGTCGAGGATGGCCAGCAACAGCGCGCACCCTGGACCGAGCGGCTCGCGAGCGAACCCTACGACGCGATCCTTTCCGATGAAGCGCTGATGCAGACGGTGCGCGACACCGGACGGCAATTGTTCGGCGACAATTGTGCGGCCTGTCACGGTCGCGACGGCAGGGGTCGTGCAAACTACCCCGACCTCACCGACGATGACTGGCTGTGGGGCGGCGGCCCCGAGCTGATCGAGCAGACGATGCGCGTCGGCATCAACACGACGCATCCCGAAAGCCGGATCGCCCAGATGCCGGCCTTCGGCCGCGACCAGATGCTCGACCGCGAGCAGGTCCGCAGCGTCTCCGCCTATGTCTACTCGCTGACGCGCACCGACTATTCAACGCCGGAGAACCTCGACCGCATCAACGCGGGCCGAGAGGTCTTCGCGTCGACCTGCGCCGCATGCCACGGCGAGACAGCGGAGGGAGACATGGAAGTCGGCGCGCCGAACCTGACCGATGCGCACTGGGTCTATGGTGGCGACCTCGAAACGATCATCGCGTCCGTGCATGGCGGCCGTCAGGGCCATATGCCGAGCTGGGACGAGCGGCTGAACACGGCAGAAATCCGCACCTTGGCTGTCTACGTTCACGATCTGGGGACGGCGCAGCCATGAGAGGCCGTGCGTGTCTCCCTGGCGGATGGCTGCCATGGGTGCTGGTACCGGCTGGCCTCCTGCTTTTCGCCGGGGCGAACGCACACCTCCTTTACGTCGCGTTCCAGTCCCAGCCGGACTGTGTCGAACATCTGAAGTCCGCCGACGATAATCGCGGCTACCGCGCCGCCAAGTCGGCCTGCTGAGGGAGGAAACCATGGGCGAATCCGACAAGGGATACTGGCTGCTCAGCGAGACATCTGGCATTGGCGACACGCGCGACCCGGCTTTTCAGCGCAACCTGCCCCTCCTCGAGGGGCGGCACTGGCTTGCCGCCGGGTGGCGCGACTTCTGGAACGGCGCCTGGTCGAGCCTGGCATATGGCGTTGGCGTCTTCGTTCTGTCCGTCCTCTTCGTCTGGACGCTCGTCGGCTTCGGGCGGGATTACATCCTGTTCCCGGCATTGGCCGGCTTCCTGATCGTCGCGCCCTTCCTCGCCATCGGGCTCTATGAGAAGAGCCGCGCGATCGAGGAGGGCAGGTCGATCACGCTCGGATCGATGCTGCGGGTCAGGCCAAGGGCGGGCGCGCAGGTGTTCTTCACCGGCCTCCTGCTCAGTCTCCTGATGCTCGTGTGGACGCGCGCCGCCGTCCTGCTGTGGTCGCTGTTCTTCGGGGTCACCGCCTTTCCGGGCCTGGACCACGTCGTCGGGATCCTGCTTGGCACGCCCTCCGGCTGGGCGATGCTCGTCATTGGCACCGCCATTGGCGGCCTGTTCGCCGCGTTCGCTTTCGCGGTCAGCGTCTTCGCCGTTCCCATGCTGCTCGACCGCCACGTCGACGCGCTGACCGCCATGGGCACGAGCATGAAGCTGATCTGGAACAATCTGCCGACGATGATCGCGTGGGGAGCCATCGTTCTCGCGCTCTTTACGGTCTGCGTCGCGACGGGACTGGTGGGCATGATCGTCATCTTCCCGCTTCTCGGCCACGCCACATGGCACGCCTACAAGGCCGTGGCGCGCCCGGAGGAATGAGCGGTGAGCTGCTGCGCGCCAGGCACCGAAGCGGCCCTTGACGTCGGTCCTGCGCGCCCGATCGACGAGCGCGAGATCGTTCTCGCCAGTCGCGACCTCGGCGATGGCATCATGCAGACCGACCTGTCGGTTCCGGCTGCCCATTGCGCCGGATGCATCCGGACAATCGAGGAAACGCTGGCCGGGCTCGACGGGGTCGTTTTCGCGCGGGTCAATCTCACCGCCAGACGTGTCGCGGTGAAATGGCGGCAGGAAACCGGCGTTCCCGCGCTGGTGGATGCTCTGCACGGCGCTGGATATGACGCGAGCCTGACGGAGGCCGGGGAGAGTTCCGGCGATCCCGAGATGCCGCGGCTGCTGCGCGCCACCGCGGTGGCAGGCTTCGCGGCGATGAACATCATGCTTTTGTCGGTCTCGGTCTGGTCCGGCGCGGACGACGAGACGCGGCAGGCCTTTCATCTGATCTCCGCAGCGCTGGCGCTTCCCGCACTCCCCTATTCGGGGCGGATCTTCTTCCTGTCCGCATGGAGGGCCCTGCGGGCCGGACGGGCCAACATGGACGTGCCGATCAGCGTCGGCGTTCTGCTCGCCTTTCTTCTGAGCCTCTACGACACCGTGACGGGAGGCCCGCACGCCTATTTCGACGCGGTGACCTCGCTGCTGTTCTTCCTGCTCGCGGGCCGGACTGCGGACCTGGCGATGCGCGGACGCGCGCGCGACGCCGTCCGGTCGCTCGCCCGGATGATGCCGCGCGGGGCGACGGTTGTCGCGCCCAACGGCGACCGCGAATATCGCGAGACCTCGGAAATCGAATCCGGGGAGGTCGTTCTCGTGCTCGCCGGAGAGCGGGTGCCTGTCGATGGGACGGTCGTGTCGGGTGCCGCTTCGCTTGATCTGTCGGTGGTGACCGGCGAGTCCACCGCAGAACAGGTCGCACAGGGTTCCAAGGTGCTTTCGGGAGCCCTCAACCTCGACGGGCCGCTGACGGTAAGGGTGGACCGGCCGCAGAAGGATTCGTTCATGGCGGACATGATGCGGCTCATGGATGCGGCAGAAAGCGGCAGGGCCCGCTATCGCCGCATCGCCGACCGGGCCGCGTCGCTCTACTCCCCGGTCGTCCATGTGGTTGCCCTCGCGGCCTTCGTTGCGTGGCTCTGGGCCACGGGGGATGTTCACAGATCGCTGACGGTGGCCATTGCCGTCCTCATCGTCACCTGCCCCTGCGCTTTGGGGCTCGCCGTTCCCATGGTACAGGCCGTGGCGGCGCGGCGGCTCTTCTCGCTCGGTGTGACGCTCAAGGACGGGGCCGCGCTGGAACGGCTGGCCGAGGTCGATCATGTCGCACTCGACAAGACTGGCACGCTCACTGCGGGAATGGCCCGCGTCACGTCGTTCACCGTGCCGGACCCTCATATCGAGGCGGCCATCGCGCTCGCCCGGCTGTCCCGGCACCCGGCATCGAGGGCGGTGGCCGCGCTCGCGCCGGCGCCTTCCCTCATCGTCGAGGACGCGCGCGAGACGCCTGGAAGCGGCATGGAGGGCAGGATCGCGGGCCGAATCTACAGGCTGGGGCGCCAAGAATGGGTCGGCCCTCACACCGCTGGCGGCGCACCCGCCGCGACCTGGCTCTCGGTCGATGGCCGCACGCTCGGCTGGTTCGAAATGGCCGACACGTTGCGCCCCGGCGCGTCGGAGGCGGTGGGCCGGCTTCATCGGCTCGGGCTGGCTGCCGAGATCCTGTCGGGCGACGACAGGAATGCCGTCACCGCGACGGCCAAGGCCGTGGGGATCGATCGGGCGGCGGGAGAAATGCTTCCCCGCGCCAAGGTCGCCCGCCTCGAAAGCCTCGCATCGGATGGCCGGAAGGTCCTCATGGTCGGCGACGGGCTCAACGACGCGCCCGCACTTGGGGCAGCCCATGTGTCCATGGCTCCCTCTTCGGCGGCCGATGTCGGGCGCAATGCGGCCGATCTGGTCTTTCTTGGCTCCAGTCTCGAAAGCGTGCCCGAGGCGATCACGATCGCGCGCAGGGCGCAGCGGCTGGTAAGGCAGAACATCGGACTGTCGGTCGTCTACAACTCGCTGGCGCTGCCGCTTGCGCTCACAGGATACGTGACGCCACTCCTCGCCGCGGTGGCGATGTCGACCTCGTCCATTCTCGTCGTCGTCAACGCGCTGCGGCTTGCGGGTCGACGCACATCGCTGTCGCGTGGCAGAACCGGCTGGAAGCCGCTCCGCCTTTCGGAGGCGTCATGAGCTTGCTGTCGTGGCTTGTCCCGGTTGCGCTGGGCATGGGGCTGGTCGGCCTCCTCGCCTTTTTGTGGTCGATGAGAAGCGGGCAGTTGGAGGATCTGGACGGCGCGGCCGAAAGAGTGCTGCTGCACGAAACCGACGACGCGCCGCTGCACGGCGAGCCCCATCGCCAGCGGACCCACACGACAAAGACACGGAGCGAATGATGCGTGAACACACGGACAGGAAATTCGATTGGGTGGCGGCGCTGGCTTTCGGCTCTGGCGCGGCGGTGATGATACCCAGCATGATCGCCTTGGCGGTGGCGGTGGGCGCGGCGATCTTCGCTGTGCTCTGACGAACCGGCTTCCCGGTCGCCAGGCTCATGCCCCCTGGCGGCGGCCCCACAGGATCGGCGCGTACCGGATCGCGAACAACAGGAAGGCCGCGCTCCACAGCGCGCCGCCCGCAACCAGCACCGAAGCATACCAGCCTCCCGCGAAGGGCGCGGAAACGCGAAGGATCGCCCCGGCGGTGACCGCGACATAGGACGCAACGGTCGACCGGTCCGCGACGATCTCGCGTCCGGTATGGCCGAGACTGGCGCGCGTCATGACGGCCAGCGTCATCGTGCCTATCGCTCCGGCGGTCAGCGCATGCAGCGCGGCACTCTCGGGGACACCCGCGGCGGACGCCAGTCCGAGCAGCAACAGGGCGACGGCAAGCCAGGCATATCCGACATGAAGGATGAGCACGATCGGCTCGGTTGCCGTTCTGTGGCCGCGCCAGCGGGCCAGCCGCGCGCCCAGCAGCGCTCCCGAGAGGATCAGCATGAACCCGGTCACGGTGGTGCCGGGCGTGACGATCCATGCCATGCAGGCCACGATGGTGCTGGCCAGCGCCGCCTTGTCGAGCAGGCCGAAGCTCGCAGGCAGAACGCAGCCGCCTCGCTTGACCAGCCAATTGCGCGTGAAGCTTGGAACGATTCGGCCACCGATGAGAGCCAGCAGCATGACGATCGCGGCGAGTGCCAGGCGGATGCCAACGCCATGAGCGACGAGTTCGACATTGACGGCGTGGTCCAGCACGTTCGCCATTCCGAAAAGGGAGATCATCAGGGCCACTGGTGCGTTTTTCCAGTTGCGACCAGCGACGACCTCCCGCCAGACGGCGAAAGCCAGAACGGCCGGAAACGCGGCATCCACGGCCATTGCCGCGAAGGGATCCGCTAAAGCGGCGCAGGCCACACGGCCGGCTACCCAGAGGAAGACCAGCCCGATCAATGGCCAGCCGCTCAGTGGGAGCCGCCCCGTCCAGTTCGGGATCGCCGTCAGGACGAACCCTGCGACCACTGCCTGCAGATAGCCGAAGAGCATTCCATGGGCATGCCAGTGGAGACCGGGGAACGGCCCCGGCAGCGCCTGCCCCGAGAAATAGATCGACAACCAGACCGGGATGGCGATGCCCGCATGGAGAGCGGCCAGGAAGAAGAACGGCCTGAACCCGTAATGGAGGATCGGCGGCATGCCTGTCACGCGCCCCCGCCCGTCGCGTGATGTATCGCCTGCCCTGCGCAGCGTGCGAAGCACCGACCTGTCGGTCCCGGCTGGATCCGCCCCTGCGCTCATTGGTCTCCTCCCAAAGCCTTTCGGGCCGCCTGCTCGCCGACTTTCGCGAAGCCGAAAATCTCTTCGAACAGGTCGGCGATCTCCCGCAGCGCGGCCCCGTCGGGTTCGTTCGGGATCAGCTCGTCCAGTTCGTCGAGAAGGGCGAGCGCGATGGCGATCGCGTCGCGCATGCGCCTTGCCTCGGCGAGCCCGGAACCCTGTCGAATCTGCACGTCCCTGGCGTCGAAAGGAACTCGGCGGACGTAACTTCCCATTTCGTGGTCTCCATGCATACGGCGGTTTCTCGGTCAGGTGCGGGGGTGGCGGCCCGGGTCGATGCCGGACCACCTTAGGCGTCAGTGAGTGGGAATCGGCCCGGGAGCCTCGACCTGTTTCATGAGGTCGTCGTTCCACTCGCCCTCGACCAGGAAATGCGCGGTCGCTCCGAGTTCCACCGCCTCGATGAGGTTGTGGTTCACGTAGGCATACACGCCCGGTTGCAGGAAAGTGTAGAGCGCCGCTCCCGCCGATCCACCGCGTATGAACCAGGTTTCGAGGTCCTTGGCCGGCGGGTTGGCGAACTTGCCTTTTTCCCAGACATAGTCGCCGTGCCCGCCGATCAGGTGGGGCCGCGTGTCGCGGTTGGCCTGGCTGTGAACGATCAACACCATCTCGCCCACCCGCGCCCTCATGGCGTTGTCCCCGGTCAGCGCGCCCTTGGCGCCGTTGAAGACCACGTGGGTCGGGGTGAGGCTCTTCATGACCTCGAGAGTGTCGGCATAGCTGTCGCCATGGCTCTCATAGGCCTTGAAGTTCCCGTCTTCGTCACGCGGGATGTAGAAGTCGTTCTCGCCGATGTAAAAAACCTTGTCGTAGGTGATCGGCTCGCCCTTCTCGTTCTTCAACCCGTCACGCGGCAGCACCATGATGGTGCCCGCCATGCCCGACACGACGTGCCAGGGGATCATCGGGCCTTCCGGCGCGCAGTGATAGACGAAGGTGCCTGCGCGGGTCGCCTTGAAACGCAGCTTGACCTGTTCCCCGGGGTTGACGAGGGTCAATGCCCCGCCGCCCAGCGCCCCTGTCGCTGCGTGGAAGTCGATGTTGTGCGGCATCGCGTTGCTGCCGGGGTTCACCAGAGTAAGCTCCACATAGTCGCCCTCGTGGACGACCATCATCGGGCCGGGGATCGAGCCATCGAAAGTCATGCCCTGAAGGACGGTGCCCTCATCGTCGATGACGACAGGCTTTTCCTCGATGGACATCGTGAACTGGATCACCTTCGGTCCGCCGATCGCGACCTGTTCGTGCGCATGCACGAATGGCGGCGCGACAAGCGTGACCCGCTCGCGCGGTAGCGCTGCGATCTCTGCTTCGTTCTCGTTCGCGAAAGCGGCCATCGGGGGTATCGCGGCCAGCATGGCGGCGGCCGCCGCTCCCATGAGTGCCTGGCGACGCGTGAACATCTCGGTTCTCCTTTGTGATCCATCGTTGTCGATGGGGAGAACCTACGCTTCCGCACTGCGTTTCTGTTTGTGCTGGAACAAACTGCAATGCGGTTTCTGACGAAGGTAGGTCTGAACCTGGCCATTTCAATTTGGTGGAACCCCAATTTGGGTCACCCCTTCTAGCTGTGGATTCCACCGATATTGCCGCTTGGTTTACAGTCTCGGCCCAGCATTGAAGGGGCGATTGCTGGACGGGGCGAAATGACATGCTAAGCGGTCGCTGGGTGGAACCAGGTGGCCGCGTCGAGTCGACCCGACACGGACACTGCTTTGGCACGTGGTCAAGGGCTGCTACTCTGGCAAAGGTGGCTCTTCCTGGGCATTGTGAGCCCGCTGACGGATCGCCCGCCATCGAGCATTGTTCCAACACAACACTCTGAATCACGCTGTGAAAGAGGGATCGGGTCCGCATTCGGGCGGGTGCCTGTGTGGCGCGGTTCGCTATGAGGCCGTGGGGCAGCCCGGGGCCGTGGTCATCTGCCATTGCCGCTCCTGCCAACAATCCCTGGGCTCAGGCGTCAACTTCCAACTCCTCTGGGCGGCCGACAGGTTTCCCGTCACCAAGGGAACGCCAACTGTCTATCGACATGCGTGCGGCAGCGGCAAAAGCCTGGACAGGCGCTTCTGTGCAAAGTGCGGGTCCGCCTTTTGGCTGATTGGCGAGGCCCTGCCCAGTGGGATAGTGATCGCCGGGGTCGAAGCCTTCAACGAACATCGACGGTCACCCGATGGGACGATCAATCCCGGTCGCATTCATGCGGACCACTGACGCATCGGGGATGAACGTGGCGCGTAGTTGGGCTCTACCCTCCGGTGTCGGAGCAGACACCTTCGCCGATGAAACATGCCAGCGGCATTCAACGAATGCCCTGCACTGCCAGAATCACGCACACTATACTCTTTGGTTAACCCGCTTGTAAAAGCTTCGAGGACCCATCATGCGCGCATTGCTCTTCACGTCCGGATCCCCCTTCGCCCGCGCTGTCCGCATAATTCTCGACGAGATCGGTCTCGACTATGAGCGGCGCGAAGAGATCGGCACGCCGACTGCCGAGCAGCGCGCGGCCACGAGCCCGACATTGCAGGTGCCGACGTTCTGGGATGGCGACCTGACGCTATGGGAAAGCGGCATTATCGCGGAGTACCTGATGTCCACCTATGCAAAAAGGCCGTCGGTTGATCCACCCTTTTCCATGAATGCGTTCCGTCCCGATGCCCTTTGGCAGGACAAGCTGATCTTCTCCACCATCCAGACCTTCGGAACGGCCGCGACCACTATCTCGCAAATGAAGTGGACAGGGGTCGCAATCGACCGAAACGATCATCTTGCGCGCGCGGCGCAGAAACTGATCCACATTCTTGGCTGGCTCGACGCCCAACTCGCCGATCCTGAAAGCGGGTTCCAGCCGGGCTGCGTTTCCATGCAGGACATCTTCCTGGCCGCACATGTGCGCTTTGTTCAGGCCAGGCCCCTCGGTATTGACCTAGAACTAGGCAGGCACGAAAAAGTGGCCGCACTCCTGAACCGCCTCAACCAACGTGACAGCTTCAAGGCCAATCCGATCTGGTGGTGGGAGCCAGGGATTATCGGATATGAGCCCGATGGAACGCCGGTTTTTGGTGGGGATACATGATCGGCAAGAAGGTCGCCTAGTCCGCAACTCGGTCCTAGCCCCGGATTCTCCGAACGTCCGCTGCCGGTGGAAGCTGCCGTTGAGGTTCGACCTGTTTAGAGGTCCTGACCCGCGCTTACTCCCGGAAACGGTTTATTCGCCGTCGTCGAGCCGCTGTGATCCTAGTCGCCGAAATTGGGCTTCTCGGATTTTCGTGCGTCGGCCCGTAGCGCTCTCCAGATTTCGATTTGACGCGGCCTTGCGAGGAGGTCATCCAATGCCGCGTGCCATTTGGCGCGATAGGGCCGGTGGAGCTGAAACACGTCCGGCAGCTCTGGATTGACGTGCAGCGCGGCGTAGACGAACGTGTTTTCATGGCGCATTGCGTCCAGCACCGGATCGAGCAGTTCGCGAAAGCGCGCTTCCATGCCGGGCTTTAGGTGGAAGGTAATGACGTAGGTCTCTAGCACGGCCGTATCCCTCATCGCTCTGATTCTCCAACTTTGACTGTTGGCCGAACGTAAAAATGTTTGGGGAGGCAAAGCGATTACCTCACAGGTAATGGCATTGCCGAAACGAATGGAACCGCTGGCCATGCCGCTACGCGAGCGCGATTCAGGTCATCAAACTCCCTGCGCCAGCGGTAATACGTAAACGGCGTCACCCCGATCGAGCGAACCGCTTCGCGACGATCTCTTCGGGCTTGTACTTCTTCTGGGGCATTCCAACGTCCTCTCTACAGCTCAATAGCCTACTTCAGGGAGGACCACCACTTAGCGTAATCGCAGGTGGCACCCTCGCAGAGAGCGAGGCGGTCCCCCAAGCGGGCGATCCAGCAACGATCGGCTCAGCCGACAAGTGACGGAGAACCATGATGCCTTCCTATGCAGCTTTGGACGTTTCCCAAGAGACGACAGCGATCTGCGTCGTCGACGATGCCGGTCGGATCCGTGCTGAGAATAAGCTCGCATCCTGCCCCGAAGCGATCGCCGCATATTTGAATCGGTAGGCACCAGACCTCATCCGGGTCGGGCTCGAGACAGGACCATTGGCCGTGTGGCTTTGGAACGAACTCGCCGCGCGCCGTCTTCCAGTCCTGTGCATCGACGCCCGTCATGCCAACGCAGCTTTGAAGATGCGACCGGTGAAGACGGACCGCAACGACGCTGCTGGCTTGGCGCAGATCATGCGAACCGGCTGGTTTAAGCAAGTGCGCATCAAAAGCCGCGACAGTTACCAGGTTCGCTCCCTTCTGGTCGCCCGCGAGATGCTGGTGCGGATCCGGGTCAAGATCGAGAATGAGATCCGTGGTCTCCTGCGCACCTTCGGTGTTCTGTTCGGCAAGCGCGTCGGCGGATTCACCGGACGGGCCGACGAGATCATCGCCGGCGAACTCGATGCGTCCCCGGAGATGCGCCTCATCGCCGAGACATTGATGAAGGCCAGAGCCTCGATTCTCGATCAGATCAGGGTTCTGGATCGTCGCCTGATGGCAGTCGCGAGGGCAAGCCCGACCGCGCGCCTATTCATGACCGTGCCCGGCGTTGGCGTTATCACCGCCCTGTCCGTCGCCTCCTCCTTCGACGATGCATCGCGCTTCAGTCGGTCATCGAGCGCCGGCGCCTATCTCGGCCTGACACCCCGACGATACGAGTCCGGCGAGACAAGCCGAAACGGGCGCATCTCCAAGCAGGGGAGCATGATGACTAGGACGCACCTCTATGAAGCGGCCACGACGCTTCTGACACGCAACCTACGATTCTCGACGCTCAAGGCCTGGGGCCTGAAGCTGGCGAAGGCGTCCGGGTTCAAGAAGGCGAGGATCGCCGTGGCCCGGAAGATGGCCTTGATCCTGCACGCCATGTGGAAGACCAACACCCCATTCCGTTGGAGCCAGGAGGAGGCTGTATAACCGCTAGACTGACTTTGACGGATGCGTCCCCGCCGGGACGCTTGGCGCGGATCAGGCCGTCCCTGAAAATGCGGTGCCTTCGGCAACCACGAGGACCACTTCGGTCGATCCGACCATCTGACGCCAACATGCGGCGATCCACCGAGACCGACTGCGGAGAGAACCATGAACCCGGCGTGTGCGCAAAGTCCGATCAACCAGCTTGACCAATGCGATTAGAGAACTTTTCAGGGGGCAGACCAGGTGGACGACTTTTACGCCGCCCGCAACAGAACAATCCCGCCGCTACCGTGGTCGAATTTTGCACCACCGCAATCACTCGAGCAAGCCGTAGCGCTGCTCGTCGCCTTTGCCGACATGCCGGTCAAGTTCGTCGCCCTTCGTGGCGGCTATGCCAATGCCTCTGCCTTTCCGCGCGCGTTTCGGACGCATCGGGAATCCCCCCGCGCGTATCGTGCCCTCTTCCAGCGCTGACGACGGACGCACATCGCGCGACAAGGGGCAAAAATCCGGCAAGCTGGACGCTGCGCACTGACTTTGGACGCCCTGCACAGCCGATCTTATTTACCCTTGGCTAAATTCGGCTCGTTACGGTTGGGGCATTGCTGGCCCGGCCTGTTGGGCATGCGCTTTGTTTGGTGGAGGAGCTGCCGCGGATCGGAACCATGCCGCGCTCAGGCAGATGGCCGGTTTCGCAGCCGGGGTTCATGTTCCCCGCCGGATCGAATGGAAAATGGATGCCTGCCGGGCAGGTGGGACACTGCGAGGAGTGTATGAGGTTTCGAAGGGCTTGCGCGACGCTTGGCGGATTGCCGCGAGGCGCTGTCGCCGCTGGCAAAGGGGTTTGGCGAGCGGACCCGGCCATATCCCGGTGTGTCCTCTTGCCCGCCGTTCTGTTGGCCGGTGTCGGCCTTGTCGACACGGCGCTGGCCCAGTCGTCCTGTCCGACGGGAGAGCTATATGCAGCGGATGGACTTGCATTCGGATCCCCCTTCGCCGGCGGACGTGTCTCACCGGCGCAGTGAAACCCGAAATCTCGGAGGGCGACGGAAGAGTGTTCAGACTTTCAGGCATTTCTTTGGTCCTTGTACTTGCCGTAACGGCGCTGCCAGGACAAGTTTGGGCGCTTGGTGGAGGTTTAAAGGATGAAATCATACGCCTCACCGGGCATGACTGTCGGTTCAATCCCTTTATTGATCCAGCATCGCAGGAAGCGCAGGTCACAATGATCTCGGGCGGCGGAACCATGTCTTCCGGTGGAAATTACTGGATCAACGGTACCATCGCTTTTTGGCCGGGCGGAGACATCACTCAAGATGATGTCGAATCCGAGTGTGGCATCAGCGACATTTCGAACTTCACCAGCGATGGAGCCAACGGAACCTTCGACACCGACGACTTCATGGGGATCAGATTCCGGGGCACGTCGGACACTGACGGCAATGTTTACGAGTATGTTCTGGGTCTTTCGGGAAGCTCCCAGACCAGGATCGTTAACTCGCGCAGTCAGGTAAGCATTCCGAACAATCCTCCCATCGCCAATGCGGGACCGGATCAGCACGTGATGTCGGGCGCATTGGTCACCCTGGACGGAACGGCATCGGATGCAAATGATCCGGAGCAGAGCCTCACCTATGCCTGGACACAGACCACAGGTCCCACTGTAGCACTCTCCGACAGCGCCTCCGCTTCACCCAGCTTTACCACGCCGGTGCTTCCCGCCGGAACGCTGGAGATGACCTTGACCTTCGAGCTTTTGGTCAATGACGGGTTTGAGGATTCCGTCGCAGACACGGTTTCGATCACCGTGACGCGTGAACCGCCGGACATCACCCTTGGTCCCGACAGCCTGCCGGACGGTAAGAGAGGGGAGGCCTATGGACCGGCGACCCTTACCGCCTCAGGCGGTATCGCGCCCCACAGCTTCGCGGTGACGGCCGGCGGCCTGCCCGACGGGCTGTCTCTCACAGCGGACGGCACGCTATCGGGAACGCCGACCGAAGCCGGCAATTTTACCTTCACCGTAACCGCGAGCGATGCCGACAGCTTCACCGGCATGCGCGAATACACGCTGACCCTTACAGAACTTATCCTACCGGAGGCGCAGAACCACACGCTCAGCGTCCT
>NZ_CAJXGF010000083.1 GCF_913053745.1 uncultured Nitratireductor sp.
GATTCTCAACATCGCCGTTCTGCGAAACGAGAACGGCCAGCCCCTTGCGCGGCTCCAATTGCACGAACTCGATGTGTTTCAACGCCGCTTCGGACTTGGTTGCCAAAACGACACCCGCACCCCGAGACAAGCCCGACAGAAGCTGGCTCGCTTCCGTCAGCATATGATCCAGCGTATGCCCACTGCTCGACGCTTTCACCTGTGTCTCGATGATGCGGCGCTCGTCATCGCTTAAATCGCCGATTTCCATAAAAGCATCAACGAAGAAGCGCAGCCCTTGCTGTGTCGGCATGCGCCCCGCCGAAATGTGGGGCGCATAAATGAGCCCCAGATGCTCCAGATCGCTCATAACATTGCGGATCGTGGCCGGCGAAAGCTGGGTCGACAGAATACGCGAAAGATTGCGCGAGCCTAACGGATCGCCGTCCCTTAGATAGGATTCGACGATGACCCGAAAAATCTCGCGGGAGCGGGCGTCCAGCGATTGCAGCGCATGTTCCTGAAATTCTCTGTCCAAGACCGGTTTCGTCATCCGCGACCTCTGTTATCCCGAATATAAGCGGCGCACCTCCAATGACAACAGGGTTGAATGCCGGTGCACACTGGGTTTTCTTGTCGCTTCCGGATTTCCTTTGCGTTCGCGCACCCGCAAAGCTACAAGCCGCCAACACCGAATGACACTGGAGAAAAACGCCCATGCGCCCTTCAAAACGCGAACCCGATGAAATGCGTGCCGTCAGCTTCGAGCGGGGATTTTCCAAGCACGCGGAGGGGTCGTGTCTGGTGCGCTTCGGCGACACGCATGTGCTGTGCACGGCCAGCCTGGAGGAGCGCGTTCCGCCATGGCTGCGCAATTCCGGCCAGGGTTGGGTGACGGCGGAGTACGGTATGCTGCCGCGTTCCACCGGCGATCGCATGCGCCGCGAAGCCTCTTCCGGGAAACAGGGTGGCCGCACGCTGGAGATCCAGCGCCTGATCGGCCGCTCGCTGCGCTCAGTCGTCGATCTGCAGGCACTTGGCGAAAAGCAGATCACCGTCGACTGCGATGTGATCCAGGCCGATGGTGGCACCCGTACGGCGGCTATCACCGGCGGGTTCATCGCCCTTTCGGACTGCCTTTCATGGATGGACGCGCGCCAGATGGCCAGCCGCGACAAGGTTCTCAAGGACCACGTCGCCGCCATCTCCTGCGGCATCTATAACGGCACGCCCGTTCTCGATCTCGACTATGCGGAGGACTCCGCAGCCGAGACCGACGCCAATTTCGTCATGACGGGCAAGGGCGGCATCGTCGAGATCCAGGGAACGGCCGAAGGCGACCCCTTCTCCGAAGAACAGTTCGCGGCCTTGATGGGGCTTGCCCGCAAGGGTATCACCAAGCTTGTGGACATGCAGAAGATGGCCATTTCCTGAGTTGACGCAGAACGGACCATGCAACCCTCGGCAATCCTCGAAACCGCGCTTTATGTGAGCGACCTTGCCGAAGCCGAGTGCTTCTATGGCGAAACCCTCGGGCTGGAGCGGATTGTGAAGGTCGAGGGCAGGCATGTGTTTTTTCTCTGTGGCGAGACCGTCCTCCTTCTGTTCGACCCCGCCGCGACCGCCGAGCCGCCTGCACCCGATGCCCGCCTGCCCGTACCGCCCCATGGCGCAATGGGCGCGGGGCATCTTTGTTTCGCCGCAACCGCCGAGGAGATCGTCCGTTGGAAGGCGCGCCTCGAAGCGAAAGGCATCGCCATCGAGGCGGATTTCGAATGGCCCAATGGCGGGCGCTCCATATACTTCCGTGATCCCTTCGGCAATTCGCTCGAATTCGCCGAACCGCGCATCTGGGGACTGACTTGAGACCGATCGACAACAAGACCTTTGTGCTCGCAAGCCACAACAAGGGCAAACTCCGCGAGTTTTCGAACCTGCTGGCTTCGTTCGGCTACACGGTGCGTTCCGCCGCCGAGCTTGGACTGCCCGAGCCGGAGGAGACCGGAACAACATTCGAGGAAAACGCCCGTATCAAGGCGCTGGCCGCAGCCGAGGCCACCGGTCTGCCGGCCCTGTCGGACGATTCCGGCCTTTGCGTCGACGCGCTCGAAGGCGCGCCCGGTGTCTACACCGCCGACTGGGCAACAAAGGAGGACGGCAGTCGCGACTTCATGATGGCCATGGAGAAAACGCAAAAACTGCTTACCGAAGCCGGCGCGGATACACCGGAAAAGCGCACAGGCCGTTTTGTGGCGACGCTATGCCTGTGTTTTCCCGACGGCGAAACCGAATATTATCGCGGTGAAGCCGAAGGCCATCTGGTTTGGCCGCCTCGTGGCACCGACGGTTTCGGCTACGATCCGGTGTTTCAGCCCGAGGGTTATGAGATCACCTTCGGCCAGATGACGGCGGAGGAAAAGCATGGATGGAAGCCGGGCGACGCGCACGCCCTCTCCCACCGCGCCCGCGCCTTTCAGAAGTTCGCCCGCGCCAGGCTGGGCGCCGCGTGATCACCCCACTCGATACGGCTCCGGGTTTCGGCGTCTATCTGCACTGGCCGTTCTGCGCGGCCAAATGCCCTTATTGCGACTTCAACAGCCATGTGCGCCACCAGCCGGTGGATCAGGCCCGCTTTGCCGCCGCCTTTGAGCGCGAGCTCGCCACCATGCGTGCGCGAACCGGCCCGCGTACCGTCACCAGCATTTTTCTCGGCGGCGGAACGCCCTCGCTGATGGATCCCGAAACAGTCGGTGCGCTGCTCGATGCCGTTGCGGCCAACTGGAACGTTCCCGACGGGATCGAAGTGACGTTGGAGGCCAATCCGAGCTCCGTCGAGGCCAACCGTTTTCGCGGTTACCGCGCGGCCGGCATCAACCGTGTGTCGCTTGGGGTTCAGGCGCTCAACGACCGCGATCTCAAATTTCTCGGACGGCTGCACAATGTCGACGAAGCACTGAAGGCGATCGGACTCGCCCGCGAGATTTTTCCACGTCTCTCTTTCGACCTGATCTATGCCCGCCCGCACCAGAGCGAGGAAGCCTGGGCCAGCGAGCTCGAACAGGCCATTGGCCACGCGGCAGATCACCTCTCGCTCTACCAGCTCACCATCGAGGAAGGCACGCGCTTTCAGCTTCTTCACGAGGCCGGCAAGCTCGCCATGCCGGATGGCAATCATTCCGCACGGCTCTACGAGATCACACAGGCGGTGACGGCGGCGCGCGGCCTGCCGGCCTATGAGATTTCCAACCACGCCCGACCGGGTGCGGAAAGCCGGCATAATCTCGTCTACTGGCGCTATGGTGAGTATGTTGGGGCCGGCCCCGGCGCCCATGGCCGCTTCATCGAGGATGGCCGCCGCCATGTCACCTTTACGGAGAGGATGCCGGAAACCTGGCTCGCACATGTGGAAGCCAAAGGCCACGGCGTCATCGGCGGCGAAGTGTTGACGCATGATGAGGAAGCTGATGAGTTCCTGCTGATGGGCCTGCGTCTCGTCGAGGGGATCGATCTACCGCGCTACGAGGCGCTTTCGGGCCGTTCGCTGTCGAACCGTCGCATTTCCGTTCTTCAGGAAGAAGGTCTTGTGGAACCGGTTGGCAACACCCGCCTGCGGGCCACTCCGCGCGGGATGATCGTACTCGATGCCGTGGTTGCCGATCTGGCGAGTTGAACCAAAACGGTAGAGCCAATGGGCCCGTCGCCGCTAGCTCCCGCCACCGAACCGCGTCGGTGCCGCGTCGATGATCTGCGGCCGACCCTCTCGCACCTCGTAGATGGCGTAGCCGCGCTCGGCCGTGCCGTCGCCCGTAAAACGGAACAGCCCGGCATACCCGTTGAAACCGACCGGCGTTTCGAGCGCGTGACGCGGGATGCCACCGCCACCCTTGGCAATGTTGGCGACCAGAACCACCGTGTCGTAGGCAAGCGCCGAGGTCAGCGCGGGCGCCGTCCCGAAACGCGTCTGATAGCGTTGCTTGTAGGCATCGACGCGCCCCTGATCCGTATCGGCGAACCACCCGCCCTGAAGAGCGGGATCAGCCAGGTTGGCGCTTGTCCATTGCCCCGTTCCGAGAATCTTCTTGCTCGACACGTCGATGCCGGTTTCCGTCATGGTGGTCACAATGGTCGCCGGGCTGCTGCCGCCATCGGGCACGAAAACGGCATCGGCTGTACGCAGAGCATCCGCCACGCTCTGCACCGCCTCATAGACCGACATGTTGTCATACGCGTAACGGGCAACCGCAGTCAGTTCCCCGCCTGTTTCCAGCATGGTGCGGCGCGCCTCGGCTTCGGCGACGTCGCCAGCAGCGCCTTCCGGCAAGATCGCCACCACGCTACGCACACCCTGGTCCTCAGCATAACTGAGTGTGCGCCTAACGACGGCCTGTGGCAGGAACGAGTTGAGATAGACGCCTGACGATGCAGCTGCCCGGTCCGAAGAGAACGCAATCATCGGTGTCTGCGTCGTTCGCAGAGCCGGTGCGGCGGCGCGCACATTGGCGGAAAAGAGCGGCCCCAGAACGGCGGAGGATCCTTCCGCCACGGCCTGTGTCGCTGCGGCGGCGGCCCCTTCCGTTGTTCCCCCCGTATCCTTGATGACCAGTTCCAGCGTCTGCATGCCAGCGTCGTCCATAGCGAGCAGCGCGGCGTTTTTGAGTTCGGCTGCAATGCGGCTCGCATTGCCCTCGGCCGTTAACGGCAGAAGCAACGCTACCCGCGTATCACCAGAACCGATCACCTCACCCACGGCCGGCTGGCGCGGGGCCTGGTCTTTTATCGGTGGCCGGTTGATGTTTTGCCCGTTCGACTGCGGCATGCCATAGGGCACGTCGTTGCCCACGCAACCGCCAAGCATCGCGAGAGCGACAAGCCCTATGACGAGAAATCCGGCCTTGCCGCCGGTCGATCTCCATAAATTCATAACCGCATCCGTCCCAAATTCAGCGCGCGACTTTGCAACCCTCATGCCGGCATGTCAAAGAGATGAGCGAATAAGGATCAAAGAGTTATGGATAACCCGCGCGAGGACAAAAGTTTCGTTGTCGGCAGCGCCCGCGTCGTCGCGAACCCGCTGGAGCCCGCGCTCTATCTGGTGGCCACGCCGATCGGCAATCTCGGCGACATTACCCTGCGCGCGCTGGAGGTTCTGGCGGGCGCCGACCTCGTCGCCTGCGAGGACACCCGCGTCTCACGCGTCCTTCTTTCGCGCTATGGCATCGCGCAGAGTCTCACCGCCTATCACGAACACAATGCGCGCGAGGCGGGCCCTCGCCTGCTATCGGCGATCGAAGACGGCAAAAGCGTCGCGCTAATTTCGGATGCCGGGACACCACTCGTTTCCGACCCCGGTTACAGGCTCGTCGATCAGGCCATAGAGATTGGGCTGCGCGTCGTTCCCATCCCCGGCCCTTCGGCGGTTCTCACCGCGCTTTCGGCCTCCGCTCTGCCAACCGACACGTTCCTTTTTGCCGGCTTCCTTCCTGTCAAAGAAGGCCAGCGTCGTACGCGGCTCGAAACATTCCGCCAGACACCGGCAACGCTGATTTTCTTCGAATCCCCCCGCCGGCTGGCCGACAGCCTCGCGAGCATGGCGGCAGCGCTGGGAAGGGAACGCTCGGCCTGCGTTGCGCGCGAACTGACCAAGACCTTCGAGGAATTGCGTCGCGGCACATTGGCCGATCTCGCCGCACATTATGCCGACAGCGGTGCTCCCAAGGGTGAGGTCGTTGTTTGCGTCGAACCGCCACTCGACCAAGAAAGCGCCAGTGCCGAGGATGTGGATCGACTGCTTCTATCGCTCTCCGCCGAGATGTCGACGTCGAAAGCCGCGGGGGAAGCTGCGCGCATGACAGGTGAACGAAAATCCGAACTCTATCAACGGCTTCTGAAACTGAAGACTGAGAATCATGCCGGCTGAGGCACGACGCAAAGCCTATCGTCTCGGCCATCGTGGTGAATGGCTGGCGGCGATGGCATTGCGCCTGAAGGGCTACCGCATCCTGGCACGACGCTACCGCACGAAACTTGGCGAGATCGACCTGGTTGCCCGGCGTGGCGATACCGTCGCCATCGTCGAAGTCAAGGCCCGCCCGACGCTGGAACAGGCGATGGACGCGGTCGGATATCGTGCTCAGATCCGGATCGAAAGAACCGCCGATCTTTGGCTTGGCCGTCAGCCCGATTATTCGCGCATTTCGCTCCGCTTCGATCTCGTCGCCATCCTACCCCGCCGTTGGCCGGTGCACGTGGAGAATATGTTTCATGGTCGCTAGCCCTCGCTCCACGGAACCCCGAGGGCCGATAACCTTCTCCACGAGTTCAGGCTCATCCATCGTCGGAACGAAGAGCGTGGTGTAAATCGAAAACGCTCCTCAGCGTCGGGTCACCCGCATCGGCAGTCCGCCTTGCGGCTGCGTGGTCAATTTTTGAACCGGCCAGGGGTTCGTCTCCGGTAGGGTGTCGAAGCGGAAGCGGGAAAGCAGAACGGCGAGCGCGATGACCGCCTCCTGCATGGCAAAGGTCGCGCCGATACATACGCGTGGCCCCGCACCGAAAGGAAGATACTGGTAGCGATCGAGCTTATCCCGGTTTCCAGGGTAAAACCGCGACGGCATGAACGCCTCCGGACTGTCCCATAGTGCCCGATGGCGGTGCACCGTCCACGGCATGACGAGCACTTGCGCGCCTCTTACGATGGTCAGATCTTCATAGCGGTCTTCCTGGATGGCTTCGCGATTGAGCGACGGCGCCGGCGGATAAAGCCGCAGAGCTTCCTCGAAGGCTGCGCGCGTGAACGGCATGGCGTCGAGCCAGTTCACCGGATCGGACACGCCCCCCAGAACGGCGTCGATCTCCGCCTCGACCTTTTCACGCTCCCATGGTGCTTCGGCAAGACAGTAGATCGTCCACCCCAGCGCGCGCGCCGTTGTCTCGTGGCCAGCACCGATAAAGGTGATGATGTTGTCCTCGATTTCTTCGCGCGTTAGCCCGTCCGGTCCTTCGGCACGCAACAGAAGTGTGAGGAAATCTTCCGAAACCTCGTTGCCGTTCGCCATCTTCGCTTTCCGCATAGCCATCGTATCGGCCACGATCCTGCGAAAAAACGTAAGCGAGTTGCGACCGAGAAGTCGCGTGAGGCGTGGCAGCCAATCGGGTGCGCCCAGAAGATCGAGTGGATCGACCCGCCCCATGGTCTCGAACAGCCGATCCACCTGTTTGGCGAAACTGCCTGGTTCCCCGGCTATCTCGCCGGAGAAAAGCGTGTCGGCCAATATGTCGAATGTCAGAAGCGTCATATCACGCGAGACATCGACCGGCGCGGTCGTATCCTCGTAGCGCTCGGCGAAGATGCGAGTGCGCTCCAGCATCGGCTTCGCAAAACCGGCGATATGACGCGGTGTGAAGACAGGGGCCATGGCCTTGCGCGATCGCCGCCACACCGCGCCTTCCGCCGTCAGCAGTCCGTCACGAAGGATGGGCCGCAGTATTTTCTGGCGCACCCGGGCCATTTTGTAGTTTTTTGCATTGTCCACGAGCACATGGCGGATGAGCCCTGGGTCATTGGCGATGACGAGTGGCCCGCCAATCGTATTGTCGATCGATATCCATGGTTCGTTGTAGGAAGGTTCGCCCCACAGTTCGAGCGGATTGCGGTAGACGATCCGCATCATCTCGAGCGTCGAAGGCGGGTTCGTGCGGGGCCTTGGAGCCGGGGGCACGAAAGGGGCGGGCGGACTTTCCATAAGCGCATCCTTTCCCGCTCAATCTAGGGCTTGACGGTCCCTGCTTCAATTTTTGGACACGCCCATGAAAAGTGGGAACCCTTTCGCACATTGAGCATTGTTGAGGCACCTAGGCCGAATGACAAACCGGAGTGCACTCCGCAGCGATGCGGAAGGAACCGTCATGAATTGGAATCAGATCGAAGGCAATTGGGAACAGTTCAAAGGCAAGCTCCAGCAGCAATGGGGCAAGCTGACCAACGATGATCTTGATGTGGTCCGCGGCAACCGCAAGGAGCTCGCGGGCAAACTTCAGGAACGTTATGGCAAGGCCGAGGAAGAGGCCGAGCGCGAAATCGACGAATGGCTTGCCCGCCATTAACAAGCCGTCACGTGATCAAACGACCTAAAAAGCCCCGCCAAAAGCGGGGCTTTGTTTTGCGCGGTGCGCCTCTAGATCAATGGTTTTCGTGCTGTTCGCCCGAACCGCCAACCGCAACGATATTGTAAGGCATACCCTCAACGGCGATGTCGCGCTCTTTTTCGAAAGTTTCGGCATTGATGGCATGGATCACACCGTTGAGTGGATCGGTGACCATGATGTCGTCGCCAGCCACGGCAATGCGCGGGCGAGGATCAGACCAGTGCCCGTCCATCGAGTAAGGCGCGGTCAACTCAAGTGACCGATCGATCTTTCCCGAAAGCACGTTTATGCGGTTGAGCTTGCCATCCTCGGTAAAAACGTAGGCGAACTTCGGACGCACCGGATCGACCACGAAATGCACACTGCGCACCGGCAGCTCGATCAGCCGGAAAGCGTTCTCGTCTTCCGGATCGATCAACACCAATGCCGAACGACCGAAATTACCCAGGAAGAATTGCAATGCCTTGCCGCCGGCAAGCGTCGAGACCTTCAAATCGTCTGGTAGCGCGTCCGCGTAGGCAAGATGTTGAATTTTCGGTTCCGAACTGCGACCGCCCGAAACCAGGAGCAGACCCGTGTCGCAAGCGATCGCGGTCACGTTGCCGGAGGTTGCCTCGCCGTGCAATCCCGGACAGGCGACGGTCTCACCCACCGGCGCACCATCGGTATCGACGACCTGCACACCTTCGGGCAACTCGCTGGGATCCTTGCTGTTTGGAACGGTGATGATGGCGTGCTCGCCATAGGGAATGGCTACCCCATGGTGCGGCGCGGACGTTTTTAGCTCGCGGAACACTGGATTGCCTTCGGAAACATCCTTCTCCGAAACCACGCGCGCCACGCCTTCACCGTCGAAAAACAACGCGATTTCGCCGTAGTGGGCGACGAAATGTACAGGCCGTTCGCCATCGACGGCCCCATCCAGCGCCTTGGGTTCGCTAACCTCCATATCGGCATGATCGCCATGATCGTCGAAGTGGATGCCGCTAGAGAACGCCGTCACCGTGTTGGCGTCGCGCTGTACGGCGAACACGGTTTCGCTGCTCTGCGTCGCATAGATGCGCGCCGGAGCCTTGAGCGAGAAAGTCTCCAGCGTCTCGCCCTTCTCCGCATCGAGTACGCGCAGTTCCGGCTCGGAGTGGTCGGCAACGAACAGGCGCCACGCCTCATGCTCTTCGGCGAACACCGGCTGGGTAACCGCAAGCGCGGTGCCCGCAGTCAAAAGCCCTGCGCGCAACAGGTTTTTGGAAGGAAGCATCGTCTTCTCCTTTATGTTATAATATTACTAACTTGGCACAGGAAGCCGTTTACAGATTTTGCAATGCTCCGGCAGGCAACCGCGAAAAATCGGTCGCCATTGGGGAATGGACCCCTGCGAATGCTGCCGCGCCTTCCGTCAAGGTGACTTGGCAGCGCAGACGCTCGGTCCTCAGCTTTGCTTGGCGAGGCATTTTTTTAGCGAAGCGGCCATCGCGCGGATGAGCTCGAAATAGAGATCCTTGCCATCGGCAATCTCGGCACCGAGCGGGTCGAGCACGCCGGATTTCGCGTCGGTACCTTCGGTCACGACTTCCACGAGACGCGGCTCGAACTGGGGTTCGGCGAAAACACAGGCGGCATCCAGTTCGCTCACCTTGGTGCGGATTTCATCCACTCGCTGCGCGCCGGGAATCACCTCCGGGCTGACCGTGATCGAACCGGCGGCCTCCAAACCGAAGCGCTTCTCGAAATACTGATAGGCATCGTGGAAAACGATGAAGGGACGATCCTTGACCGGCTCCAGCTCGGTGGTGACCTCCGCTGCCAACGCATCGATGCGCTCATTGAGCTTCTCCGCATTGGCAGCGTAAGCCGAAGCGTTATCCGCATCGGCTGCGCCAAGCGCTTCGGCGATCGCATCGACCATGATTTTCGCATTCTCCGGATCGAGCCAGATATGTGCATCGGGGCCATGGTCGTGGTGATCGTGCCCATCGTCATGAGCATGCGTTTCTTCGTGGTCATGACCGTGGTGACCGTCTTCATGTGCCTCGTGAGCGTGCCCGTCGCCGTGATCGCCATGGGAATGGGCCTCGAAAGCCCCGCCCTCGCGCATATCGAGCAAGGTCATTCCATCAACTTCGGCCAATGCGACACGCGTGGCATCGCCAGCCAGCGTCCCGAGCGGTTTTTCAAGAAAGACCTCCATGTTGGGGCCCACCCAGAAAACAAGGTCCGCTTCCGCCAGCATGCGTGCCTGGGAGGGACGCAACGAGTAGGTGTGCGGTGAGCCGGCGCCTTGCAGGATAAGCGCCGGCTCACCCACGCCCTCCATTACGCCCGCCACCAGAGAGTGAACCGGCTTGATGGAAGTCACGACCTGCTGCTCGGCAGCCGAAGCCCCTGCCAGTGTCCCCGGCGCCAGCAATGCAAGGGAGGATGCGGCAGCGACGAGTAAGCGGCGAAACGGCTTCATGGAAAGCTCCTATGGGCATTGAATGGCAAGCGAATATGCAGTCACAACGTTCGATTCCCAGAACAAATGTTATGACATTACATATCCTTGCGTAACGCTATAACGTGTGCCATATCCGCTGGCAAGACGGAAAAAATCATATGCTGAAAAAACAAAGATACTCACCCGAACCTAAAGACGGGATGCTGGTCGAAATGCACAATGCCGGTGTCAGCCGCAATGGGCGCTGGCTCGTGCGCGGTGTCGATCTTTTGGTGCGAAGGGGAGAGATCGTAACACTGATCGGTCCAAACGGCTCGGGCAAAAGCACCACGGCCAAGGTGGCGATTGACATTGTAAAGCCGAGCGAGGGGCATGCGCATCGCGCGCCCCGCCTCAAGGTGGGCTACGTTCCGCAAAAGGTATCTCTCGACTGGACATTGCCGCTCAGTGTGGAGCGTCTCATGACATTGACGGCACCCGCCAGCCGCGACGAGATTGCCACCGCTTTGGAAGAGGCTGGCGTGGCACATCTCGCCGGCCGGCAGGTGGCCGCACTTTCCGGTGGCGAGTTCCAGCGTGCGCTCCTGGCCCGCGCGATGCTACGCAAGCCGGATCTTCTGGTGCTCGACGAACCCGTTCAAGGTGTCGACTTCACCGGCGAAGTGGCGCTCTACGAGCTCATCCGCGACATCAGAGACCGCACCGGGTGCGGGATCTTGATGATTTCGCATGATCTTCACATCGTCATGGCCGACACTGACACAGTGATCTGCCTGAATGGCCATGTGTGTTGCCGGGGCGAACCGCAAAGCGTGATGGACAGCCCCGAATATCGGAAGCTGTTCGGAACCCGTGCGGCCGAGGCGTTGGCGCTCTATCGCCATCATCACGATCACACACATCTGGCCGACGGGCGTGTGCGCCACGCCGACGGCACCATCACCGAACATTGTCACCCCGAAGACGGCCATCACCCTCGTCACGACAATGCGGGCGTCGAACACGCGCAGGCCAAGGGAGTGTCCGATGCTCGATGATTTCTTCACCCGCGCGCTTCTGGCGGGGGTCGGTCTCGCCCTGGTAACCGGGCCACTTGGCTGCTTCGTTGTATGGCGGCGTATGGCTTATTTCGGGGATACCATGGCTCATTCCGCGCTTCTGGGTGTTGCCCTGTCGTTGATCATGGAGATCAACCTGATGGTCGGCGTTTTCCTGGTGGCCACGCTCGCCTCGCTCGCCCTTGTTTTCATGGAGCGACGACGTGCGCTCTCCACCGATGCATTGCTCGGTATTCTATCCCACTCGACATTGGCACTCGGCCTCGTCATGGTGGCCTTTATGACTTGGGTCCGCGTTGATTTGATGGGTTTTTTGTTCGGCGATATCCTCGCAGTCTCGAGGCTGGACATCGCTGTCGTCTATTGTGGCGGCGCAGCCGTTCTCACCCTGCTCATCTGGCTTTGGCGACCGCTTTTGGCAGCCACCGTCAACACCGACATCGCCCAGGCCGAAGGGTTGAAACCAGAGCGTTCGCGGCTGATTTTCATGCTCCTCATGGCGGCGGTGATCGCAATTGCCATGAAACTGGTGGGCATTCTGCTTATCACCGCGCTCTTGATCATTCCCGCTGCCACCGCACGGCGCTTCGCGAGCGGACCGGAAGTCATGGCGGCTCTGGCGGCTGTCGTGGGCGCGCTTTCCGTGATCGGAGGGCTGACGGCGTCCTTGCAGTTCGATACACCGTCCGGGCCGTCCATCGTGGTGGCGGCACTGGCCCTGTTCCTTCTGAGCCTGATGCCCTCGCCCCTGGTGGGCAATGATGACCGTGCAACGGAGGCAAAGCCATGAGTGCCGATCTGACACGCAACCAGGCGCTGGTGATGAAAACACTCTCCGGCGCCGGGGCACCGCTCAGCGCCTATACGATCCTGGATCGGCTACGCGATGACGGACTGCGCGCGCCACTTCAGGTTTATCGCGCGCTCGACAAGCTCACCGAAATGGGGCTGGTGCACCGGTTGGAGAGCCTGAACGCCTTCGTCGCCTGCGCGCATCCTAACTGCCACGAACAGGAACTCATCGCCTTCGCCATCTGCGAAAATTGCGGCAAAGTGGAGGAATTTTCCGATCAAGTGGTCAAGGACCGTCTCGACGGCTGGGCCAGGAACCATCGCTTCAAGGCTGCGAAAACGACGATAGAGATCCGTGGCGACTGTGGACGTTGCGAAGTGAAGAGTTAAGCGCAAGAATCTCTCGCCTATGACCGCGTTGTTTTAAAGATGACGCGGACGCGAACCTGGAATCTGTTTCTTCCACCCCACCGACATCCTGCCGATGGATCTCCTCAAGGGATGTTACCTTGCTCTCTTGACATTCGCCCAGAATCGTAACTACATAAGTTACATGAAGCGAGACAGCCGCCTTTCCTCCGTCCTCCACGCCCTGCTCCACATGGCCGAGCGAGATGGGCCCCAAACATCCGAAACGCTTGCCAAATGCCTTGGCACCAATCCAGTGGTGGTGCGCCGCACGATGGGACTGCTACGCAAGGCCAGGATCGTTACTTCGGACCGCGGGCCTGCCGGTGGCTGGCGCATCACGGCTGATCTGAACGAGGTCACACTGCGCCAATTGCATGCAGCCCTTGGCGAGCCGGCCTTCTTTGCGATCGGCAATCGAAACGAAACGCCTGAGTGCCTGGTCGAACAAGCAGTCAACGCCGCGCTCGACGAGACGTTTATCAAGGCGGAAGATCTTCTTCTCGAACGCTTTTCCGAAATCACCCTAGCCGATCTCGCCGCGGATTTCTCGCGCCGGCACGCGGCACAGCGCAAGCAAAGGACGCAATGAATGGATCAGGATGTTATCATCATTGGTGGCAGCTATGCCGGTATGGCGGCCGCGCTTCAACTTGCAAGGGCACGTCGAAAGCTGCTGATCGTGGATGCCGGCGAGAGGCGCAATCGCTCCGCAAGCCATTCCCACGGCTTTCTGACTCAGGATGGGGCGGATCCTGCAGAGATGGCCTTACAGGCGCGCAAGCAACTCGAAGCCTATTCCACCGTAACCTGGGTCGATGGTAACGCCACCGCCTTAACCGGTGAACGTGATCGCTTTGTTGTCGAATGTGCGGATGGAGTTCATTATGCGGGGCGACGCGTGATCTTTGCATCCGGGGTGCGCGACCATCTGCCCGCCATCGAGGGCATGGCGGAACGCTGGGGCCGCAGCATTTTCCATTGCCCCTATTGCCATGGCTATGAATTGGATAAGGGCGCAATCGGCGTCGTCGGGAGCGGTCCTTTGTCGTCCCATCAAGCCGAACTCCTGACCGAGTGGGGAAACGTCACCTTCCTGCCCAACGATACGCTCGAACTCGATCCGCAGACCCACGAGCGCCTGCTTGAGCGCGGTGCTTCAATCGAAGAGGCAGGTATCGAGAGCATCGTCAACGAAGCGGACGTTCTGCTCTCAGACGGTCGGGTTCTTTCCTTCTCCGGGCTTTTCGTCGCGCCCAGGGTCGAACCTGCAAGCACCCTGCCATTGGAGCTGGGTTGCTCCATTCAAGAAACGCCGATGGGCACCCAGGTCCAAACCGACACGACCAAAGAAACGAGCGTGTCCGGTGTTTTCGCATGTGGCGATACCGCCCTTTCTCCACACTCCGTCTCGCTCGCCGTGGCGGATGGAGCGATGGCTGGGACACAGGTCCACCGATCGCTGGTCTGGTCGTAGAGCGAAGTTTGAATATGCCGCGCTCCGATGCCATCACCACCACGCAGTCGGAAGGCTATGAAGCTCGGGTCGCGCGGCAGGTCCCCGGCCTGCGCGATCTGCATCGGATGGCTGGGATTCTTCTGGCAGAGCGCGTCCCGCCAAGTGGAAGGGTTCTGGTGCTTGGTGCTGGCGGGGGGCTTGAACTGCGCGCCTTTGCGCAAATGCGTCCCGATTGGCGGTTCGATGGTGTTGACCCGTCTGCCGACATGCTCGCGCTTGCCCGTGCCAATCTGGGCGACCTGCAAGGTCGCGTTGCCTTTCACCAAGCCTATATAGAGGAGATGCCGAGAATCCTCTTCGACGGCGCAACCTGTCTTCTGACACTGCATTTCCTGCCGCGCAAAGCGCGACTCGACACGCTAAGGGAGTTGCATCGCCGTCTTACGGCCGGTGCGCCTCTCGTCGTGGCCCCCCACAGCTTTTCGATCCACGACCGGTCGGGAGAGCGCTGGTTAGCGCGCAATGCTGCGTTCCATGGGGCAGAAGGAAGGGCGCCGGGCGAGGCCATGGCGCAGATTGACGCCATGCGGAAAAATCTTCCGGCTCTCACCCCGCGCGAGGATGAAGAACTTCTCGCGGAAGCGGGGTTCAGCGACATCGAGCTCTTTTATGCAGGTTTCAGCTTCAGGGGTTGGGCCTGCCATGCGTCCCGTTCCGCCTGAATGGCATAGTCGAGATCAGCGCGCACCGATCGGCACAGTCAGGTTCCAGACCCGATAAAGATCGTTGAGCGCCCGCGCGGTATGGCATTCGATTCTGGGCAGGCCTGATCTGCGCAGAGTTTCTGCATACTTGGCGTCGCTGTTGCGGGTCCTGACAAGAATCCAAAGGATCATTTCCCACTTTATGCTGTCCTGCGCGCCCTCAAGGTGTCCGGCACGATCGGAGCGATTGACGAGCGTGCGTCTGAGATAGCGCGAAAACCGCAACCAGGGGCTGGATGTGACGAGGATCGCGCCGGTGGCGCGGGACAGCCGCGCGGGCATAAGGCGCGAATAATTCCCCTCCATTATCCAACGCTCCTGTCCGATGGCTGCGTCGTGCAGCGCCGTGAATTCCTCTTCGGGGCGGGCTTTCCAATCGGTGTTAGGCAAGTGCTGCAGTTGATCGAGATGGACAGCCGGGAAATCGAGCGTTTCGGACAAAGCCACGGCCAGCGTAGACTTTCCGGCATTGGACGGGCCGAGAATAACGATGCGCTCGCCGAGAGAAGCCAGGGGCAGCATGGAAAACACCGTGGAGAACGTTGGGCGCTCCGAATGCTTCAGAGCACTGGCATTGTCAACGCCTCCAGCACACGCCAGGCTGCCCGTCGAACCGGTGCCAGCCTGTTTGCCATTCCCCTAGCCGCCCTTCACCACATGGTTGTTCCTGAGCCGAGTTACTGAATTTCCGTGCGCGTCGAAACCCTCATAGCGCGCAAAGCGAAGCGTGTGAGGGGCGAACTCGGCGTAACCCTGCGCCGTCACATGACCGATGGATGAAGTCTTCATGAAATCGTGCACACCGAGTGGCGAATGGGCGCGGGCCATACCGGAGGTCGGCAAGACCGCATTCGGACCCAACGCGTAATTGGCCATGGAGCCTGCCGCATATTCGCCAAGAAGAATCTCCGAGGCGTTGCGCACCCGGGACAGATACTCGAAGGGTGTCTTGGAAAGAATCTGCAGATGCTCCGGTGCATAGTCGTTGACGAAGTCGAATGCCGCCTCGGGCGTGTCGGCCAGCACGATACCACCGCTGGTGCCGCCCAGAACGTCGGAAGAGTAACGCACGCGTTCCGCATTCATTTCGGCCCAATATTTTGGCAGGGCCGCCTCTACCCCTTTGGCCAAATCGCGCGACCAGGTGACGAGGAAGTTGGAGCTGTCGCTGCCGTGCTCGGCTTCGACCAACAAATCGAGCGCGGCAATCTCGGGATCGGCGGTTTCGTCGGCCAAAACGATGCTCTCGGTGGGCCCGGCAGGCAACCGTGAGGCAATCTGGCCTTGAAGCAAGCGCTTTGCAGCCGCAATCCAGGGACTGCCCGGTCCCTCGAACTTCGCACAGCGCGGCACGGTGTCCGTGCCGAACGCGGCAGCGGCGACGGCCTGACCGCCACCGGCCTTGTAAACATGCTTCACGCCGGCGATGTGCGCCGCAACCAGCGTCGCCGCATCCACCTTGCCGTCGGGTCCAGGCGGGGTGAGCACGATGGGCATCGGCACACCGGCCACCACCGCGGGGATCGCCGTCATGAGCGTCATGGAAGGGAAAGTGCCCTTGCCGCGCGGAGAATAGAGCGCGACACTGTCGATAGGCGTGACACGCTCGCCCACCAGCACGCCGGGGCGGATTTCCTTCATCCACATTTCCTCGGGGCGCTGTGCCTCGTGGAAACGGCGGATGTTGTCGGCGCAGAACTCCAGCGTCTCGATCATTTCCGGATCGAGCGCCTTGAAGGCGGCCTCGAAATCCTCTTCCGTCGCCGCGATCTCGTCCGGTCCGACCTGCGCCTTGTCGAACATGCGCGCAAACCGGGACAGGGCCACATCCCCCTCGTCGCGCACCGCCTCGATGATGGGCGTTACATTTTCGAGGAAATGGGTGAGGTCGTCTTCCGTTCGCGTAAGCAGCGTCTTGCGCTCATCTGCGGACAGTTTCGACAGTTCGTGCCAGGCAACGCGGTTCGACATCTTCACCCACCAGTTCAAAGCATGCGTTTCGGCGCCACGTATAAATGATTTTCGTGCGAGGCATAGCCCCAGCGCGAGAGGCCTATCAGCGCAGCATGCCTTCATAGATGCCGGGAGTGGAATCGGGAATCTCGATCGCCCCGCACTGGCGCTTGTAGAAATCGACCGGACCGGCCCCGCCGATCACGCCATAGACATAGCCCGCATCCCGCATCGCATGCAGCGTGGCCATGAGAAGGGCGGCCCCGACGCCGCGACCGCGCGCGGCCTCGGCAACCCCTGTAGGGCCGAAGAAGCCCTTCGCCGTGGCATCGTAGCAGGCAAAGCCCAGAAGCACGCCATCTTCCACCGCGACCAGAACATTGGCCGGTTGCGCCGCCATGGCGACGGCGCATTCGCTGGCCCAGTTGCGGCTGAAATGCTTCTCCGCGAAATCGCACACCACATGCATTTCCGGCGCGATGGCGCGCCGGATGACGATGCCTTCGGCCGGCCGGCGGGCCTGTGGGAGCCTGTAGAGGGGGACGAGCATGTCAGTCATTGTCCGACTCCGCATAGGCCACGAAATGGCCCGGCGCAACCTCGCGATAGCCTGCAATCGGCTGAGTCGCGCCGGCGCGTACGGCTTCTGCCTGCCGCGTGAAGGCCAGCGCATCGTCCTCATTCGCGTCAAAACGCTTCGACGGGTCGGGCACGGCTGAGATAAGAAGGCGCGAATAAGGGTGATGCGGATTGCGGATGACGGCATCGGACGGGCCCCGCTCCATCACCTGGCCGGCATACATCACCGCCGTTTCCTCGGCGATATAATGGGCCGTCGCGATGTCGTGGGTTATATAGAGGAAAGCGATGTTGCGCTCTTCCTTCAACCGCCGCATCAGGTCGAGCACCGATTTGCGGATCGACACGTCGAGCATGGAGGTGGGCTCATCGGCAACGATCAATTCCGCGCCAACCGCGAGCGCACGGGCGAAGCTCACACGCTGGCGCTGGCCGCCGGAAAGCTGGTGCGGGAACTTCTCCAGCGTGGTGTCGGGATCGAGTTCCACGTCCGAAAGCGTCTGCCTGAGCCGCGCCTCGATATTCGCCCCGCCGCCGTGCAGCCGCAATGGACGTTCGAGATGATGGCGGATGGTGTGGGTGGGGTTGAGCGATGAAAATGGATCCTGAAACACCATCTGCACCGCGCGCAGATAGGCGCGGTCGCCGCTGCGGGTGCGGTTTTCGAAGATGTTCTCGCCGCGAAACCGGACCGTACCGGCGCTCGGCTCGAAATGGCGGATCACGGCGCGCCCGCAGGTGCTCTTGCCGGATCCGCTTTCACCCACCAGGGCCAGCGCCGTACCGGGCTCGATTGCGAAGGTAATGTTACGCAGCGCATCCACGCGGCGCACCGCACCCAGAACCGGGCGTACATGAAAGGTCTTCGAAACGCCTTCGAGCGACAGAAGCGGGGCGGTCATGCGGCGGCTCCCTCGATGCGCGGCATGGCCGCCCAAAGCTTGCGCGTGTATTCGTGCTGCGGTTCGGCCACCAGGCTGCGCGCCTCGCCTTCCTCCACGATGCGCCCTTCCAGCATGATCGCGATACGGTCGGCGAACTGCGCCATCAGCGCAAGATCGTGCGTGATGAACAACACCGAGAAGCCAAGCGTTTTGCGCAGTGCCACAATCTCCTGCAGAATCTCGCGCTGGACCACCACATCGAGCGCGGTGGTGGGCTCATCCATGACGATAAGACGGGGTCTGAGCGTCAGCGCCATAGCGAGTACGACGCGCTGGCGCATGCCGCCGGAAAGCTGATGCGGGAATGAATCGAGCCGATCTTCGGAAATGCCGACCATGGCCAGCATTTCGCCGGCCTTGGCGCGGGCGGCATCGCGCCCCAACTTCTCGTGGCGGGCGAGCATGTCGCGGAATTGTTCGAAGACCGTCAGCACCGGGTTGAGTGAGTTCATCGCGCTCTGGAACACCATGGACGCCTCGCTCCAGCGCCAGGCTTCCAAGCGGCGGCGCGAAAAGGCCAGCACGTCCTCGCCCTCAAACAGTATCTTGCCGTCGCTGATGAAGGCCGGCGGCCGATGCATCCGCAGGATCGAAAAGGCGATGGTGCTCTTGCCACACCCGCTTTCGCCGGCAAGGCCCAGAATTTCGTTCTGCCCTATATCAAGCGAGACATTGCGCACAGCGTGGAAAATGCCGGTGGGCGTCAGGTAGTCGACGCACAGGTTCTGCACCGAGAGAAGCCGCTTTGCGGTCTCCATGCTCATGCCTCCTTCTCCGCAAGACGCGCGCGGTCGAGCTTCTTCTGCAGCTTCATGGCCTTGCCGATGGCACCCAGCGTGCGCAGCCTCGGGTTCGAAATTTCGTCGACGCCGAAATTGAGCAGCGATAGGCCGATGCCGATAATGACGATGGCGACACAGGGCGCGGCCATCTCCCACCACGCGCCCACGGTGATCGCCGAGGCGTTCTTGGCGTTGTAAAGCATCGTGCCCCAGGAAACCGAGAGCGGATCGCCGAGCCCGAGAAACTCCAGCGTGGCCTGGGTGATGACGGTGAAGATCACGCTTCCGATGAAATTGAAACCGATGATCGACAGGAGGTTCGGCAGCATCTCCACGAGGATCATGCGCCAGACCGGCTCGCCGAAGAGCTGCGAGGCCTGGATAAATTCTCGGTTCTTGAGGGTCATGGCCTGGGCGCGGGTCACGCGCGCGCCCCACGCCCATGACGTAAGGCCAATGATGATGGCGATGGAGAGCGGTCCCACCTGCCCGAGAAACGCCGCCAGCACCAAGAGCAGCGGCAATTGCGGCAGGACCAGAACGACATTGGTGGCGAAGTTCAACACCTCGTCGGTTGCGCCCCCGTAGTAGGCAGCGGTGAGCCCCACCACGGTGCCGATCAGTGTAACGATAAGCCCGGCGAGAATGCCCACCATGAGCGAGGTGCGCGTGCCCCACACGAGTTGGGTGTAGACGTCGCGTCCCATGCGAGTGGTGCCCATCACATACTCAGCGCTTGGCGGCTGATGCGGGCGGCTCACGCGCTTGTTGGGATCGTGGTCGGTAACGATGGGTGCTGCGAGCGCCACCACCACATAGAACGCCACGATGAAGACACCGAAGGCTGCCTTGCGGTTGCGGACGAAAATCTTCAGGAGGTTGAGCATCACGCCCTCCTCAAGCGCGGGTCGAGCGCCACATAGGCGATATCGACGACGAAATTTGCACTCAGCATGGCAAGCGTCATGATGAGAAGTTGGCCCTGAATGAGAGGGAAATCACGCGCGATCACGCCCATGTAGAGCAGGTTTCCAAGGCCCGGATAGTTGAACACGACCTCGGTGATGAGCGATCCGCCGAACACAGCGCCAAGGCTTATTGCGAAGGCCGTGATGGATGGCAGGAAGGCGTTGCGGGCCGCATAGTTGTAGCGCACACGGGCGTCCGACAGCCCTTTCGCCTCTGCGAGATGAACATAGTCCTCGCCTAGCTGACCGATCATGTTGTTGCGCATGGTGATGAGATATCCGCCCACCAGAACCACGCCGAGCGACAGAACCGGCATCAATGCGTGGAGAAACACGGATGACAGGAATGGTCCGCTGAATGAAGGCGAAAGCGAGGGATCGAACGCATAGCCGGCTGGCAGCCAGTTGAGTGTCACAGCAAAGACGAACAGTGCTGTGATTGCCACCACCACAGGCGGAATGGATTGCAGCGCCAGCGCCATGGGCGACACGAAACTATCGAACCGGCTGCCGCGCTGCCACGCAGCGCGAATGCCGAATAGCGTGCCCAGCGCATAGGCCAGAAGTGTCGCCGTG
>NZ_CAJXGF010000084.1 GCF_913053745.1 uncultured Nitratireductor sp.
ACGCCAATGGCGTAACCGAAATTTTCGAGGTCGGCGCCGGCAAAGTCTTGACCGGATTGGCGCGCCGCATTGCGCCGGACATGACGGCGAAGCCCGTCCACACACCGCAGGACATTGCGGAACTTGCAAGTCAATAAAAGAAATCGGAGTTTGATCCATGTTTGATCTGAGCGGCCGCAAAGCGCTGGTGACAGGAGCATCCGGTGGCATCGGCGAGGCCATCGCGCGTGTGCTACATGCACAGGGTGCCGTCGTCGGTCTGCACGGCACGCGGGTCGAAAAGCTTGAGACGCTGGCGGCCGATCTTGGAGACCGCGTCAAGCTTCTCCCTGCCAATCTGTCGGATCGCAGCGAAATCAAGACGTTGGCCGAGAAGGCGGAATCGGAACTCGAGGGCGTCGACATCCTGGTCAACAATGCCGGCATTACCCGGGACGGTTTGTTCGTTCGCATGAGCGACGAGGATTGGGATTCGGTCTTGGAGGTCAATCTGGGGTCGGTTTTCAGGCTGACGCGCGAGTTGACCCATCCGATGATGCGCCGGCGGTTCGGCCGCATCATCAACATCACCTCCGTGGTCGGGGTCACCGGTAATCCCGGCCAAGCCAATTATTGCGCTTCGAAGGCGGGTCTTATCGGCTTCTCCAAGTCACTGGCGCAGGAAATCGCCAGCCGGTCGATCACAGTCAATTGCATCGCGCCCGGTTTCATTGAATCGGCCATGACCGACAAACTGAACGACAAGCAGCGCGACGCGATCATGGGTGCCATTCCCATGAAACGAATGGGAAGCGCTGCCGAGGTTGCTTCATCCGTGGCATATCTCGCCTCCAATGAAGCGTCTTACGTGACGGGCCAGACTGTGCACGTGAATGGTGGCATGGCAATGATCTGACAGCAGGTTGATCAGGGAGGATGATGGACGGGTTGGTTACAAGGCGCTTCGTGATGCGCGATTTCGAGCGCGCTGATGTGTCGGCTCTCACCGCCTACCAGTCCGACCCGCGCTTCGTGTCCGCCCGGGAAAGTGCCGGGCAGGACGCCGGCGATCCTGCCGAACTCGTGACGCTCTTTCGCAAATGGGCACAGGAACGACCGCGCCGAAACTATCAGTTTGCGGTCATTGAGCGCAAATCCGGCCATCTGGTCGGCTGCGCGGGCCTTCGCACTGCGAATTGTCCACAGGGCAATGGTGAATTGGGCATAGAGCTTTCGGCTGATCTGTGGGGACGCTACGGCAGTGCGGTGGAAATCACGCGCGGCCTGCTCGATTTCGGTTTCTCCACGCTCGGGCTCCGGGAGATATTTGGCGAGACGACAGACGAAAACCATCGGGCGGCGCGGCTCGCTTCTTTCCTCGGCGCATGCCTTGAAACAACCGCAGGCCCGGAAAACAAAGGAAACAATGCGCATGCACAGCCTGTTATTTGGCGGTTTCGAAGTGTCGACTGGCGCTTTGGAGCCGGAGGCTGATGGTGAGGATCGTTGAGGCGAGTGGGCACGGAATAACGCTTGGCGAGCGCAACAAAATCGTGATAAGCGCCCGCCCGAAGCCGTTCCGCAAACCGAACGCACTGTGTGTGTCGACGCCGGAGCAAAACAGACTGAGCGTTGATTGTGTCAGCGCTTTAGTTGTCATTTCGCTTGATTAGCGGCAATCGTGCGGCTAACGAAGATCGGAAATTCAGAAAGTCGAGGGTTCTCTCATGAGCGATACTGCAGAACGCGTTAAGAAAATCGTTGTCGAACATCTGGGCGTCGAAGGCGACAAGGTGACCGAGGGCGCAAGCTTCATTGATGATCTTGGCGCAGACAGCCTCGATACCGTCGAGTTGGTCATGGCGTTTGAAGAAGAGTTCGGCGTTGAGATCCCGGACGATGCTGCCGAGACGATCCTCACGGTCGGCGACGCAGTGAAGTATATCGACAAGGCGACCGCCTGACGCCGTCTGGCGTTTTCGCTACGAAACGTAGTCAAGGCGGATAATCAGCATATGAGACGCGTTGTCGTCACCGGTATGGGGCTTCTTTCACCCTTCGGCCTCGGTGTTGAACATGGGTGGAAGAGCCTGCTTTCGGGCAAAAGCGCGGCCAGCCGCATTGATCGCTTCGAGGTCGATGATCTGGCTTGCAAGATTGCCAACTCGATTCCGCGTGAAGGTGAGGGGGCATTCGACCCGGATGCTTTTCTGGAACCACGCGAGCAGCGTAAGATCGGTGAATTCATCACTTACGGCATTGCCGCGGCGGACCAGGCGCTTGAGGATTCTGGGTGGACGCCGGAAACCGACGATGAGAAATACGCCACCGGCGTTCTTATCGGCTCGGGCATCGGCGGCATCGAAGGCATTGCTGAGAATGCCTTGACGCTCGCTGAGCGCGGCCCGCGCCGCATCAGCCCTTTCTTCATTCCAGGCAACATCATCAACCTGGTCTCTGGGCAGGTGTCGATTCGCCACGGGCTGAAGGGACCGAACCATGCGGTGGTGACCGCCTGTTCGACGGGTGCGCATGCCATTGGCGACGCGGCGCGTCTCATCATGCTGGGCGATGCCGAGGTGATGCTGGCGGGCGGTGCGGAAGCACCGATCACCCGCCTTTCCATTGCGGGCTTCGCGGCCTGCAAGGCACTGTCGACGAATTTCAATGACACGCCGGAAAAGGCCTCCCGGCCTTACGATCGCGACCGTGACGGCTTCGTCATGGGCGAGGGCGCCGGCGTGGTCGTTCTGGAAGAACTCGAGCATGCCAAAGCCCGCGGCGCCAAGATTTACGCTGAAGTGGTGGGCTATGGCCTAACCGGTGACGCTTATCATATCACGGCTCCAGCGGAAGACGGAGACGGCGCTTATCGCTGCATGAAGGCGGCGCTGAAACGTGCCGGACTTTCCGCTGCCGATGTGGATTACATCAATGCGCATGGCACCTCGACCATGGCGGACACCATAGAACTGGGTGCGGTGGAGCGCCTGTTGGGAAATGCCGTAGACAAGGTTTCGATGTCGTCTACCAAGTCGTCGATCGGGCATCTGCTTGGTGCTGCAGGCGCGGCTGAGGCAATTTTCTCCATTCTCGCCATCCGCGATAACATCGCGCCGCCGACCATCAATCTCGACAATCCACAAGCGGAAACGCCCATCGATCTGGTGCCGAACAAACCGCGTGAGCGGCAGATTGACGTGGCGTTGTCCAACTCGTTCGGCTTCGGTGGAACCAATGCTTCCCTCGTTTTTAAGCGTTATGACGCTTGAAGCTTTCCAATAACGGGGCTTGCAGTTTTGCCATTTTCGCAATTCAGTCTGTTTGACACGAATCGAAATGGTGAGCGACACACTCCAGGGGCAAAGCCATCTGAAGCGGGTGTAAACGTTCAAGACGCGAACAACGAATAGGACAGGACCGGCGACCATTTGCGCCGTTCTGAAGGGAGCGGTCCAAGAGGCATGACAGGGACTTCCGACGACAATTCCAGCTTCGGGCGCCAGGCGGGCGAAGAACGTGGCCGCAAATTCAAATCGGCCAATCAGACATTGCGGCCGGAGGCCGGCACGCCGCCGCCCCGGCGCTCCAGACGCGCGCGCAGCCAGTTTGTCGTTTTCCTCAATTTCGTGTTTTCCTCTGTCGTATTTCTCGTGGTGTTGGCAGGCTTCGCCTTCTACTTCGGCAAACGCGAATTTCACCAGCCAGGCCCGGCGCGCACGGCCGAAACAGTGATGATCAAGCCGAATACGGGCGTACGCCAAATCGCTAGCCTCTTGGAGCGTGAAGGGGTCATCAGCGATGCGCGCATTTTCTCGCTTGGCGTTCGTGCCTACGGCGTGGATGCCGATCTGAAGGCTGGCGAGTACGCCATCGACGCAGGATCCTCCATGCACGACATCATGGAAATCCTGCAAAGCGGGAAGAGCGTGCTCTATTCGCTTACCATTCCCGAAGGGCAGACCGTTTTCGAAGTGTTTGAGCGAATTCGGGAAACCAAGGAGCTCTCCGGCACCTTGCCCGATGAAATGCCGGCCGAGGGCAGCCTTGCGGCCGATACGTTGCGGTTCACACGCGGTATGGATCGGGGGGCGGTCGTGGAAAAGCTGCTTCAGGACCAGCGGGAACTGGTCGATAGCATTTGGGAGCGTCGCGACGAGGATCTGCCGATCAGCGATAAGAACGAGTTCGTGACATTGGCGTCAATCGTCGAGAAGGAGACCGGCATCGCAGACGAGCGTCCGCGCGTCGCCGCCGTCTTCATCAACCGTCTGCGCAATGGAATGCGTCTGCAATCGGATCCGACCATCATCTACGGACTGTTCGGCGGTCAGGGAAAACCTTCCGACCGTCCGATCTATCGTTCCGACCTCGACAAGAAGACGCCCTATAACACTTATCTGATCGACGGTCTTCCGCCTTCACCGATCGCCAATCCGGGTCGTGCTGCAATGGAGGCCGTGGCCAACCCGTCGCAGACCGACGAACTCTACTTCGTCGCCGACGGAACGGGTGGACATGTTTTTGCCAAGACGCTCAAGGAGCACAACGAGAATGTTGCGCGCTGGCGCAGGATCGAGCGCGAGCGCAAAGCCACGGAAGAAAGCGCCGGCGACAGCGGCTCGGATTGAGCAGTGACATCACGCGTAAAATGAGGAACGCATGAGCAGGCTCCAGAGCATGACGGGTTTCGCCCGAGCCGCGCGCGACCACGACGCTGGCGGTGTCGCTTGGGAAATAAAGTCTGTGAACGGGCGAGGCCTCGAAACACGTTTTCGTCTGCCACCAGGCTTCGAGCGCATCGAACAGGCGGCGCGGCAGCGTCTGCAGAAGCGCTTTGCCCGTGGCAATGTACAGGCTGCTCTCACCTTTGCGCAGAACGGTGCACTGCGCCGTCCAGTGGTCGATGAAGCGTTCCTGAAGGAAGTTGCCGCACTTGCCGGCCGGCTTCAGGAGCAGTTCGACACCGCGCCGGCAACCGCGGATGGTCTGCTCGGATTGCGCGGTGTCATCGATTATGCCGACCCCGTCGCCGACGAGGACGTGCGTATCTCTCTGGATGAAGCCATATTCGCAGCTTTCGAGGAAGCGCTCGGCGGTCTGGAAGACGCGCGGCGCGAGGAAGGCACTGCGCTGGAGATCATACTGCTCGATCAGATATCCCGCATAGAGGCCCTGACCGACCAGGCGGAGACAGATCGATCGCGTACTCCCGAAGCAATAGGCGAGCGTCTGCGCGAACAGGTTGCACGGCTCTCGGACGCCACCGCCGGTTTCGATGAAGACCGCCTTCACGCGGAAGCCGCCATTCTTGCGACCAAGGCGGATATCCGCGAAGAGATCGACCGGCTGCATGCGCATACCGCTGCCGCCCGGGCGCTGATCGCTTCCGGTGGCCCTGTCGGACGAAAGCTCGATTTTATAGGCCAGGAATTCAACCGCGAATCCAACACGCTTTGCTCAAAATCCAACGCGGCGACAGTGACCGCTATCGGCCTCGAACTGAAGGCCGTCGTGGATCAGTTTCGCGAGCAGGTGCAAAATCTGGAGTAGACCATGTCCTCTGAGACGTCTCCTGCTGTTTCGACCGACGTTGCGCGACGCGGTCTCATGCTGGTTCTGTCCTCGCCGTCGGGTGCCGGTAAATCCACCATCGCCCGCACGCTTCTCGCCCAGGTGCCGGGTTTCGAGCTTTCGGTCAGCGTTACCACACGCGCGCGACGGGGAAGCGAAATCGAGGGTGTGCATTACCATTTCAAGTCGCAGCGTGAATTCGACATCATGCGCGACAATGACGAATTGCTTGAATGGGCGGAGGTCCACGGCAATTTCTATGGCACACCGCGTGCGCCGGTTGAAAAGGCTTTGACCGAAGGGCGCGACATGCTTTTCGACATCGATTGGCAGGGGGCGGAGCAATTGCGTGAGAAGATGCGTGGCGATGTTGTCTCGATCTTCATCCTGCCGCCGACCATGAAGGAGCTGCTTGGCAGACTCACGCGCCGCGCCGAGGACACGACGGAGATCATCCAGACGCGTCTGAAGAACGCCCGTACGGAAATCGAGAAATGGATCGACTACGACTACGTGGTGATCAACGATCAGCTCGACCGGGCCTTTTCGGCCGTGCGCTCAATCGTCGAAGCGGAGCGTTTGCGGCGCGATCGCCGTCCGGGCCTCTTCGACTTTGTCTCGGGTCTGCTTGGCGAAGAGGCCAACTGAATTCTAAGCCGCGTTCGCGAGTGCAACGAACTCAGCCACCGAGAGAGTTTCGGCGCGGCGGGTCGCGTCGATGCCGGCACGTGCGAGTAACGCCTCGCCGCCAAGCGATTTCAGGCTCTGGCGCAGCATTTTGCGGCGTTGGCCGAAAGCCGCTTCGGTAATTTCGGTCAGTCTTTTCCCATCGACCGCAAGAGGCTCAGCGCGTGGCACGATGTGAACCACGGATGAGGTCACTTTCGGCGGCGGCGTGAAGGCTTGCGGCGGCAAGTCGAACGCAATCTTGGCTTTGGTGCGCCACCCGGCCAGAACACCGAGCCGGCCATAGGCCTTGTCGCCGGGACAAGCGACGATGCGTTGCGCGACCTCGCGCTGGAACATCAGTGTCATCGAGGCGTAGAAGGGCGGCCAGTTTTCAGGTGTCAGCCAGCGCACCAGGAGCTCCGTGCCGATGTTGTAGGGCAGGTTGGCCACGATCCGTACCGCGCCATACGCTTGCGGTGCCAGAGAGGCGAAATCGGTCTCCAGCGCATCGCCATTCACCACCTCGAGTTGACCGGGATAATGCGTTGCGATTTCCGCCAATGCTTCGAGACAGCGCTCGTCGCGTTCGACTGCGATGATTCGCGCGGCCCCTGCCATAAGCAGCGCACGTGTCAGCCCTCCAGGGCCGGGCCCTACCTCTAAAATCGTCGCTCCGTCGAGGTTTCCGGCGGCACGCGCGACCTTGGCGGTCAGATTCAAATCCAGGAGGAAGTTCTGACCGAGCGACTTCTTTGCCGCGAGGCCGTGTCTGGCGATCACCTCGCGCAGCGGTGGAAGCCCGTCAGCGGTCATCGCGCGCCGTCCGCATTGTCTGCCAGTGTCCGCGCCAATCGAATCGCGGCAATGAGGCTCTCGGCTCGTGCAATGCCCTTGCCGGCGATGTCGAAGGCCGTGCCGTGGTCAGGCGACGTACGGATGAAGGGAAGGCCCAGCGTGACGTTCACGGCCTCGTCGAAGGCAATGGTTTTGACCGGTATCAGTGCTTGGTCGTGATACATGCACAAAGCCGCATCGTAGTTCCGGCGTGCGCGAGCGTGGAACATGGTGTCGGCGGGCAGGGGGCCGAACGCGTTGATGCCCTCCGCCTGAAGCGCATGAACCGCCGGCGCGATGATGTTTTGGTCCTCGATACCCATAGCGCCGGCTTCGCCCGCATGCGGGTTGAGGCCGGCGACCGCCAGGCGAGGCTCGGCGATGCCGAAGCGTTGGCGCAGGTCGCGCAAGGCAATTCGCGCCGTTTCTTCAATACGCGTCCTTGTCAGGGCGGCTGGAACATCTCCCAACGCCAGATGCACTGTTACCGGCACGGTTCGCATATCCGGGCCGGCAAGCATCATGACCGGATTTGCAGGCTGTCCTGTGATTTCCTCGGCGAGATGGCCTAGATATTCTGTATGGCCGGGAAAAAGGAAGCCCGCTTCATAAAGGATTTTCTTGGAGATAGGGGCGGTCACCAATGCCGCCGCCCGTCCTTCCGTAGTGTCCTTCACCGCCCGCGATATCGCTTCGATGATACCGGCCGCGTTCACTGTTTGGGGATGACCGACATTGTCGACCAGTCTGTTTTCAAGCGGACAGACGGGCAGTCGATCGGAAAAAACCATGGGTGCGGCTTCGGGATCGGCTTGCGAGAGCGGAACATCGAGCCCTAGATGCCGCGCGCGTGCAGCAAGTAGGGCCGGATCGCTCAGGACATAGAAGGACGGAAGCTGCTTCCTATCCCGTTCAAGCCAAGCTCGAAGGACGATCTCGGGACCTATCCCGGAGGGATCGCCGATACTAAGCGCCAGCGGAAGCACAGGCCACCTCGTTCTGGAGAAACACCTTGTCACACTGAGAAGCGAACCCGGACCGACCGTGGCCCTGCCACAAATCAGCGTTGGCTAATACGTGCGTTCTTCCGCAGCTCGGCAAGATACTCCTGGGATTGCTTTTCCATGGCATCGTTCCCGGTGTTCTCGTTCTGGAACACCATTTGCGCGACCCGGTCGTCCGAAACCTCGCGCGTGCTGCACACACCAATAAACTCGACACCGCGGTCGGTTTCGCGCACGCCGGTGGCATTGCCAGGGGAGGTCTTCTTGATCTGGTCCTTCCAGTCAGACGGCAGTTCCGGTTCCAGAACACGACCGAGATCGCGGACCGTCACGTCGATCAATCCCTTGGCGAACTGGTGTGTGCCGTCGCATCCGCGGAACCGATCGCGCATGGCCTGCGCTTCGCGCTTGCGCTTGCCGAGCAAGCGCGAGCGCTCGCCGGAGGGAACGACGAAGATCACCTGCTGGAGCATGTATTCGGTCGCGCTCGGCTTGTTGCCACCACGCTCGAGCATTTTTGCCACCACATCCTGCTCGCTCATCTGGCCTGTCGAACTGGTGCGCGCCTGCATCACACGGCCCCAACCGATCTGGGAGCGGATGAACTCCTTGAAGTGCTCGGCAGTTACGCCGCTTTGCGCGAGCACGGTGTTCAACTGGCTCGTTGACATCCGATTGCCGTTGGCGAAACGCGCATAGGCCTGGTTCACCATTTCGGCGGGAATATTGACGTTGCGCCGCTGCATCTCCTGCAGTTTTATCGTCTGTTCGATCATCTGGTCGGTGGCCTTCTGGCGCAGATTGCCACCTTCGCGCTGCAACCTCAAAAACGCTACGCGACGATCAATGTCGTAACTGGTGATCGGCGCATTGTTCACCACGTAACGGATTTCGGTCGCAAGCGCGCTGCCTCCGTTGAGCAGAGGCATTGCCGTTGCCATGGCCAGAGTCATCAGGCCTGCGCGCAGGAAGCGCCTGCAATTGCTAAACATCGTCATCGTTCTCATATTTGCACCCCGCAATTGCGCTTGAGATAACAGCAAATGCACCGAAGCTACAGTCCCTTGAGCTGTTTTATCGACACGGCGTGGGGCGAAAAAATGACCTTTGACGCTGGGGCAGGTTCAAAATCGGCATGAAAGAGGCGCAGCGAGCGAACGGGCCTTGCTCGAAATGTCTTAGAAAGTCGTGTTAAGTTCGCCGCTGCCTGTGCCGAAATCGCCAATCGTGCGGAGCGATATCCGGAATCCGAAGGACTGGCTGCTCTCTTGCGTATCCCGGTTCTTGCTGCGGGAGTAGGTCATCGAATAGATGAAGCATTCATCGCCGTAGGAGAAACCGTAATCGTTTCTCACGACGGTCTGGCTTTCGATGTCATATGTACCGGAGGCAAAGCCGCTCCAGTTTTCATCGAAGCGGACCTTCGCGACACCGGTGATTTCCTGGCGGTCGTCGTCAAAACCGTAAAGGGGCTGTGCTTCGATATAGGCATATTGCAGCGAGGTGGTAAGGCCGCCGAACGTGGCGGCCGTTTTCAGGTCCGTCCGGCGCAGATCGAACGACTTCTCGTCGAAGCGCGCGCCCGCGGAAAAGGCGAAACCGTTCGGGCTGGCGATACCGATCATGCCGACAAAATCGGAAACATCGGTCTCAAGGCCGGAATAGGCGCCCGCATGGACGAGATCAGCCTGCGCATACGGATTGGCGCCCGCCAGATGATAGGACTGTCCGAACAGACCTTGAGTCGTCCAGCCATTGGCGAAGCTGCCGGAGTAGCGAATGCCGACATTGGCGCGCGTTCCGCCCTCGATACGATCGTAGCCCGAGAATTTGTCACGCTCGAAAAGGCTCGTCGCATCGAAGACAAGCGACTGGGCGTCCTCGTTGGGAATGCCGAGTCGGTCCTGATATGGCGCATCAGGCCGCAGGAAGACTTGCGCAACGGGTTCCAGAACATGGCTTGCGCTGGAGGTGGAAAACAGGATCGGCCACCGCGCTTCGAGCCCGGCGGTCGCCATATAGCGATAGTAGGAGGAGCGAACGTCGCTGCCGACAGCCGTTCCGTTCAACTCGAAGCTGGTTACGCCGTTGACGGTTGTTGCATCGTAGTCGGTATAAATCGCGTCGCCGCGCGCCTGCAGGATCGGTGTCACCACCAGGCCCCCCGCACTCACGAAGGACCGCTTCCACTCTGCCTCAGCCGTCATGCGGCTGGCGATCCCTTCAACGCCGTCTATCCGCTCATAAGGAGCGTCGGGGGTCGCAGATACGGTGCGTCCGCTCAGGGTGTTGCGGTAGATTCCCTGCATGTTGACGTCGAGATTCAACTCGCCGCCAGCAACGGCTTCGTCGGGTGTGTAGGAATAGTCGAAACTCGGCAACACCCAGGGCTGCTTGTCGTCGCGTGCGTTCGTAGAGGAGTCGAGAACGTCTTCCTGGATATCGAAATGATAAGCTCTTAGATCGAAGAAATTTCGATCGTCGAGGCCGGTCAGATAAAGTTCAGACGTCTGTACGGTGTCGGAGAAACCGTCGATATTATAAGTGCGCGAGAAATTCTTGTCGGTTTGCGCAAGCACGTCCCAGCCGAACGTCCAGCGCGGGTTGATGCGGAACTGACCTTCGGAACCGATCATCCCGCGGCCGGTCTCGTTTCCGTTCACCGTAGATGCGGCCCAGGCTTCCGGCTCCTGCTGCTTGATACCGGCAATCTTGACACTGTATTGGCCGTTGTCGAAACGCTGACGCCACTCGGCCTCGCCCAGAAATCCCTGGTTGGAATAGTAGGTTCCCGTAACGGTCAGGTCGAAGGTGGGAGAGAGTGCGAAGTAGTAGGGAACGCTGACTCCAAACCCCAATTCCTCCTTGTAGGACGCGCCGGGAATGAGAAAGCCCGATTTGCGCTTCACGGTCGGATCGGCGACCTCGAAGAAAGGCAGATAGGCGATCGGCATACCGAAGAACTCGAATCGCGAACGCTCGAAGCGTACGGTTTTCGATTCACCGTTCCAGATAATCTTCTGCGCTTTAATCTGCCAAATGGGCGGCTTGCCGGGCTTTTCTCGACAAGGTTCGCACGCCGTGTAGACACCATTGTTGAAGGTCGTCAGTTGTCCGCCGGAACGCTCAGCGCTCTCGGCAGCGAAATAGGTCTTGTCGACGGTTTCGATGCGCAATGCGTTGACGAACCCGTCACGGAAATCGTCAGTAACATCGATTTCGTCCGCAAAGATGCGATTGCCGTCTTTCTCGACGATCTGCACACGTCCGCGGGCCACCACGCGCGATGTCTTGCGATCGTAGACCACCCGATCGGCAACCAGGCGGTTGCCGGCATACTCGATCTGCACGCCGCCGGCGGCGGTAATCGTGTTCAGGTCGTTATCGTAAATGAGATTGTCCGCCGTCAGGAGCATCTGCGCATCCTGCGGCAGATCCGAAACGTCGAGCCCGCCGGTCTGCGCCAGGGCAGGGGTGTGCGGAAGCAATGTATAGGTGCACAAGGTCGCCAACGCGGTTGCGCTCATCAAATGCGCCAACCGTGTGGACATGCCGGCTCTGTTTGCCGCAACCCCCACTAACCGTCCTCCTTGTACAATAGGAAAGTCACCCCATAGAACATTGCCACGACCACAGGCGTCCATGCAGCCACCACCGGAGGCACAACCCCAGCGCTGCCGAACGCCTTGACCAAGACCGAAACCACATAAAGCAGAAAGCCGGCAAGGATTCCACCCAGAATCACCGTTGCTGACTGTCCCATTCGGGTAAATCTCATGGATACCGTAGCGGCAATCAGGGTCATGGCGACAAGCAGAAGAGGCAGCACCACAAGTGAATGAAAATGCGTGGCAAATGCGTTTGCTTTGAGTCCAAAGGATCGGGCGACTTCGATCTTTCCGGGCAGTGCGTAAATCGAAGTCGCCTCAGGGCGCGTCAATTGTTCGCCGACAAACTCCGGCTGAAGATTGGTTTCGATCTGAACGCTCCCGACGTTCTCTGCCGCTGCGGTACCGCGGCGACGTGCCACGCCCTGTAGGTCCCAGTATCCATCGCGCAGAAAGGCGCGTTCGGCATCGAGACGCTCGAATATGCGTCCGTCAGCATCGATTCGGAAAAAGGTCGGGCGCACGAGCACGCGGCCGCCATTGAGAACGGCATTCGATCCGATGATGGTTTCTTCATCGTCCGAGCGTTGCTTGATCCACTGTTCGGCTTCGGAATTGGCGCTGCTTTTGGCGCCGCGTACCTCGGCTTCCACGATTTGCGCCTGCGCGAACCCATTGGCGGCGAGTGGGTTTAGCGCCGCCACGGCGAGCGCGCCGAAAAGGAAGGAACCGAACGCGATCGGTGTGAGGAATTGCCAGGCGGAAACGCCGGCTGCCCGTGCCACCACAAGCTCGTATTTACGGTTCAGGCTGATCAATGTGGCCATCGCCGCGATCAGACCGATAAACGGAATTGCCTGGAGAAGGATAATCGGGGTTTGCAGCGCCGCGAGCGAAAAGGCCCATTGCGGCGTATAGCCGGGTAGGCCCGCTGAACGGCTCGATACTTCGGCGAAGGTCACGATGAAGATAAGCAGGCCTATACCGAAAAAGTTCCAGGCTGTGATCGATGCGTAGCGGCGGAAGAAGTAACCACCCAGGGTGAGGCCAATCATCCGCGCCTCCCAGCCGGCCCGCGTGTCGGCCCGATGCGCCAATGCGCCATTCTCTCCATCAGCCGTTGCGTTCGTGCGTTCAGTTTCTCTACCCAATGCGTCGGCAGTTCCATCACACGATTTGTGACAATGAATATCGTGCATAGGCCAATCATCAAAAGCGGAGCGGCATAAAGCACAAAGGAGAAGAGGGGCGAGCTTTCAGCTTCCGTTCCCGAGTAGAAGCCTACCCAGCGCACGATCAACGCGATTGCCATGGTTGTCACCATCGGGTGAAGGCGGGCTTCGCGGAAGGAGCGCGCATCACCGGCCACTGCAAGGCCGATCATCGCGAAAACGAGAGGATAGAGCCATTCGGAAAAGCGCATATGCAGTTCCGCACGTAATATCTGTGGCGAACTCTTATAGAATCTGTCGTTCACGTCCGGGTTCATCAAAAATGCCAGCGAGCGATCCTTGGGGTGGAGCGTGGGCTCCCCGCCGCCGCCACTGGAAAACTGAGAAAGATCGAACGCGTAAGAATCGAAGCGGATGGTCGACACGTCGCCATTGACGGACTGTCGCTGGACCATTCCGTCCTGCATCACAAGGATCGAACCGCCATCGCGCTCCACTGCGGCACCCGTTCGCGCATGGTAGACGAGCTTGGTATTCTCATCGCGCGAATCCGACACGAAAATACCGCCCAGCAGGCCGTTGGGAAGACGTTCCGATACCTGGACGAAGAGCCCGTCATCGACTTTCTGGAAGGAGCCTTCCTGAAGCACGGTCGTGATCAGATCGGCGCGCGCATTGGCAAGCAGCGAGCGAAAAGCCTGGCGGGAAGCGGGCTCGAGCGTGTTGTTGATCAGGAAAGAGGCAACGCTCGCACCGATGGCGATGATGAGGATCGGGCGGATGATGGTGGCGCGCGGAGCGCCCGAAGCATTGATGACCACCAGTTCGGAATCGGAGTTCATCGTCGCCAGTGTCTGAGCGACGGCAATGCCGAGCGCGAAGGGAATCACGATCGGAATGACAGCGGGCAGAACGAGGGCGGCAACAAGAAAGAAGGTGCCGGCGGATTGACCGCTGTCGGTCACCAGGTCGATACGGTTCAGGACCTGGGTCGTCCACACCAATGCGAGCACCCATAGCAACGCTGCCGCGAAAAGCGCGAAGGTGCGACGCATGATGTAAAATTCGATTACCCGCATGGAAATCGACAATCCGTTTCGTTGGAACAGCCCTTGAAAGGCGCGCGCGAACCTAACGGCCCGCGACCACGCGCACAATGCTCAGTTACCGGCATTAAAGGGCGGCCCACCATTTCTTGTCCCGCATGAGACTGTGGGTGGGATTGGTTAGAAAATACAAAAGAAACGCGGTTAACAGCATCCTTACGGAACGATGACGAGTCCATGAGTGCCGAACTTTGCCATGAAAAACCCGAGCTAGACCGGGCACGGGCCTTGCCAATTCGCATAAAACCTCCAAGATCGCGACCATCTCTCAACGAGCAATCACGGAAATCTGGGAAATATCATGACCGACAGGCCGAGCGTCTCTTTTGCCAAGTTTGCAATGCCCAAAAAGGGCACCGTCATCGTTTTGGCGTCCGAAGGCGGCGGTCTTGGGGAGAATGCGAAGGTGTGCGACCCGGAAGGCGTTTTGGCGCGCGCTTTCGAGGTGTCGGGTTTTTCGGGCAAATTGGCAAAAAGTGTCGAGGTCTTGGCGCCCGCCGGTTCGGAACTCGACCGGCTTACCGCCATCGGTGCCGGCAAGCCGGACGAGCTTGCGGAGGAGAGTCTTCTGAAAATCGGCGGCGCGGCGGTTGCGGCGGGCAAATCGGCCTCCGAGATCACCGTCGTGGCCGATCTCGATGGCGCCGACATTGACGCCGGGGCGGCGGCGAACATTGCTCTTGGCATGCTTCTGCGCGCCTACAGTTTCGACAAATACAAGACCACTCACCGTGAGAACGGTAACGACAAACCCGCCAAGAAGCTCAAGATTGCGATCCAGTGCGCTGATCCCTCGGCAGCCAAAAAGGCCTTCCTTCGTGCCGAAGCCGTGGCGACCGGCGTCATTCTCGCACGCGATCTGGTCAATGAGCCGGCCAATGTCCTCGGTCCGGTAGAGTTCGCCGGCAAGGCAAAAGAACTGGAAAAACTGGGCGCGAAGGTAGAGATTCTGACCGAGAAGGAAATGAAGAAGCTCGGCATGGGTGCGCTGCTTGGTGTCGCCCAGGGCTCGGTGCGTCCGCCGCGCCTTGCGGTCATTCAATGGAACGGCGGCAAGGCCAAGGAAAAGCCGGTCGCTTTCGTTGGCAAGGGCGTGGTCTTCGACACCGGCGGCATCTCCATCAAACCGTCCGGCGGCATGGAAGACATGAAGGGCGATATGGGCGGCGCGGCTGCCGTTGTGGGGCTGATGCATGCGCTTGCCGCCCGCAAGGCGAAGGTCAATGCCGTTGGAATGATCGGCCTCGTCGAAAACATGCCGGACGGCAATGCCCAGCGCCCTGGCGACATCGTTACATCCATGTCCGGCCAGACCATCGAAGTCATCAACACGGACGCCGAGGGACGGCTCGTCCTGGCCGACGTTCTCTGGTACTGCCGTGATCGGTTCAAACCGCAGTTCATGGTCGATCTCGCGACGCTGACCGGCGCTGTCATGGTGGCGCTCGGCCATCACCGGGCCGGATTGTTCTGCAATGACGACACGCTGGCCGAGCGCCTGGCTTCGGCTGGCGAAACGACCGGCGAAAAAATCTGGCGCCTTCCGTTGGGCGAGGAATACGACAAGCAGATCGATTCGAAGAATGCCGACATGAAGAACTCCGCAGGCCGTATGGCGGGCTCCATTACTGCGGCACAGTTCCTCAAACGTTTCGTCAAGGAGGGGCCCTGGGCCCATCTCGACGTTGCCGGTACGGCCATGGGCGCGCCGCTTAGTGAGATCAACCGTTCCTGGGGCTCCGGTTTCGGTGTGCGCCTCCTCGATCGGCTGGTGGCCGATAGTTACGAATAGACCGATGGACGTTTTCTTCTATCACCTCACCGAATCGACACTGGAGGAAGCGCTGCCCCCTCTGGTCGAGAAAAGTCTCGAAAGAGGATGGAGAGTGGCGATCCAGACGGGCAGCCGCGAACGCTGTGATGCGCTCGACACCTGGTTGTGGACATGGCGTGAAGAAGCCTTCCTGGCGCATGGTACGGATCGGGACGATCATCCCGAACACCAGCCCGTGCTTTTGACCGAAGCTTCTTCCAATCTGAACGGCGCGCAGATCCGTTTTTTTGTAGACGGTGCCGATCCGGGCGGGGTGGAGGGGTATGAGCGGGCCGTGGTCATGTTCGACGGACACGATGCGTCGCAACTCGATACGGCGCGCGGGCACTGGAAAACGCTGAAATCGGCCGGTCATGCGGTGACCTATTGGCAACAAGGGCCGGATAGACGCTGGCAGAAGAAGGCGTAAGCACAAAGAGCTTTCCCCGAGCGACCTCACCGGGCCGTTCCGTGAATGCTTTGCAAACCGCCGATGTAGCGAAGGCATTTGACGCCGTCGTTTTTCCGCAGAACGCTAGCCGATTTCGGCCAAAACCACTTCGATTTCACTCAAATCGGCGATTTTGCGAAATCGTGGCATGTTTTCCGGCATCTCCGCATGTTCGTGCAACCAAGTCAGGTCGTGTGGTACGAACACGCCCCACGCGCCCGCCTCGATGGCAGGGATCACGTCGGATTTGAGCGAATTGCCGATCATCATCCCATGCTCGGGTCCGTCGCCATGAGCTGCGAATATTCGCTCATAGGTCTGGCGCGACTTGTCGCTGACGATCTCGACGGCATCGAAATGGTCGCCCAGGCCGGACGCCGCGAGTTTGCGTTCCTGGTCGAACAGGTCGCCCTTCGTGATCAGCACGAGCCGGTGGCGACCGGAAAGCTTCTCCAGCGTTTCGCGCGCATGGGGCAAGGTTTCGACCGGATGATCCAGCATTTCCCGTCCGGCATCGAGAATGTCGCGGATCGTTGCTGCCGGCACGCGCCCGTCGGTCACGTCGATCGCGGTCTCGATCATCGACAGGGTGAACCCTTTGATGCCGAAACCGTATTTGCCCAGATTGCGTTTCTCTGCCTGCAGAAGACGCTCCGACAGATGCCCCGCTTCGGCGAAATCCGCCAGAAATTCGGCAAAACGCGCTTCCGTCAAGCGGTAAAAGCGCTCGTTTTGCCAGAGCGTGTCGTCGGCATCGAAACCGATCGTGAGCGCGGGTGCCATCAGGTCATCCCTTCTTCATATTCGCTGGAAAGCATCAACCATCGGTCTTCGTGCCGTGCCAGCATCGACGCGAGGTCGGAGCGTTCCTTGGCCAGAGATGACACTTTCTCGGGCTCCTTGTCGTAAAGACTGGTGTCCGCGAGCCTTGCCTCTATAGCATCGATCCGCTTGCGCGTGCGCTCTATCAGTCCTTCGGTGGCCTTGATTTCCTTCGCGAGCGGCTCGAGGGCAGCCCGCTTGCGTGCAGCTTCCTTTCGCTTGTCGGCCTTGGATGCCTTCTCCGTCTCCCGCTTCTCCTTGGCACGGCTGGCACCGCCGGTCATGCGGTTACGGTAATCGTCCATGTCGCCATCGAAGGAGCCAACGGTACCGTCGCCGACGATCCATAGCCGGTCGGCCGTTGCCTCGATCAGATGGCGGTCGTGGCTGATCAGGATTACCGCACCGTCGAACATGTTGAGCGCCTCGACCAGCGCTTCGCGGCTGTCGATGTCCAAATGATTGGTCGGTTCGTCGAGAATGAGCAGATGCGGCGCCTCGAAAGTCGCGAGGCCCATGAGTAGACGCGCCTTCTCGCCGCCGGAGAGGTCGCGTGCCGGCGTCGTCATCTTTTCCGTGGTCAGGCCGAATTGCGCAACACGCGCCCGCACCTTCGCCTCGGGCGCATCCGGCATGAGCCGGCGCAGGTGCTGGTAGGCGTCCTCATCCGGTCGCAGGTCGTCGAGCTGATGCTGGGCGAAGATCGACACTTTCAGTCCCGGCGCAACCGTTTTCGCACCCTTTTCGAGCATCAGCCGGTCGGCGATAAGCTTTGCGAAGGTCGACTTGCCGTTGCCGTTGGCACCCAAAAGCGCGATGCGGTCGTCATTGTCGATGCGCAGCGTCAGCCCGCGTAGAACCGGCTTGCCGGGCGTATAGCCGACGGCACCGCCGTCTAATGCGATAATCGGCGAGGCAACAGCCTTCTCCGGATTGGGAAAGCGGAACGGCAGCACCGTCTCGTTCACCACGGCAGCCATGGGCGACATGCGTTCCAGCGCCTTGAGGCGCGACTGTGCCTGGCGCGCCTTCGATGCCTTGTAGCGGAAGCGGTCCACGAAGGACTGCATATGCTTGCGCTGGGCTTCCTGCTTGACGCGCATCTTCTCCTGCAGTTCCGCTTTTTCGGCATACTGCCTGGCGAACTGGTCGTAGCCGCCGCGCCAGAATGTCAGCTTCTTGCGTTCCAGGTGCACGATCGACGAGACGGCCCGGTTCAAAAGATCGCGGTCGTGGCTGATGAGAAGAACCGTGTGCGGATAACGCGACAGGTAATTTTCGAGCCAGAGCGTGCCTTCGAGGTCCAGATAGTTGGTGGGTTCGTCGAGCAGCAAGAGGTCGGGCTGAGTGAAGAGAACCGCAGCCAGCGCCACGCGCATGCGCCAGCCACCGGAAAACGACGAGGCCGAGCGTTTCTGCGCTTCGGCGTCGAACCCAAGGCCGGAAAGGATCGCCGCCGCGCGCGCCTCCGCAGAATGTGCGTCGATATCCGTCAGCCGCGTCTGGATCTCTGCAATGCGATGTGGATCCGTTGCCGTCTTGGCTTCGTTTAACAGGGCTGCGCGCTCGGTATCCGCTCGCAGCACGATGTCGATGAGGGGCTCGTCTGTACCGGGCGCTTCTTGCGCGACCTGACCGATCCGCGTGCCTTTCGGCACACCGACAGAACCGGTTTCGGAAACGAGATCTCCGGTAATGGCACGGAAGAGGGTGGTCTTGCCGGTGCCGTTGCGGCCAACAAGGCCTGCCTTGGTTCCAGCGGGAAGGCTGAGCGACGCCTGATCGATCAGGAGACGTCCGGCGATGCGCAGCGAGAGATTCGAAATCGTCAACATGACGGGCGTTTTGACCGCTCGTCGCAACTCTGGCAAGACGCCGCCGTCAAAGCTTGCGCCGAGTTTTCAAGGAAGGTTGCCTGTGTTGCCGAAAGCAAACAGGTGTGGCCCAAATAAATTGGGCCACACCATTGCCGATTGACTCCGTCAGCGGGAGGCTGCCTGACGCAGCAGCTTGCACATCTGCACCAGATCGTAGTCCCATGCGGCAGGGTTGCGCAGAATGTTGACGCAACGTTTGCGATAGATGGCGAGCTGCTGTTCGCTCATGCCGCTGATGGCACGGCGGCCCAGATTTTTGCTGCCGCCATTGCCGCCACCGATAATGCCGCCGCCGCCGCTGCCAGGGCCTCCGATTCCAGGACCACCCGTACCGGGACCGCCTGTACCGGGGCCGCCGGTGCCGGGACCACCCGTGCCTGGGCCATCCGTCGCGCCCAGTCCGAGATTGATATCTGCCCCAATACCGCCGCTTCCGACATTTGCGCTGACACCGGCGTTCAGTCCGCCGCTGCCGCCGATGGATGCCGTCGTGTCGGAGTCGAGGAGACTACCGCCACCTCCGCCGACACTGGTGTTGCTCCGCGCGCTGATGGCGCCACCGACATTCGCATCCGCATTGACATCGGCAAGGCTGTTGCCTCCGACCGAGGCTCCAACATTGGCCGAGGTCGATCCGAGGTCGGCGTTCACGTCAGCCGAAAGCCCGTTGTTCGTTCCAACGGATGCGGAAACACCGCCCACGCCAACACTGAGACCGCCTCGGTCATTGCCGCCGACGCTGACGCCGCCAAGATCTATAGCCGCTGCGGGCATTGCCATGCTGAGCGCAATAGCCCCGCTCGCCGCGCCGGCGAGAATTTTTCTATGCATTCTGCTCATGGTCTTCCTCCTGGATAGGGTCGAAGTATTTGTCGACAAGGAGGATGATAGGGCGATTTTTTATTATTAAATGCCAAAGTTGATGTGAAGGTTTAGCCAAGAAAACAAAAGTAGTAAAAAATAACATAAAATTTTTTTATTTTAAGCCCTTACTATTTTAGAAAAAACATGACTTTTTCAACCAAAGCGAGAACCTGTTTTCGTCCTCTGAAAATAGATCAGGTCGATCGACGGCGGCTCCACACCGAGAATCGACAGTGCCGCATGGACATGCCCACGATGATGTGTCTGATGATTGAAAAGATGGCTCAATGCCGGGGCAAGTCGTTGAGAAACAGTTCGTACGTCGGTTACGGTTACGTAGGTGAAGCGCCTCGCGAAAGCTTCTTCTTCAAGGTTCTCGATCCAGGTTACGATACGTTGATCTTCGTTCTCACGAGCGATGCGCAACGCGGGCAGCGCCGAATGCAGAATTGTGTCGAGGCGGTTCGGTGCGGCGCCCTCTCCGGTAAAACGCTTCATCCAGATGAGGTCGGCTACAAGGAGATGGTTGAGCGTGCCCAAAACCGATTTGAAGTAGATGCCCACATCGCGATGGAGCGCTTCCGCGTCAAGCACTGCCGCGGCGTCGTAGATTCTGGCGTTGGCCCACAGATTGTAAGAGGCGAACATTTCGAAATGTTGTTTCATGAACTGAAGTCCGAAGGCTGGAGCAGAAAATCCTGCGTTGGCGCATTGTCATGTGCATCGGATATGCAATCGTGCGCACTCTGTCAGGTCTCACCTCGAACCGAAAGGACCAAGTGTGACGATTACTCTGTATGAACTCGTAGGCACGGACAAAACTCGACCGTTCAGCCCGCATTGCTGGAAAATCGCCTTCGCGCTCGCCC
>NZ_CAJXGF010000085.1 GCF_913053745.1 uncultured Nitratireductor sp.
CCGGGGATCCATGCTTGATGGCCCGACGCCGGGCGCCGGTTAACGAACCGCGCCTGCGTCACGCCTTGCCGAAACCTCCGGCGGTGGGCGTGGTTACGATCACCGCTTCGCCGGCCTCGATTACCGTCTGGTCGCAGCCCTTGAGCGTTTCGACATGCCCGCCCTTGCGGCGCACTTCGGTCTTGCCCATCTCGCCATCGTCGCCGCCTTCCACGCCGCGCGGTGGTAGGGTTCGGTGGGAGGAGAGGATGGCGCATTCCATGGTTTCCAGGAAGCGGATGGTGCGGCGCGTGCCGTCACCGGCCGACCACTTGCCCCTGCCGCCCGAACCCTCGCGGATGTGAAAATCCTCGAGCAGAACCGGGAAGCGGAGTTCGAGGATTTCCGGGTCCGTCAGGCGCGAATTGGTCATGTGGACGTGAACGCCCGACGCGCCGCCGAAGCCGCGACCGTCGTTCATGCGGCCTGCGGGCGAGCCGGAGCAGATGGTCTCGTAATACTGATATTCCTGGTTGCCGAAGGTCAGATTGTTCATCGTGCCCTGGCTGTTGGCGATGGCCTTCATCGCGCCGAACAGCGCGTTGGTAACGTGCTGGGAGGTCTCCACATTGCCGGCCACGACCGCGGCCGGATAGGAGGGGCGCAGCATGCAATCTTCCGGGATCACGATGTTGATCGGCCTGAGGCAGCCCGCATTCATCGGGATCTGCCCTTCCACCATCACGCGAAAGGCATAGAGCACGGCTGCGCGGGTCACCGGTTCGGGCGCGTTGAAATTGTTCTTCTGAACGTTCGACGTGCCGGTGAAGTCGACGGTCGCCTCGCGCTTCTCGCGGTCGACGGTGATCTTCACCCTGATCATCTGGCCGGTGTCGGTCGGATATTCGTATTCCGACGCGTCCGGCAGGCGTTCGAGCACACGGCGCACGGCTTCCGCCGCATTGTCCTGCACATGGCCCATATAGGCCTGCACCACGTCGAGACGGAACTGGTCGATCATCTTGCGCAGTTCCGCCACGCCCTTTTCGTTGGCGGCGATCTGCGCCTTCAGGTCGGCGATGTTCTGGTGCGGGTTGCGTGCCGGATAGGGGTGATCAGTCAGAAGCGTGTGCAGTTCCTGCTCGCGGAACTTTCCGCCTTCGACAAGACGGAAATTGTCGAACAGAACGCCTTCCTCGTCCACCGTGGTTGCCAGCGGCGTCATGGATCCGGGCGCGGTGCCGCCGACATCGGCATGGTGGCCACGCGAGGCGGTGTAGAACAGGATGTTCTCGCCTTCGTCGTCGAACACGGGCGGGACGACCGTGATGTCGGGCAGGTGGGTCCCGCCATTATAGGGCGCATTCAGTGCGAACACGTCGCCGGGGCGGATATTGCCCTTGTTCAGCCGGATGACGGTTTCCACCGAACGGTCCATGGAGCCCAGATGCACCGGCATGTGCGGGGCGTTGGCCACCAGCGCGCCGTTCTGGTCGAAGACCGCGCAGGAGAAGTCGAGCCGCTCCTTGATGTTCACCGAATAGGCGGTGTTCTGTAGCGTCACACCCATCTGTTCGGCGATCGACATGAAGAGGTTGTTGAAGACCTCGAGCATCACCGGATCGGCCTCGGTGCCGAGCGCGGCCATGCGGGCCTTCTTTTCCACGCGCCGCATCAAAATGTGGTCGAGCGCTGTGATCTCAGCCTGCCAGCCGGGCTCTACGACGACCGTCTGGTTGGCCTCGATGATGAGGGCGGGGCCGTTGACTTTCGCGCCGCGCGAGAGTGCCTCGCGCCTAAAGATGCCGGCATCGTGCCATGCCCCATCGCAGAAGATCGGTCGCGTTTCGCCGGGTGCAGGGGTGGCGTCGTTCGTTGCCTGTTTCTGCTCCACCGGGCGGCCGTCGCCGGCGTCCAGCCCCTCGACGCTGACAGCTTCCACCACCATCGGCTTGTCGTCGTAGACGAAACCGAACTGCGCCTTGTGCGCTGCCTCGAATGCCGCTTTTGCGGTTTCAAGCGTACCGTCGAAGGCGATGGGCAGCGTGGTGTCGGTGCCCTCGTAGCGGATTTCCAGCTTGGTGGCCCAGGCCACTTTGTCGCCTGTGATGCCCTGATCGGCGAGTTCCTCGCGCACCTCTTCGCGCAGCGACGCCGAAAGCGTATCGATCGCATCCAGAGAACTTTCCGCGAAGGGCTTCAAAAGCGCCTGCTGGCGCGATGCGAAAACGGTCGCAAGCCCGATGCCATAGGCCGAGAGCAGGCCCGACATCGGGTGGATCAGCACCGCTTCCATGCCCAGCGCGTCGGCCACGAGGCAGGCATGCTGGCCGCCCGCGCCGCCAAAACAGTTCAGGAGATAGCCGGTCACGTCATAGCCGCGCTGCACGGAAATCTTCTTCACTGCATTGGCCATGTTTTCGACCGCAATGGTGATGAATCCTTCCGCCACGGCTTCCGCTGGGCGTCCGTCGCCAATCTGGCCGGCAAGCTCGGCGAAGCGGGCGCGCACGGCGTCCACATCGAGTGGCTCGTTCTGCTGCGGGCCGAAGATGGCCGGGAAGAAATCCGGCTGCAACTTGCCCAGCATCACATTTGCATCGGTCACGGCCAGCGGCCCGCCGCGGCGGTAGCATGCGGGGCCGGGGTTGGCACCAGCCGAATCGGGACCGGCCTTCAGCCGGCTGTCCTCATAATGCAGGATCGAGCCGCCGCCGGCGGCCACGGTGTGGATGCGCATCATCGGCGCGCGGATGCGCACGCCCGCCACTTCCGTGTCGAAGGCGCGTTCATAGTCGCCGTCATAATGGGCGACGTCCGTCGAGGTGCCGCCCATGTCGAAGCCGATCACCTTGTCGAAGCCGGCAAGCCGCGCCGTCTCCACCATGCCGACCACGCCGCCGGCAGGACCCGACAGGATCGCGTCCTTGCCCTGAAACTTGTCGGCTGCCGTCAGGCCGCCCGACGACATCATGAATTTGAGACCAGGCCCTTCGCCGTTCTCGTCGACGCCCAGTTCGGCGGCCACGCGGCTCACATACCGCGACAGGATCGGCGAGAGATAGGCATCCACCACCGTGGTGTCGCCACGTCCCACCAGCTTGATGAGCGGCGAAGTCTCGTGGCTCACGGACACCTGCGTGAAACCGGAGTCGCGGCAAAGGCTTGCGGCGGCTTTTTCATGCTCGGGATATTTCCACGCATGCATGAAGACGATCGCCACCGCATCGATACCGTCGGCCTTCGCCGCCTCGATCTCGCCCTTCACGGCGTCGAGATCCAGTTCCGTCTCCACCGCGCCGTCCACGCGCCGGCGCTCCGGCACCTCGATCACGCGCTCATAGAGTTGCTCGGGCAGGATGATTTCCTTGGCGAAGATGTCGGGCCGCGCCTGGTAGGCGATTTTCAGCGCGTCGCGGAAGCCCTTGGTAATGACCAGCGCCACACGGTCGCCCTTACGCTCCAGAAGCGCGTTTGTGGCCACCGTCGTGCCCATCTTGACGTCGCCGATCAGATGCGAGGGCATGGCCTCGCCCTTTTCAACACCGAGATGATCGCGGATTCCCTGAATGCCGGCGTCGGCGTAGGCTTCCGGATTCTCCGACAGCAGCTTGCGCGCGAAGAGCTCCCCATCCGGATTGCGGCCAATGACATCGGTGAAAGTGCCGCCACGGTCGATCCAAAAATCCCATTTGCCTGCTGTCATCGTCGGCTCCTTCGCATTATCCTTGGCGAAAGGAGAAACATGTCTCGGATAAAACGTCAATAATTTATTGACATATTATCTGGATATGAGCGCTGCTTCTTGCAGCGAGGAAGGTGAGGGAACGCCTCCGTTGCGTCATTTAAATGGGAGTTCAGATATGCATCATTCCGTAAAGTTCGTTCTCGCCGCGGCTGCGCTCGGCTTTGCCACATCGGCGTCGGCGCAGACCAAATGGGACATGCCGGTGCCGTATGGCGACACCAACTTTCACACGCAGAACATCGTCCAGTTCGCAGAAGACGTGGAAACGGCCACCGATGGCGGGCTGGAAATCACCGTCCATTCCAACGGTTCGCTGTTCAAGCATCCCGACATCAAGAACGCCGTACGCCAGGGCTTGGCGCAGATCGGTGAAATTTTAGGATCGCGTCTGTCCAATGAAGACCCGATCTACGAAGTGGATTCGATTCCCTTCCTCGCCACCAGCTACGACGATGCGAAAAAGCTCTATGACGCATCGAAAGACCAGCTCGCAGCCAAGCTTCAGGAGCAGGGACTTCAGCTTCTCTTCTCCGTGCCGTGGCCGCCCCAGGGCATCTACACCAAGAAGGAAATCTCCTCGGTCGATGATCTCAAGGGCCTGAAGATGCGTGCCTATAATGCCGCCACCGAGCGTCTGGCACAGCTTGCGGGCGCGCTGCCCACCCAGGTGGAGGTGCCGGATCTGCCCACCGCCTTTGCGACGGGTCGCGTCGAGGCCATGATCACGTCGCCTTCCACCGGTGCGAATTCCAAGGTCTGGGATTTCCTCTCGCATTATTCCGACGCGCAGGCTTGGCTGCCGCGCAATATGGTCTTCGTCAACAAGGCCGCGTTCGATGCCTTGCCGGAAGATCAGCGCGGTGCGGTGCTCGATGCCGCGGCCAGCGCCGAGACGCGTGGCTGGGAAGCTTCCGTCAAGGAAACGATGGAGAAGACCCAGATCCTGAAAGACAATGGCATCACCGTGAGCGCGCCGAGCGCCGAGCTTAAGGAGGGGCTTGCCGCGATCGGTGCGGAAATGTCTGCCGAGTGGGCTGAAAAGGCCGGCGACGAAGGCAAGGCCGTCCTCGACGCCTACAAGAACTGACCGCTTTGACACAGGGCTGCGGGTTGACGGTTTTCCGGCGACCCGTTGTCTCGCCGCCACGGGCGACCTATCAAAGACCGTCGAAGCGGAGACGACAATGAGGAAAATATTGGATGGGCTTTATGGCGCGGCCGAATGGCTGGCCATGGCAGCTCTCTGCGTGATCGCAATTCTTGTGTTCGCCCAGGTTCTCGGGCGTGTGGTGGATACCGTGTTTGCTCTGTTTGGCTTGCCGCCCTACGGCTTTCTCGTGCCGTCGCTGGCGGAGATCGCCGGCTTTCTTCTGGTCGGCGCATCTTTCATGGCGCTTGCCGGTTCCCTGCGCGGCGGTGCGCAGATCCGTGTCACGCTGGGGTTGGCCGCTATGCCGGAGGGCATGCGTCGGGTGGCTGAAGTGTTTGTGCTCGTGGTCGGCGCGGCACTGGCCGGGTTTTTCTTTTATTATGCTGCAAAACTCTCCCTCGACAGTCACCGTTTCAACGAATTGTCCTACGGCATCGTCGCCATACCCTTGTGGATCCCGCAGGCGTTCATGGCTTTGGGGCTGGGCATTTTCGCGATTGCGCTTCTGGATGATCTGGTCGCTGCGCTGAGGGGACGCCCCGCGTCCTATCTGGCCAATGAAGACGGCGCAGCGGAGGAACTGTGATGGATCTGCTGACCATTTCGCTGACGCTTGGCGGCCTGTTGCTGGTTCTGCTGGCCGCCGGCCTGTGGGTGGCGCTGGCGCTCATGGTGGCCGGTCTTGCAGCCATCTTCCTCATGGTCCCCGTGCCGCCTGGCGCGGTGATGGCCACCACCGTGTGGGGCTCCATCAATTCCTGGGACCTCGCCGCCCTTCCCATGTTTATCTGGATGGGCGAAATCCTGTTTCGCACGCGGTTGGCCGAAGACATGTTTGCAGGTCTCGCGCCGTGGATGCGCCGGCTGCCGGGCCGGCTCCTGCACGTCAACATTCTGGGCTGCGCCATCTTCGCCGCCGTGTCCGGTTCGTCCGCTGCAACCACCGCCACCATCGGCCGCATGTCGCTGCCCGAGCTGCGGAAGCGCGGTTATGACGAGCGCATGGCCATTGGCTCGCTTGCCGGATCCGGCACGCTCGGCCTGCTTATTCCGCCATCGATCATCCTGATCGTTTATGGGGCGGCCACCGAGCAGTCGATCGCCCGTCTCTTCATTGCCGGTGTCATTCCCGGCATGATGCTGGCCGCGCTCTTCATGGGCTACACTGCGGTCTGGTCGATGATCAACCGCAAGCGCATGCCCGAGGCCGACCCGCGCATTCCCTATCTGCAACGCATCTGGCAGACGCGCCGCCTGTTTCCGATCCTGGCGCTGATCGTCGGCGTCATCGGCTCGATCTATGGCGGGTTCGCCTCGCCCACGGAGGCGGCCGTCGTCGGCGTGGTTCTGTCTCTTGTGCTCTCCTGGTTCACGGGCACGCTGAGCCGCGCCACGTTCGTCGATGCGCTGCGCAACGCGTCGCGCACCTCCTGCATGATCGTGCTCATTCTGGCCGGAGCGTCGGTGTTGACCGTGGCGATGGGCTATACCGGTATCCCGCGGGCACTGGCGCAGTTTATCGCCGAACAGGGCTATTCGCCTTATGCGCTTCTGGCTGTGCTGACCCTGTTCTTTGTCGTTCTCGGTTGCTTTCTGGACGGAATCTCCATCGTCGTCCTCACCGCATCGGTTATTCTGCCCATGGTCGAGGCTGCGGGGCTCGACATCATCTGGTTCGGCATCTATCTCGTCATCGTGGTCGAGATGAGCCAGATCACCCCGCCGGTCGGCTTCAACCTGTTCGTCATTCAGGGGCTGACCGGTCATAACATTCTCAAGGTTGCCGGCATGACCCTGCCGTTCTTCCTCATGATGATCGTCGCCGTGGCGTTGATCGTCCTGTTCCCGCAACTGGCGCTATGGCTGCCGCAAACAATGCTCGCGAGGTGAAGATGTCGAACGCCGAACGGAAGGTTGGACCGGTCGTGTCCGCGGCCCATCTGGCTGCCGGCGCCATGCCGGCGCTGTCGGAAATCGAGTTTGCAATGACGGTGATGAACCATTCCTTCGATCGTTGGATGGTGCGCTGCATGGCGGCTGCCGGTGTTCCGGGCCTGCAGCCCACCGCCGTGCAGATTCTGCACGCGGTCAACCATAGAAACCGGGAGAAGACGCTTTCGGAACTGTGTATGATGTTCAACATCGAAGACGTTCACGTCGCTTCCTATGCGATCAAGAAGCTCGCGGCTCTCGGACTGGTTAAGACCGGGCGTCGCGGCAAGGAGAAAACCGTGAAAGCCACCACGGAAGGGACAGCGGCCTGCGACCGCTATCACGAGGTTCGCGAAGCGCTTCTCATCGCCAGCACCAAACGCCTGAAGCTGGATGAAGAAGCCTTGTCGGGTATCGCGGCGGTTATGCACGCTCTTTCCGGGCAGTACGACCAGGCCGCGCGCAGCGCCACGAGCCTCTAGGGCGTCCGGATTTCCAGCCCAGGGGTAGCTCTTTCCAATCCCGCATCGTTACGAACGGTCACTCAACGTTACGAAACTCCAGACGCGCTGGTGCATTTTCTGGCTGTGGGCGCGCGGCGACGCGCCCTTAAGATGCGCTTTGTATGGAGAGTGGAAATGAAAAAGTTTCTAGCCGCAACCGTTTCGGGTTTGGCCCTTCTTGGACTTGCCGCGTGCAGCGAGGGCGACAACACGACCACCCAGAGCGTCGAGCCTGAGCAGCAGGATGCGACTCCGATGGATCCGCCGGCGGCTGCCCCGGAATCCGATCCGATGCAGGATCAGGGCACGACCAGCCAGTAAGGTGTCGCAGCGACGGGCGTCGTAAAAGATGCCTGACAGTTGAGAAACCGGATGGATCGAAAGATCCATCCGGTTTTTGCTTGCGCCAAACTGCGCCTCGAAATCCCCGGCGTTTACGGTTACAAAACCGACATGACGTTTTGGGATCGTATTACAGACTTTATCTCGCGCGCACCCGGCAGCGCGCTGGCAGCGATGGTCGAGGCCATCCGCACCGTATTCGAAGGCGACCCGCAACTACGCCGGCGCGTCGCCTTTTCCATCGCCATCATTGCTTTGTCGGCGAAGATGGCCAAGGCCGACGGTGTCGTCACTCTGGACGAAGTGCAGGCTTTTCACGAAATTTTTTCGGTACCCCGCAACGAGCAGGCCAATGTTTCCCGCCTCTACAATCTTGCCCAGCAGGATGTGGCGGGTTTCGAAGCCTATGCGCATCAGATGGCAAATCTGTGCGGGTATGGCGGTCCCAATTGCATGGTGCTCGAAGACATTCTCGATGCATTGTTTCACATCGCCAAGGCCGATGGTGTGATCCACGAGCGCGAAATGGCATTTCTGCAACGGGTCGCGGAGATCTTTGAAATTCGCGAAGATCATTTCGAGCAGATACTGTCGCGCCATGCGATTCAGGGAGAGGGTAACCCGTATTCGGTGCTCGGCGTGGAACAGGGCACGCCGTTCGACGAGATCAGGCGCCGTTACCGCCGGCTGGTGGCCGAAAACCATCCAGACAAGCTTATTGCACGCGGTGTTCCCGAAGAGTTTCTGGCCATCGCCAACACTCGGCTTGCAGCCATCAATACGGCTTATGAAAGCATCGAGAAAGCGCAGGTGCGCGCGTGAGCGTGATCGATCGCTCAGCAGCCATGTTCGATCCCGATTTTGCCGGTGCGCAGGTTTGTCCGTCGCCGAATTTCGGCGAAAGGCGCGGCGGAGAAGTGCCGGATACCCTCATCCTTCACTACACCGGAATGGAGACCGGCCAGGGTGCGCAGGATTGGCTTTGTGCGCGCGAAAGTGAAGTCTCGAGCCATTATCTCGTCCACGAGGACGGGCGTATCGTTCAGATGGTGCGGGAGGCGGACCGCGCCTGGCATGCCGGTCGCGGCTCCTGGCAGGGCCGGGACGATGTGAATTCCTATTCGATCGGTATCGAGATCGCCAATCCCGGTCATCTGCAAGGTCTGCCGGACTTTCCCGACATCCAGATCCAGGCGGTTCTCGAATTGGGGCGGGATATTTGCAAGCGTCATGGCATTCCCGGAAAACGGGTTCTGGGCCATTCCGATATCGCTCCGGGGCGCAAGGTGGATCCTGGCGAAAAGTTCCCATGGGAACGATTGGCTGCGGACGGACTCGGCCATTTTGTCGCAACAACGCCCGTTTCAGGCGGCCGGCGTCTTGGTCCCGATGATGACGGACCGGCTGTGGTCGCGCTTCAGAGGTTGCTTGCGCGCTATGGATACGGGATCGCTATTACTGGGATTTACGACAAGCTTACACAAATAGTTGTGCAGGAATTCCAGAGACATTTCAGGCCCTTAGAGGTTGATGGCCTGGCTGACGTGGCAACATGTACGACTTTGCGCAAATTGTTGTATAATAAATCCGTGATTGATTCTTCTCCCTGACGATCACTCACTCCCAAGACTGGCGCAAAATTTCATCAATTCACATTAATTGAATTGAAGCGCCTTTTTTGTTTCCTCTTCACCTGCAACACACCGACCCGTGTTGAGGCCGTGGGACCGTGTCCCGGCTTCGTATAAAGCAAAACCTGCCGCGCACCGACGTCGCGGCACAGATTTACGGGTCGAAATGAACATCAAAACCTTACTCGTGGCAGCGGTCGCTGTCGGCGCCGCAACGTCTTTGTCGCATGCAGACGAAAAGACCAACTATGGACAGATGATTGCCGCTCATTCTGCCAAGAAGAGTGCTGAGAAAGCGAAAAAGGGCGAAGATACACCCAACCTGCTTCGTACAATCATTCGTGGCGGAAAAGGTTCCCAGGCGAGCAAGGTGGACATGACGAGCACCGGGTCCATCAAGCCTGAAAAGGCAACCGGCAAAGCCTCCAAGAAAGCGTCCAAAAAGGCTTCCAAGAAAACGGCCGCGAAGAAAAAGAAGAAAACCGTCGTCAAGACCACAGTGCGCACGAGCGGCAAGGGCGGCTCGTACCAGACCATTATCGCGCAATATGCATCGGCGTATGGTGTGCCGGTTTCGCTTGCCAATGCCGTTGTGCGCATCGAGAGCAACTACCGGGTCAACGCATTGGGCGCGGCAGGCGAGATCGGTCTTATGCAGATCAAGCCGGCCACGGCGCGCATGATGGGGTATCGCGGTTCGGCCAAGGGCCTCTACAACCCCGACACCAACATCAAATACGGCATGAAGTATCTCGCCAAGGCGCATCAGCTTGGCGGCGGCACGACCTGCGGCACGATTCTCAAATACAATGCCGGCCACGGCGCAAAGAGCATGAACCCGATTTCGTCGCGCTATTGCTCGAAAGTGAAGCGGATTCTCGGGCATTAAGTCCGGGAATGAGGGGTTTCGTGCGCAAACGTGTCTGTTTTGAGTTGCGTTTTGCCGTGCGAAACCCTTTATACGTCCTGCCAGCCGGTCGGACGGCCGCGCGGACGGGAGCCGAAAGGCTGTTCGCGAGGAAAGTCCGGGCTCCACGGAAAAACGGTGCCGGATAACATCCGGCGGGGGAAACCCCAGGGACAGTGCCACAGAAAGCAGACCGCCCCGCCTGTTTTTCGGTTCTTTTTCAGGCTTTTGCCGGGAACCGAAATGCTGGCGGGGTCAGGGTGAAAGGGTGGGGTAAGAGCCCACCGCGTCGAGGGTAACCAAGACGGCAGGGTAAACCCCACCGGGAGCAAAACCGAATAGGAATGGCGCGAGGGGAAACCCTCAGGGCGTTTTCCGGTCCAGCCGTTCGGGTAGGTTGCTTGAGGCCGATGGCAACATCGGTCCCAGAGGAATGGCCGTCACGTTGCATCGCTTTCGGGCGGTGCGGCCATACAGAACCCGGCTTACAGACCGGCTGGCACATTTTTCCGGAATTTGCCGATTTTCCCGGAATTCGAGGGATTCCGGCTCCGTTTTCGGAAATTCCGGGCAGTTTTACGCCGTTTTCAATGCGGCGTCGATCGCCTGCCAGAGTGTCTCGGTCGGCTCGCATCCGACCGAGAGACGAATGAACCCTTCTGTCACATCGTCACCCCATCGCGCGCGCCGTTCGGCGGAGGTGTGGACGCCGCCGAACGAGGTTGCCGCCTCGATGAGCGGGCAGGTGTCGATGAAGGTTTCGGCCTTTTCGTTCGAATCGAGAGTCAGTCCGATGAGCGAACCGAAGCGCAGCATCTGCGTTTTGGCGAGCGCATGTGAGGGATCGCCTTTGAGACCGGGATAGCGCACCGATCGGACCGCTGGATGGTCTGCAAGCCGTGCTGCAATCGTTTCGGCGGAAGCACACATACGATCGAAGCGCAGTTCGAGCGTTTCCAGGCCGCGCTGTACGAGCCATGCCTCGAAAGGCCCGGGGATCGCGCCGGCGAGTTTACGCCATTCGCGGATGGTCTCGATCATGGCCGTGTTGCGGCTTGCGACATGGCCGAACAGCACGTCCGAATGCCCGTTGGGCGCTTTTGTGTCGGCGGCAAGTACAATGTCGACGCCCAGATCCAGCGGGCGTTGGCCGTAGGGAGTCATGGTCGTGTTGTCGGCAACGACGATCGCGCCTTGCGCATGCGCCGCTTTCGTTACCGCCTTGATATCGCAAACGTCGAGCCCCGGATTGGACGGCGTTTCGACGAGCACCATGCGGTAACCGGAAAAACCGCCTTCGAGGAATGAGGCCGTCGGGCGTGTGTCGTAGGAGATGCCGAGCCGGGCGAGGTGCTTTTCGAGCAGGACGCGGGGTGTGTAGTAGCCGTCGGAGGGCAAGAGCACGCGATCGCCGGCCGAAAGCAGAGCCAGAAAGACCGATGAGATCGCCGCCATGCCGGAGGGAAAGGCAACGGTCTCGGCCTCTTCCAGATGCGCGAGGGCGGCTTCGACCGCTTCCCAGGTGGGATTGTCGAACCGGCCATATTGTCGGCTGCCTGCCGGATCCCCGGGCAGGTGAAACACCGAGCTCATGACAATGGGTGTGGAGAGCGGATCGCCCTTTGCAAGCCCGTTTGCGTGGAGGTGTGAAAGGCTTGCAGCACGGGCGTTCTGGCTGTCGGACATGAGGCTCCTCGCGGACGTGATGGGCTGTTGCGGGCCGGACGGCCCGATGCCCTTCCTAACCTTTTGTTAGCCTTAATGCACGATAAATGACCCTGGCCCGATGCATGCCCGAATTCCCGGTCATGCCAGCATAAGTGAAGCTTAATCCCGTTGACGCCCATAACGGCCCATGGTACCCCATAAGTCAAATCAGCGTTTCGTTGCAGTTGGAGTACGGGTTCCTCCCATGTCGGCCTCTTCGTCGGGGCGGCGTGGCAGTGGGGATTCACCCTTGCAGGGGGGCGGGCAAATGTTCGAAAAGCCGTGCTTGTCGGCGGCTGATGAGATGCAGAGGGGCATAGGCCTTTTGGCCGCGACGCGTCATGGACCGGTTTCTGTCGAATGCAGTAAACAAGATCGACTCCAAGGGTCGGGTCTCGGTGCCGGCGCATTTTCGCTCTGTCGTTCAAAAGCGTGGTTTTACGGAACTGTATGGGCTCCGTGCACTCGACATCCCGGCCATGGATGTGGGCGGTCTCGACCTGCTCGACCGCTACGAGGAGCGGATCGCGCAGGAAGATCCTTTTCTGCAGACTGCGGACGACATGTCCTTTTTCGTGCATGGCGACGGCGCCTTCCTGAAACTCGATCAAGACGGGCGCATCACGGTGACGGATTTCATTCGCGAGCACACAGGCATCACGAAGGATGTGGCCTTCGTTGGTCGTGGGCATTTCTTTCAGATCTGGGAGCCGGAGCGGCTGAAGGCCCACGGGCAGGCGGTGCGCGAACGACTTCTGAAACTTCGGCAAGCGGCGGCTTCGAGCCGAACTGCCGGACAGTCGGAATGATGGCGGGCCCCGGCGGCGAGAGCCCGGCCGGGGGCGGACTGGCCCGCCACATTCCGGTTCTTTTGCGCGAAATTCTCCAAGCCCTTCAGCCTTTGGACGGTCGGCATTTCATCGACGGTACATTCGGCGCCGGCGGTTACACGGATGCGCTTCTGGACGCGGGCGCATCGGTCACCGCCATCGACCGCGACCCGACTGCGATCGCGGCTGGACAGGCTCTGGTCGAAAAATGGAACGGGCGCCTGCGGTTGGTGGAGAGCCGCTTTTCCAGCCTCGATGAGATTGTCGACGGGCCGGTCGACGGTGTGGTGCTCGACATAGGCGTGTCTTCCATGCAGATCGATCAGGCGGTGCGCGGTTTTTCTTTCCAGAAAGACGGCCCGCTCGATATGCGCATGGCACGCTCGGGACTTAGCGCCGCCGATGTGGTCAACACGATGAAAGTGGGCGATCTCATCCGCATCTTCGGCATTCTGGGCGAGGAGCGCCAGGCCGGCCGCATCGCGCGCGGGCTGGAAAAAATCCGCAACGACAAACCGTTCGAGACCACGCTGGATCTCGCCAATGCGGTCGAGAGGATCGTCGGACGTCGCCCGCAGGAGAAGATTCATCCTGCCACGCGCGTGTTTCAAGGCTTGCGTATCTTCGTCAATGACGAACTCGGCGAACTGGCACGCGCGCTCTTCGCGGCGGAGCGGGTTTTAAAACCCGAGGGTCGGCTGGCAGTGGTGACGTTCCATTCTCTGGAAGACCGGATGGTCAAGCGTTTCATGGTCGAGCGTGCCGGCGGGCAGGGCGGATCGCGCCATCTGCCGGAGGTGCACGGTGCGGCCCCCACCTTCCTGAAACCGGCCAAGCCCGTCTCGCCTTCGCGCGAGGAGACGGACCAGAACCCGCGGGCGCGGTCTGCGCGGCTGCGTTCGGCCGTGCGGAGCGCGGCGCCGGCGGGAGCGGTGGATTTCGATATTGTCGGTCTCTCGCGGTTCCCGCGACCGACGCGTGCTGGTGAGAGGTAAGGCAAAGATGTTTCGCACGAGCGATGTTGTGCTGATCACGGTCATGCTGGCGGCGGCCGCATTCACCTACAAGACCAAGCACGATGCCGAAGCCAAATACGAGGAATTGCGAAAGATCGAGCGCCAGGCCGAGCTTGAAGAGGACTCGATCGATATTCTCAAGGCGGACTGGAGCCTTCTCACCCAGCCCGCACGCCTGCAGCGGTTGGCGGAAACCTACAAGGACGAGCTGGGACTCGAGCCCGTGGAGGCACCGCGCATCGCCGAGTTCTCGGATCTTCCGAAGAAGCCTTTGACCATCGAGGGGCTCGTCAACGACATGGCGGATGCCGGCAGCGTGCCCGATCAGACGACAACCGGGGCGGTGCGGCCATGACTGGAGCGAGCGGATATATGGATGATGCAGCTTCTTCCGCCGTGCGCCGGGGGGCTGCGACGATCGTAATGGACGGTGCGGGAAAAGCCCGCGGTGGACGGGCTCAGAACCGTGTCGTGATGGCGATGGCCGTCATGTTCGGCATTTATGCCGCTTTAGGCGGTCGCCTTGTTCATCTCGCCATGCAGGAAGAGCCGGAGGCAAGTGTGCCGGCAGCCCGCGTGACCGCGTCGCGACCCGATCTTGTGGACCGCAATGGCGAGGTTCTGGCGACCGACATCAAGACAGCTTCGCTTTTCGCCGAACCGCGGCGCATCGTCGACATCGACGAAGCCATCGAGAAGCTGTCCACGGTTTTGCCCGATCTGAACTATCAACAGACCTATCGCCGGCTCGACAGCGACGCCGGTTTCGTCTGGCTTCGCCGTCAGCTTTCGCCACGTCAGCAGGCCGACATTCTGGCGCTCGGCGTGCCCGGACTCGGTTTTCGAACGGAGAAGCGGCGCTTTTATCCTGGGGGCGCAACGGCCTCGCACATTCTCGGTCTGGTAAACATCGACAACAAGGGCATCGCGGGTATCGAAAAATTCGTCGACGATCAGGGGCTTGCCGATTTGCAGGCGACAGGGCTTGCCGTCGAGGGGCACCTTGAACCGGTAAAACTTTCTGTCGATCTGCGCGTGCAGCATATCATCCGCGACGAACTCGTGCAGGCGCTCGAACGTTACAAGGCGATCGCCGCCGGCGCGGTGGTCCTGAAAGCGAACACCGGTGAAGTGGTGGGAATGGCCTCCGTGCCCGATTACGATCCGAACAATCCGGTCAACGCGCTGGACAAGGATCGATTGAATCGCATGTCGGCAGGCGTGTTCGAGATGGGCTCGACCTTCAAGATATTCACGACGGCCATGGCGCTCGATTCCGGGCTCGTGAGCCTCGACGACAGTTTCGACGCGACGCGTCCGATCCGCATCGGCGGCTTTACGATCAACGATTTTCACGGCAAGCGCCGGGTGCTGAGCGTGCCCGAAATCTTCATCTATTCGTCCAACATCGGCACCGCCAAAATGGCGGACGTGGTGGGAATCGAGGGACATCGCGCGTTTCTGGACAAGATCGGCCTGCTGGGCCGCATGTCGACGGAGCTGCCCGAAGTGGCGCACCCAACCGAGCCCAAGGAATGGAAAAAGATCAACTCGATCACCATTTCCTACGGTCACGGCGTGGCGACAACGCCTTTGCAGACGGCGATGGCGGCTGCCGCCATGCTGAATGGCGGCAAGCTAATTCCACCCACGTTCCTGCCGCGTTCCGAGGTTGAAGCAAACGAGATTGCCGAGCAGGTGATTTCGCCCAACACCAGCGCCCAGATGCGGTATCTGTTCCGTCTCAACTCGGAAAAGGGGTCGGGTCGGCGTGCCGAGGTCGACGGCTACTATGTGGGCGGCAAGACGGGCACGGCCGAAAAAGTGGTCGATGGCCGCTATTCCAACAGTGTGCGCTTCAACGCATTCATCGCCGGTTTCCCGGCTGACGATCCAGAGTATGTGGTGCTGGTTTTCGTCGATGAACCGAAACCGGAACGTGAAGGCATCGGCGCCACCGCCGGCCTGAATGCCGCGCCCATGGTGCGCAATATCATCCGCCGCTCGGCACCGCTGCTTGGCGTAAAGCCCGAATTCGGTCAAGAAAGTGATGCTTTGCTGGTTTCACAACAGTGAGTCGGCCATGCGCCGAGCGAAAAATTGATAATTGAGAACACCGGGGCCTCATGAAGTTCAGTGAATTTGCGGACATTTTTCCTCAACAGGGGCTTTTGCCCGCGAAAGCGGAGGTCTCGGGGATTTCGGCGGATTCGCGAAAGGTCGGGGCCGGGGAACTGTTTTTCGCACTGGCCGGCGTGAAGGCGGATGGCGCGTCTTTTGCCGAGGAGGCGGCCCGCAAGGGGGCTACGGCGATCATCGCCCGGCCCGGTGCGCTTTCTTCCGATCCGGGTGTTCCGGTCATCGAAACGGACGATCCCCGACGTGTGTTGGCGCTGTGCGCCGCACGGCTGTTTCCACGCCAGCCGGAAATCATGGTTGCGGTCACCGGCACCAGCGGCAAGACGTCTGTCGCCTCCTTTACGCGCCAGATCTGGGAGCATGCGGGTCTTCCTGCCGCAAGCATCGGCACCACCGGCGTGGTTGCGCCGGGGCGCGACGAGTACGGCGAGTTGACGACGCCGGACCCGATTGCGCTGCACAGGCTGCTTGACGAGCTCGCTGGCGCCGGGGTGAGCCATGCATCCATGGAGGCCTCGAGCCACGGTCTCGACCAGCGTCGTCTTGACGGCGTGCGGTTGGCGGCTGGCGGCTTCACCAATCTCGGCCGCGATCATATGGATTATCACCCCACGGTCGATGAGTATCATCGGGCGAAGCTGCGTCTCTTCGATACGCTCTTGCCTCAGGCGGCACCGGCAGTGGTGTTTGCAGACGATCCGTGGTCCGAACCGACCGTTACCGCCGCGAACGCTGCGGGGTTGGACGTGCGCACGGTGGGGCGCAAGGGCGATTTTCTGACTTTGAAACGCGTCGAACACGAGCGGCACCGCCAGCGTGCCGAAGTGGATGTAGACGGCGTGATCTATGAAGTGGATCTGCCGTTGGCAGGCGATTTTCAGGTGGCCAATGCTCTGGTTGCAGCAGGGCTGGCGATCAGCACCGGCACGCCGGTGGCGACCGCTTTTGCCGCACTGGAGAGGTTGAAGGGTGCTTCGGGCCGGCTGGAGCTTGTCGGAACGGCGGCGAATGGCGCTCAGGTCTATGTGGATTATGCGCACAAGCCCGACGGTCTGGAGAATGTTTTGCAATCGGTCCGTCCCTTCACGACGGGGCGGGTCGTCGTGGTGTTCGGCTGCGGCGGCGACCGCGACACGGGCAAACGGCCGATCATGGGCGAGATCGCTTCGCGGCTGGCCGATGTGGTGATCGTGACCGACGACAATCCACGCTCCGAGGAGCCGGCGGCGATCCGCGCGGCGATCATGAATGCGGCTGTGGGCGCCCGCGAGATCGGCGACCGGCACGAGGCCATCCGCTCCGCCGTTGCCATGCTGAAGGAAGGCGACACGCTGATCGTGGCCGGCAAGGGGCACGAGACCGGGCAGGAGATCGCTGGCAGCAAGCATCATTTTTCCGATCACGAAGAAGTGCGGGCCGCACTCGCGGAGCGTGACGGATGAGCGCGCTTTGGACGTATGATGCACTGGTTCAGGCGACAGGCGGCAGGCCGCTCGGTCAGCCGGCATCGGCCATTACCGGGATTTCGATCGATACGCGAACGCTTCAGCCGGGCGATGCGTTTTTCCCCATTCAGGGCGAGCGGTTCGACGGGCACGATTTCGCGACCTCTGCAATGGCTGCGGGCGCCTCTGTGCTGGTCGTTTCGGAAGGGAAACTGCCAGCGCTTGGAAGGCTTGCGGTGCCGAAAGTGGTGGTGCCCGACGTTCTGACCGCCCTTGGAGATCTGGGACGCGCGGCACGGCTACGCAGCCGCGCCAAGATTGTCGCCGTGACCGGTTCGGTGGGCAAGACCTCGACCAAGAACATGATGCGGCAAGCATTTTCCGCCTGCGGCAGCGTGCATGCGGCCGACCGCTCCTTCAACAATCACTGGGGTGTTCCGCTGACGCTCGCCCGCATGCCGGCCGACTGCGACTATGCGATCTTCGAGATCGGTATGAACCACCCGGACGAAATCCGGCCGCTGGTGAAGATGGTGCGCCCGCACATCGCCGTGGTGACACTGGTCGCGGCGGCGCATCTTGGCTTCTTCAAAAGCGTCGAGGAGATCGCTCGCGCCAAGGGCGAGATTTTCGAAGGTGTGGTGAAGGGCGGCGCCGCACTCGTCAACCGAGACGACAAGCGCTGGAAAACGCTCACTGCGCTGGCCGAGGAGGCGGGCGTGAAGACGATTGCCGGGTTCGGCGAGAATGCGCGCTCGGATCTTCGGCTGATGCATGCCGAATACGGATCGCAATCTTCCACCTTCGCGGTGAAGGTCGACGGGGAAGAGACGGAAGTGCGTCTCGGCGCGCCGGGCCGGCACATGGTTCAAAACGCGCTGGCGACGCTGGGCGCAGTGTATCTGGCTGACGCCGATCTGAAAAAGGCGGCGATGGCGTTGGGATCCTTCGGCGCGGAAGCCGGACGTGGCGCGCGCCTTCGGCTGAAACACAAAGACGGTGCGTTCACGCTGATCGATGAGAGCTTCAACGCCAATCCTGCCTCCATGGAGGCGGCATTCGACCTGCTCAAGCGGACAGAAGTGGGCGAGGGCGGACGGCGGATCGCGATACTGGGCGATATGGCCGAACTTGGCAGCCATGCCGAGAAACTGCATGCGGGGCTTGCCGACCTGGTGACCGATGCGGGCACCGAACTCGTTTTCCTTGCCGGCAAGGAAATGAAGGCGCTCGCCGAAGCATTGCCCGCAGGGCTGTCGGTGGAGTATCGCGAGGCGACGGAGGATCTGCGTCCGCTCGTCATCAAGGCGGTGAGGCCGGGCGATGCCGTGATGATCAAATCTTCGAAGAGCATCGGCTTCAACAAACTGGTCGACGCCTTTACCAACACCTATCCGGGCGCGGCGACGGGGGACTGATCCATGCTCATGATGCTCGTTGAACTGGCCGACGAAGTCTCGGTCTTCAACGTATTTCGATACATCACCTTCCGCACAGGCGGCGCACTGATCACCTCGGCGCTGATCGTGTTTCTGTTCGGGCCGATGATCATCGCCTCGCTTAGGGTGCGGCAGGGCAAGGGCCAGCCAATCCGTGCCGACGGGCCGCAGACCCATTTCAAGAAGGCGGGTACGCCGACCATGGGCGGGCTCATGATGCTGTCGGGCATTCTGGGCTCCTGCGCGCTTTGGGCGAATCTTTCCAGCGTCTATGTCTGGGTGGTGCTGATGGTGACGGTGAGCTTCGGCGCCATCGGCTTTTACGACGACTATCTGAAGGTGACGAAACAGTCGCATCTGGGCTTTTCGGGCAAGGCGCGGCTTTCTGCGGAATTCCTGATCGCGGGGCTTGCCGCCTGGACCATCATGCACGCGGGGCAGGCGCCGTTTTCCTCGTCGCTCACCTTTCCGTTCTTCAAGGATCTTCTGCTCAATCTGGGCATTTTCTTCGTGCCCTTCGCGGCCTTCGTGATCGTGGGGGCCGGCAATGCGGTGAATCTGACGGACGGGCTCGACGGGCTTGCCACGGTGCCGGTGATGGTGGCGGCGGCTTCCTTCGGGGTCATCGCATATCTTTCCGGTAACGCGATCTTCGCCAATTACCTGCAGATCCATTTCGTGCCCGGAACCGGCGAACTCGCCGTTATTCTGGGAGCCGTGATCGGCGCGGGCCTCGGTTTCCTCTGGTTCAATGCGCCGCCGGCGGCGATCTTCATGGGCGACACCGGTTCGCTGGCGCTCGGCGGCCTTGTCGGCACCGTTGCGGTCGCAACGAAGCACGAAATCGTCATGGTTATCATCGGCGGACTGTTCGTCATGGAAGCCCTGTCGGTGATCATTCAGGTCGCTTCCTTCAAGCTGACCGGCAAACGCATCTTCCTGATGGCGCCGCTTCACCATCATTTCCAGAAGCAGAACTGGCCGGAGACCCGTGTCGTCGTCCGCTTCTGGATCCTGTCCGTCCTGTTCGCCCTTGCGGGCCTTGCAACCCTGAAGCTGAGGTGAGCGAGCGCGCATGATCCCGATCACGGAATACGCAGGAAGGGATGTTGCGGTGTTCGGCCTTGGCCGCACCGGCCTTTCCGCTGCCAAGGCCCTGAAGGCCGGCGGCGCGCGTGTTCACGCGTGGGATGACAATGAAGAGACCCGCCGCAAGGCGGAAGCCGCGGGCCTGACCCTGTCCGACATCAACAAGCGCGACTGGCAGACCTTTGCCGCGCTCGTCCTGTCGCCGGGTATTCCCTACAAGTTCCCGCAGCCGCACCGCATCGTGCGGATGGCGGAAATGACGGGCGTGCCGATTGTCGGGGACATGGAACTCTTCGCCCGTGCCGTTCAGGCTCTGCCGGAGCGCGGACGCCCGAAGATCATCGGCATCACCGGTACGAACGGCAAGTCGACCACGACTTCCTTGATCGGTCACATCCTGAAGCAGGCTGGCCGCGACGCCCGTATCGGCGGAAACATCGGCACCGGCGTCCTGGACCTTGCAGCCCTGCATGCGAATGCGATCTATGTGCTGGAGCTCAGCTCCTACCAGCTGGACCTTGTAAAGAGCCTGCACTGCGATGTGGCCGTCCTTCTGAACATCA
>NZ_CAJXGF010000086.1 GCF_913053745.1 uncultured Nitratireductor sp.
GGCCAGCACGTAGCCGCGATCCGCCACCTCGAGCGCCATCGACACGTTCTGTTCGACGACCACCATGGTCACCCCCTGCTTGCGCAGCACGGCGATCAGCTCGAAAATCTGCTCGACGATCTTCGGCGCGAGCCCCAGCGACGGCTCGTCGAGCAAAAGAAGGCGCGGATTGCTCATCAACGCACGGCCAACGGCCAGCATCTGCTGCTGGCCGCCCGAAAGCGTTCCAGCAAACTGCTCACGGCGCTCGCGCAGGATTGGAAACAGATCGAACACCCGTTCCCAGGCCGACTTTATCTCGGCCTTGTCCCGCATCGAGTAAGCCCCCATGAGCAGGTTCTCTTGCACGCTCAGCGTGCCGAAGACACGCCGCCCTTCGGGCGACAGCGTCATGCCGAGGGAAGCGAAACGCTCCGGCGCGCTGCCGGCCACGTCCCGCCCCCTGAAAACGATCTTGCCACGGCTGGCCGGCGCAAGGCCGACCAGCGCGTTGAGCGTCGAGGACTTGCCCGCGCCGTTGGCGCCCAGAAGCGCGATGATTTCTCCTTCACGCACGTCCAGATCGATACCGCGCACAGCCTGAACGGCGCCGTATTGCACATGGAGCGATTGGACGGACAGCAGCGCAGACACGTGTCCTACCTCACTGAACGCGGGGTTCGGGGATGAGCGAGGCGTCCGGCGTCGGCTGGCCGATCAGCTCGCGCTCGCCATCTTTCACGCGGATCAGGCTGACCTCGCGCAGCGGCATACCGTTGGTACCCTTGTAAGTGATCGTGCTGGTCGCGCCCTGCACATTCTCCAGATTGGCGATGGCATCGCGTAGCGTCTGCGGATCGGTTGAGCCATCCGCAGCAATGACGGCAGCCTCGATCACCTTCACGAGATCGTAGCCCACGCCGTTGAACACCGTCTGCGGCGCCTCGCCGTGAACTTCCTCGAATTTTTCGTTGAACGCTTCGAGCGGGCTGCCCTCGGTCGGGTGACCGGCCGTGGTGAAGACGAGCCCTTCGGCGACCGCGCCGAGCGAGAAGGTGGTCGGGCTGTCGATGCCGTCGGAACCGATCATCTGGCTTTCCACGCCGGCCGCGCGCAGCGCCTTCAACATGGACGGGAAATCCGGCTCATAGGTCGAGGTCATGATGACGGCGGGCTGGGGGTCGAGCGCTGCGATGCGCGTCGCGATGGCGGAGAAATCCTGTTGACCGATCGTGTGCGTGTCCTCGCCCAGCATCTCCCCACCCAGCTTTTCGAACACCTCCGCGAAATAGAGCGGCATGGTCGTGTATTGCGTATCGGGCGAATAGATGATGTAGGCCGTGCGGTGACCTTCGTCATAAGCCCATTTGGCCGAGACGGTCGCCTGCACATTGTCGCCGGGGAAGTTGGCGAACATGTATTCGCCGCCGATCTCCGGCAGTGTCGGCGAGGAAGCGCAGGTGGAGATTGCCGGAATTTGCGCCTCGGTCACAACCCCGATGGCCGCCAGCGACGGATCGGCGTCACACGGCAATACGATCACAGAGACGCCCTCGTCCGCCAATTCCTGCGTGGCGATGGAGGTCTGCGCGGCGTCGGAGCGCACGTCTTTCTCCAAAAGCTCGATCTCGATCTTGCCGTCGATGCCGCCCGCGGCATTGATCTCGTCGACGGCGATGTGAATGCCGTCGATCACCGGCGTATCGAACGGTGCCAACGCACCGGTCTGCGCGGTTGCAACGCCGACGCGCAGCGTTTCGGCGGCAGCCGGAAACGCCATGGCGCTGGCGAGAAGCGTGGATATGAGCAACTTGTTCATGTCAGTTCCCTCTTTCTTTTCTCGTTCATTTCGTTCTGGTCGTTCTGGTCGTCCTGGTGGCCTTTGTCGTTCAGGCGGCCTTGCCCGGCCCCAGATAGGCTTCGATGACCGCCGGGTTCTCCCGGATGGCGGCCGGGGCGCCATCGGCGATGAGCTTTCCTTCGTTGAGCACGACGATGCGGTCGCACAGTTCGTTGATCAGTTTCAGGTCGTGGTCCACCAGCACCACGCCTAATCCGAGATCGGTGGAAAGGGTTTTCAACCGCCCGATCAGATCGTCGGTCTCCTCGCGATTCATGCCGGCCGCCGGTTCATCGAGCAGAAGCAGCGTCGGCTCGCAGGCCAGCGCCCGCGCGATTTCAACGCGACGCTGTTCGCCATAGGAAAGCGTTCCCGCATCCCGACCCGCGCGCTCTTCGATGCCCAGGCGCACGAGCGCCGCGCCGGCGCGTTCTTCCGCGTTCTGACCGCCGCGCGTGGAAAGAGCCGCGGTCAGAACATTCTGGTAAACCGTCAGCGTGGGAAACAGACGGATGTTCTGGAAAGTGCGGGCGATACCGTAGTCGGCGATTTTCTCCGGCGCGATGCCGGTCAGCGACTTGTCGCCGAGAACAACATCGCCCTCGGTCGGTTTCAGAATACCGGAAATGACGTTCAGCAGCGTTGTCTTGCCGGAACCGTTGGGCCCGATCAACCCGAGGATCTCACCCGGATTGACCGAGATGCTGACATCGTCGACCGCGCGCAGACCACCGAACTGCATGGCGACATGCTCGACCTGCAGTCTTTCGTCGCTGCGCCGCTTGCCCAGCGCTTCCGCATCGCCGCGTTTGGGCTTGAATGGGAAGACGCGCTCTTCCCATTCCTTCAATCCGGTGACGCCTTCCGACATGCGGAACATGGCGAACAGGATGAGCAGGCCGATGCCGATCTGCGTCGTGCCGAAAACGGCCGGCAGTTCGAGACCGCCGATGCTCAGACCGCTTTCGAAGCGGCGCAGAATCTCGGTGATGACCGTGATGAGGATCGTGCCGGAGATCGCGCCGGTCACCGTCGTCATGCCGCCGACGATCAGCATCGCCAAAAGCAGGAATGTGTCGTGGAAATAAAATTTCTTGGGGCTAAACGCGCCCAGAAAATGCGCGATCAACGCACCGGACAGCGCCATGATCGCGGCGCTCAGAACCCATGAAACAAGCCGCTCTCGCTGCACGTTGACGCCGACCGCCTTGGCGGCGATGGCGTTCTCGCGCCCCGCCCTCAGACGGAGGCCGGAAAGAGAATCGCGATACCAGCGTGCGGCGACCAGCGCGATCACACAGGCCGTGGCTGCGATGATCAGCGTCGTATCGCGCGGAACGCCGAAGAAGGATTGCGCCCCGCGTGTCACATCGCGCCAGCCGATGATCACACCATGCACGATAACCAGCAGGCCAAGCGTGGCGATGGAAGCGGCCGAACCTTCCAGCCTGCCGATGGCCACGCCAATCAGAAGCGCAATGACCGCCGTCGCCAGAACGGCAACGGCAATCGCCGGTATGAGCGTCAGTTCGGTGGCTGCCAGCCAGTCGGGCAGACCGCGCAGCGTCGCCGTTTTCAGCCCCGTCGGCAGGGTCAGAATGCCCGAGATATATGCGCCGATGCCCATGAAGGCCACATGGCCGAAACTCAGAATGCCGCTGTTGCCGCTGTAGACGCCGATCCCCGTCACGGCGATGAGCGAGATGAAGAAGACCGTGAGCACACGCTCCGCGGCCGCGCCGAATGCCCCGGCGATCACGACCCCCGCCACGGCCAGAACAAGGATGGCGAGAGCCGCGGCAATGAAGTGCTGGCGCGATGACGTGAACATGAACTCCCCTTTGATCCCTCCTTCTAGCTTTGATATTATTTTTTCACAGTCAACAATAAATTTTCATATTGACTTATGTTTTTCAAAATCGTCTCTTCGCCTCGGAGGAGATCGATGCAAGTCAGACAAAGGCTGGAGAACCTGTCGAGCGAGCTCACGGCGACCGAACGGAAGCTGTGCACCGCGCTACTGCTGGATTATCCCTATGCAGGTCTCGACACGATTCAGGATCTGGCAAAGAAGACCAACACGTCGCCGCCCTCCATCTCGCGCTTCGTGGCGAAACTGGGTTTTCAGGGCTATCAGGATTTCCAGCGCCATCTGATCGACGAGATCCGGCAATCGAACCGTTCGCCGCTCGATCTGCATGTTGGCGATCGGCCCATTCAGGGCGAATTCCTGGAAGATTTCGTTGCCCGTGCGGTGAACCTCATTTCCGCCTCGACCTCGGCCACGACGAGCGCCCAGTTCGAGCGCGTTTGCGCGCTTCTGGGCGACGAGAAGCGCAACATCTATCTCATCGGCGGGCGCATCAGCGACGCCATCGCGCTTTATGTGTCACGCCATCTCCGCCAGGTCAGAAGCGGCGTCTTCCACCTGCCGGCCGACCCGGAGATCTGGCCGGAATATCTGCTGCGCATGCGTTCGAAGGACGTGCTGTTCGTGGTCGATTTCCGGCGTTATCAGCGCAGGCTTTCGGAGCTTGCGCGCCTGGCGCGCGAACAGAGCGGTCTGCAGATCGTCGTCCTTACCGACAAATGGATGTCGCCGGCTGCCAACCACGCCAACGAAGTTTTCGCCACACCCATCGAAAGCGGCACCGTCTGGGACAGCTATGCCGGCGCGATGGTGTTGATGGAAGCGATGCTGACCCGCATCGCGGAAACCAACTGGGACAAAACCCGCAAACGCATCGAAGCCTGGGACTCGCTCCGCTTCGATCATGGAGCACGCGACGATGATCAGTAACCCACTCATGTTCGCCGCCACCTCGGACTTTTCCGGCGTGACGCGCGGCAAGGCGTTTCCCTTGAAGGACATGGAAAAGCGTTTCCGCCAGGGTGTCGGGTGGACACCGACCAACGTGCAGATCACCTGCTTCGACACCATTGCCGACAGTCCTTTCGGCTCTTTCGGCGACCTGATCCTCGTGCCCGATGCAGACACCGCCGTAACGCTCGATCTGGAGGATGGCGGCCCCATAGAACGTTTCGTTCTGGGCGATATTCTTCATCTCGACGGCGATCCGTGGAGCTGTTGCACCCGCTCGATCCTGAAAAAGGCGCTGAAACGGCTCGAGAATGTCTCCGGCCTGCGCCTCGTCGCCGCCTTCGAGCATGAGTTCCAGGCCCGCGACAAATCCGATGGCCCCGGCGAGGCTTTCGGGCTTGCAAGCTTCGGAAAACACCGCCAGTTCGGCGAAACGGTGATGGCGGCGCTGGAAACCGCCGGCGTGAAGCCGGACACCTTTCTCAAGGAATACGGTTCCGACCAGTTCGAAGTCACCAACGGACCCGATCTCGGCGTCACAGCCGCCGACACCGCCGTCAAGGTGCGCGCCGTCACGCGGCTCGTCGGCGAGCGCATGGGCGAACCCGTCACCTTCGTGCCGATCCGCGACCCCGCAGGTGTCGGCAACGGTGTCCATGTGCACATGAGTTTCGTCGACGAAAAGGGCGCGCCGGCGACCTACGATCCCGATGCGCCCTGGGGCATGTCGGCCAAGACCGGCTCCTTCATCGCCGGCATTCTGAAATACATGGACAGCATCGTCGCGCTGACGGCGCCATCCGCCATCTCCTACGCGCGGCTGACGCCGCATCGCTGGAGCGCGGCCTTCAACAATCTGGGCTATCACGACCGTGAAGCGGCCGTGCGCATCTGCCCAGTGACGAGCGCCAGCGCCGACAGCGCTGCCAGACAGTACAACTTCGAGTATCGCGCAGCCGATGCCGCAGCCTCCCCCTATCTGGTGCTGGCGGCGCTCGCCCATGCCGGCGCGCAGGGCATCGAAGAGAGCCTCGCCGCCCCGCAGGTGACAGAGGAAGATCTGTCCGAGCTTTCGCCCGATGCGTTGTCCGAGCGCGGTTTCGTGCGCTTGCCCCAATCGCTCGATGACGCGCTCGAACGGCTCGCCGGAAACGCACTGATCGCGCAGTGGATCGGCAGCGAGGCGATCGACACCTATGTGAAACACAAGCGCGGCGAGCTCGCTCATATTGCGGATCTTACCGAAGCCGAACGCTGCGCCCGCTACGAAGCCGTTTACTGACCGCTCGCAGGCCGCGAAGCAAACAGGAGAAGAAGGCATGAACGGACTTTACGACCGCGAAAGCCGCAGCGTTTCCACGCTCGCCCATCTGCGTTTCTTTCCGCAAGCGGTGACCGGCGGAAAGGGCTGTCTCCTACGCGGCGATGACGGACGCGACCTTCTCGATTTCGCCGCCTCGTGGGGCGCCGCCAGCCTCGGCCACGGCCACCCGGCCCTTGCCGAATCGGTCAACCGCGCGCTGACGGATCAGGCGGGTGCGAGCTACCTTTCCACCGCCAACGAGCCCTGCGTTCTGCTGGCCGAGAAACTGCTCTCCATCGTGCCGGAGCGCGCCGCTGGCCGTGTCTGGTTCGGCCATTCCGGTTCCGATGCCAACGAGACCATCGCCCGCGCCGTGGTGGCCGCGACAGGCCGCAAACGCATCCTGTCCTTCAAGGGCGCTTATCATGGCGGCACGGTCGGGTCGGTGGCCATTTCCGGCCACCCCGCGCAGGGCGGCATCGACAAGGCGTCGGGCCTGAGCCTCGTTCCCTATCCCGATGCCTACGCCGCCGGCAGCCCGGAAGCTGCATCCAGCGCGGCACTTGCGCATCTGGAAGAGCTTTTCGCCACCACCGTGCCGCCGGAGGAAGTGGCGGCTTTCTTTATAGAACCGATCCAGTCCGATGGCGGTATGCTGGTGCCCCCGCCGGGCTATTTTCGGGAGATCCAGGCGCTCTGCCGCAAACACGGCATTCTGCTGGTCTGCGATGAGGTGAAAGTGGGGCTCGGGCGCACCGGCCGCCTCCACGCTTTCGGGCACAGCGACATCGAGCCCGACATCATTGTTTTCGGCAAGGGGCTCGGCGGCGGCCTGCCCATCTCGGCGGCGGTCGGCCCCGAGGCGATCATGAACCACGCCTCGGCCTTCTCCTTCCAGACGCTTCACGGCAATCCGGTCTGCGCGGCTGCGGGCCTCGCCGTTCTCGACACGATCGAGCGTGAAAACCTCGTCGCCAATGCGGCCAGCGTGGGCGACACGATGCTCACGGCGCTGCGCGATCTGCAGGCGAAGCACGAACTCATCGGCAATGTGCGCGGCCACGGGCTTGCGCTCGGCGTCGAGCTGGTCAGCGACCGCGCCGCCCGCACACCCGCCATCGAGCAGACCGCGCTCGTCGTCTACCGCGCCTTCCAGCTCGGCCTCGTCATCTACTATGTGGGCATCAACTCCAATGTTCTGGAGTTCACTCCGCCCCTCACGATGAGCAAGGACGAGGCTCTGCGCGGCATCGCCATCCTGGACCAGGCCCTGGGTGACGTAGAGGCCGGACGGCTCGATCCGCAGCTTCTGGAGCGTTTCGCCGGCTGGTAAGTCCCGCCCCGTGTTCAGTGCTGCGCGCTCGGGTTTTCCGCACCTTCCGCGGCAATTGCGTCGGGCGATGCCCGCTGCGAAAAAAGGAACGGCATCGCCACCACCACCAGAACGGCCTGCAGCACGAAAACGCTGGAATAGACCGCATCCGGCGTAAAACTCAGCATCTCCATCACCTGGATCAGGATCTCGAAGAGCTCCAGCCCCACTTCCGTTCCCACGATGATCACGAAGGCGATGAAGAGCGACAGATGCGCGTTCCTGCCTGCCGCGCCGGTGACCGCAAAAACGGCAGCCGTCGTCAGCAGTCCCGTGCCGAAACCGGTGAGCGCCTTGGACCCCAGATAAACCTCGTAAAAGGGAAAGCCGAAATACAGCATGTAGGATCCGAGCCCCGCCGCCGTAATCACCGCGCCGGCAATCATCAATGTGCGCTGGATCGGCATTCTCGCAAGGATTGCCGTCGCCCCCATGGCCGCCACCACCTGCGCCAGCGCACCGAGCGTCGCCCGGTCGGCGATCAGCGTGTTGGAACACATGTGCTTCACCAGATAGGCGGTGTCATAGAAGCCCGTCGTCGCCACATTGGCGAGAAAGAGAAAAGCGAACACGCCGAGCGTCGCTCCGCCCGCGGGCGTTCGCGGGGCCTGCGCCGCACCCCTTCCCGGCGACACCCGAACGATGAGATAGGCAAGGCTCGCCGCAAACAACGCGGCGGCAATCTGCGTTTGCGGCGCACTGATGCCCGAAAGCGAGACCAGTGTCGTCACCGCCTCGAAGGTAATCAGCGCAACAAGCACCGGAAGAAGCGCAAAACTGGCCGCCTTCTCCTCCGTTACCCCGCCCGCCGTTTCATCCGCGGGCTCGCGCACCACCCATAGGCCCAGCATCAGCAGAAAGGGCATCATGGCGAAGCCCACAAAGAAAATGTCCAACCCATAGCGCGGCGCAATCACCCGGACGAGCTGCGGCGTGATCAGAAACGCCGCCGGCATGGCCACGGCCCAAACGCCCGTCAAAAGCTTGGAATGCCGCTCGCCGCCCCAGCCGGTCATCATCTGCGCGATAGGCGCGAGCGCCGCCAGCGAAAAGCCGATGAGCGGAAACAGCACCACCACCAGCGCCTCGCGCGTCGCCACCGGCGGCGCAACCCAGAAAAGCGTAGCCAGCCCGATGCTTGAAACCCCCGCGACGAAACACATCGCAGCCGCCAGCGGCCGCGCCGGAAAACGCTGGATCAGTCGTGGCGTGATCAGAAGCGACAGCAGCACCGCACCCAGAAGCAATTCGATGATCACCGACGTCTTGTTGACGGAGATCCGCAGAAAGCTCGCAAATGCGCCTTCCGAGACGAACACCGTGGAGCTGACCACCGAACGCAGCCCGTTGCCGAACAGCACCAGAAGAAGAAGCAGCGGCAACGCGGCCTTATTCATGCGCGTTTCAGCCCTCGTTCAGATGTTTCGCCAGACGTATCCCCATGGCGGCGATGGTCAGCGACGGCGCGTTAACCGGTGCGCTCACATGGGTCGACGTGCCGAGAATGTAGAGGTTCGGGTGCTGGTGGGTCCTCAGATCCGGCCCGACAACCGAGTGCTTCGGATCGGTTCCCATACGGGTCGTCCCGGCGATGATGGCGTTGGAGAGATAGGGCGTGTCTTCCTTGACGTCCGTTGCACCCATCAGGCCAAGCACTTTCTGGTTTACCTTGCGCGCCACCTCGATGCCGGCCTGCGTGTAATCGTCGACCGTGAAGGCGATGCGCGGGCGTGGCACGCCGGACGTGTCCGGCTTATCGGAAAGCGTGATCCGGTTTTCCGCCACACCCAGCGTCTCCGCCGAGGAATTGAGCCGCACATGGCGTGAAATCTGCTCGTTGAGCGCGTTGACCAGCTTCGCCCCGCGCATGCCCTTGCCGATCAGTTCGCGCGAAAGCTTCTCCGCATCCGAATTGCCGCTCCAGCCATTGTTCATGAACGACGTGCCGAAGGCGGCGTATTCCTTGCGGAAATCGCCGTCGCGATATTCGATGATGCCGGAGGTCTGCTGCGGCCCGCGATAGGGATAGACCGGATCCGTCACAGTGCCGGTCACGTCGATATTGTATTGCGAAAGCAGATAGCGCCCCACCTGGTCGTGGCCGTTGCCCACGCCGCCGGGCGCGGTTTCCTGCTTGGAATTCAGCATGAGACGCGGGTTCTCGATCGCGTGCCCGCCCAGAACGAAAACATCGCCGGTCACCTTCTGCGTCGCCCCGTCCGGGCGGCGGATCGTCAGCGACACGACTTTCTGATCGGCTCCGATTTCGATGAAGGTGACAAGCGCCCGAAGCTCGATGCGCGCGCCGGCCGCCACCGCCTTGTCCATGTCGAAAGAAGCATCGTACTTCGCTCCGATGGGACAGATCGGCACGCAGGTATTGTTGCCGCAGCAGGCTGGCCGGTTGTCGAAGATCACCGAATTGCGCGCATGCGAGAAACGCTTGGAGGTGAGCCCCATCTGATCCAGCGCCTTCTGGATCTCGAGATCCATGTAAGAGGCCGGAATGGGCGGCATCGTGTAACCCTCGCCCGGCTTGCGCGGCGCTCCCCAGGTGAAATCCGGGTCGCCGGAAACACCCCAGCGCGCTTCCGCCTCTTCATAATAGGGGATCAGCTCGTCATAGATGATCGGCCAGTCCACGCCTCGGCCGTATAGCGTCGCGCTCTTGAAGTCGTTGGGCCGTAGCCGGTCGGCAAAGCCCGTCCAGTGCCAGGTCGTGCCGCCATAGATGCGCAGATATGCCCCGACGAAGCGCTCCGGCCCCGCCTGATCGTAGAAGGCGTCATAATCGGTATCGGTCGGGTGCGGGGCCCAGTCCTGGCTCGGATAGGGCGCTTGCGGCCCCTTCACCGGATTGGCGTAGAAATCGGCAAGATACTCCGAGCGCGGCTTGCTGTCGCCGGCTTCCAGCACCAGCACGTCGCGTCCCGCTTCGGCGAGGCTGCGCGAAAGATGCGCCCCCGCCATGCCGGACCCGACGATCACGATATCGGCGTGCAGGTCGCTCATGCTGCCTCCCACGGATTGAGCCAGTAGCCGAATTCCGGCCCGGAACACAGACCCGGCGCCTTGGCGAAACTCAGCGACTTCCATCCCAGCGCGTACGGATAGTTGATCATCGGCGCATTTTTGTCGGCCGGATCGGCCGAACCGGTGAAGAGATAGGCGGCGATCCAGCGCACCTGCTCTTCCCTTTCGCCGTCCTGCACGTCGAGCACAGTGGCGATGCCGGCACGTCCGAAATGCGCGACCAGGTCCTGCAGCGCGGGCACACCGAACGTTTTGGTGAAATCGCGCTTCAGCGCGTCGCGCAGGATCTGCGGCGACTTCACCGGGCCCGCAATGGCAGAGACCAGCCCATCCCACACCGTGTCGTCATAGGCTGATCCCAGACGCGCGGCCTGCGCCACCGGTGCAAGCGCCACGGCGCTGCAACTTCCGGCAAGGAAGGCGCGGCGGGAAAGGCACAGGCCAGTCACTGGACCGACACCTTGACGAAACCGCGCGAGCGGTTGGAACCCTCGTCCACCAGCATCATCGCCTCGTGCAGCTTCTCGACGCTGATCCAGACCGGCGGATATTTGTACTTCGCCACATCGAGGATCAGAACGCTGTCGGTCTCCTCGTCATAGGCGCCGACAGGCGAGATATGCCCGTCTCCCTTCTGCGGCAGCGCCTTGCGCGAATAGTTGGCGACGAAGCGCGCATCGCGGTCTTCAAGCGTTTCCTTGATCGCCTTGCGCAATTCGTCAACGGATGTTTCGTCGGCAAAATGATGCTCGGCCGCAAGCCCCGCGTTCTCGATAAAGGTGTCGAGTTCGGCCAGCGTCAGCCCCTCATGCTCAACCATCGCATAAGGCTTGAGCTTCTGATTGGCCTCGTTGAACAACGTGTCCTGCGTGAACAGCGTCCACGGATAAAGCCGGTCGGGCGAGGGCCGCGGAATGCCGAGCGCATTGGCCACCGCCGCAACGGTCGCCGGTCCGCAGAAGGTCAGGATCTGCTCGCTCTCCACATAGGTCGCGAGGCTGAAATAATCGCGGTTGAGATCGGCCTCGAGCAAACGTGCCTCGCCCGGCTCGCTCGTCAGATAGAGAAGCTCTTCGTCTGCAAGTGCCGGCGTTGCGCAAAGTGCCGCAACGGCCAGCGCGATCAGTTTTGTGCGAACCATTCCGAAATCTCCTTGATGTCCTCGTCGCTCAATTCCTTGGTATAGAAGCCCATCACGTCGGCCGGCCCGCCCGTGCGGCGGCCCTCGCGATAGGCCTTGAGGGCAGCTTCCAGATAATCCGCCCGCTGACCCGAAAGGATGGGAACGCCCGCCACCAGAGGGTTCCCGTCGGCCGAGTGACACGAGACGCAGCCCGAGGCCTGTTTCGGAACGGCGGTGTTGTCCTGCGCCTGGGCCGTGAACGGCATCAGAAGCAGCGCAGCGAGGCTAAGCCTTGATATTGACATTGAGCATCATCCCCAGGTCTTCGTGTGGCAGGATATGGCAGTGCATGACGAAACGGCCGTCGAACTCGGTGAAGCGGATGCGCACCGTGGCCGAACCGGCCGCCGGCACGGCTATCGTGTCCTGCCAGTGTTTGTAGGCGAGCTCCTCGCCATTGAGGTGCGTCACCTGCATCGGGTTTACATGCACATGGATCGGGTGCGGGAACGGTGTGGTGTTGACGAACTCCCATTCCTCCGCCGTGCCCAGGCTGGCGACGATGTCGTCCCGCGAGGGGTCGAAGGGCTTGCCGTTGAGTGTGAACACCGTGTCCTTGTACATGCCGGGCGTGTCGGTCACGCCGAGCACGATCTGCTGACGCTTCGAGATTTCGTCATCGGTGATGTCGGTCAGGATCTTGTTGTCGGGCAATTCTTCCTCGGGAACGCGCGTGCCCATCTTCACGTCCGGCGCGATCCGGTCCGTATCCGCCGGCAGCACGACAACTTGCGCCATGCGCACCTCGGGAAGCGCCGTCTTGCCCTGAGAAAAGGCGGGGCGGATCAGGTCGTAGACCCCCACTTTCGACGCCCGCACCATAACGTTCGACCGATTGCCCGGCGCGATGAAGATATTGCCGGTCTTGCGGGCGAAATCGTAAGGATTGCCGTCGAAACCGATTTCGAACAGGTCGAGACCGTCCAGTGTCATCGGCAGGAACTGCTCGTCGCCGGCGTTAAGCCAGCGCCAGTGCTGCACCTCGCCCTCACGCATATAGATGCGCGGCTGATACGCGCCGTTGACCAGCCAGTAGCGTTCTGAGTCGAGGTTCCAGATCGTATCGTAGCTGTCGACTTCGCCGCTTTCCGGGTCCACCACCGGGCATTGAAACACCATCACGCGTTCGATGGCCTCGGCCACCTCCGGCACGTCGTCCAGCGTTCCGCGCACGATCATCATGCCGCCGCAGCCCGAAGCCACCTGCACCGCGACCGAACCGTGCCGATGCGGGTGATACCAGTAATTGCCGGCGGGATGATCTTCCGGAAGCTGCACCAGATAGTTAAAGCTCTCGCCCGGATTGATCTGCAGATAGACGTTGTCGCTGTTGGCCTTTGGGCTCACATGAAAACCGTGGAAGTGCAGATTCGTGGAATTGAACTGGTTCGGCGTGTTGGTCACCGGGTCGTGGTCGCGGTTGGGCGGCATCCGGTTGTGCAAGGCGATCTCCATTTCGTCGCCCGGCGACACACGGAAGGTCGGCCCCGGTATCTCCCCTTCATAAAGCCGCAGCTCGGCGCTCGCGTAAGGCAGGTCGTGGCGGGCGATCTTCATCGTCAGGTCGGTCTGGAAACGCCCGTCGACGGAGTGGATCTCACGCGGGTTCTTCAGATCGCCGTCCATGCCGAGCGGCGAGCGCGCCGGCACGAGACGCGGATCGTCACTGCCCTCGGCCACCGCCGCCTTGTCCGGCCGTAACATGGCCAGGGCCGCCACGGTCGCCAGAGCCGTGGAACCGAAAAGGAGGGCACGCCGGTTCATCTGCATGTGGAACATCCTGCCTTGTTTCAATCGGGTCGTCTGTTTCGTTCGGTCAGCGCGCAGACCGCGCCGGCGGTCAGTCTTTCCATGCGCAGTGGTGCGGACCTTCAGCGCCCACCTCTGTCGGGCAGGCATTGCGGAAGCCCCAGACGAAATCCGTCTGAACCGCCACCAGCTCCGGCGCCGGCACGCCATTGGCACTCTTCGGGAGGCCGGCGTCACTCAGATCGCTCACGAAGATCGACAAGTTCGGCAACCCCTTCTCCGTCACCGAAGCACGCGCGTGGCAACGGAGGAGCTGGCCCAGAACTCGCCACGCACCGCCTCGGTGAAGATTTTCCAGGCGCAAGCATCGGGACAGGCTACAGACGGATTTGTGATCCCCGCTCCGAAATCGAACCGCCCTTCTCCGTCTAAGACAACGGCGCATTCCGGCGAATCACGCAGATCAGCCAGATATTGCATTGCGAAGTCGATGGAGTCGGGCCTGGCGTTGGCAACCGAGGTTGCGACCGAACCACCTATAAAGGCCAGAAAACACGCCTTTCTTGCGGTCCCCGCCCAATCGCGAAAAACGCGCGCCATGCGTTGTGACTGCGTCTGGTGCGCCAACAGTCTTGTGCCCCCTCACAAGTTGTTCTGCGCCCAACTTTTACCACAAACGTTGCCAGTTCGTTGACAGCAAACCGGGGAATTGAACAATTTTCGATTTCTGCGGTCAGGCCCTCGCCAAAGATTGAGGAGAAACGGCTGAAATTCGTTCCAGTTCTGCGTAGCTACCGGCGGTTGACGCCAGCACGCGCGCTGGTTCGAAAAGTGCATTCTGCGGGAACGGCAACACGATGCCGCCCGCCTCGCGCACCAGACAATAACCGGCCATGCAATCCCACGCGTTCATGCTCGGCTCCGCGTAGCCGACCAATCGTCCCGCCGCGACATAAGCCAGCATCAGCGCGCCCGAACCGTTGCGAACGAATGTCCCGCCAATCTTGAAAAGGCTCTCGACGATCCGCGCCGCCGCGGCGGGCTCCACCCGGTCATTCGAGCCCAGCCCAACCACACCCGTGCGCAGGTCGAGACTGTCCGCTACCCGCACCGGCACCCCGTTCAGTGTCGCGCCGCCCCCGCGCCGGGCGCTGTAGCACTCGTCGAAGCAGGGCGCGACGATCACACCCAGGACCGGCTCACCATCGATGCACGCCCCCACCGACACACACCAATTGGGCATACCGTTGAGAAACGCGCTTGTGCCGTCGATGGGATCGACGACCCAGGTGAGCCCGCTGGTGCCGGGCGTCATCCCGTATTCCTCGCCCAGAACGCCATCGTCGGCGAAGCTTGCGGCAATGCGTTCGCGGATCGACTCCTCGACTTTCTTGTCGGCTTCGGACACCAGATCCTGCGGGTTGCGCTTTGTTTCGATGACCAGTTCATCGCGCCGTCGAAAATAGTCGAGCGCCGTTGCGCCGGCCGCCTTCGCCATGGTTTCGGCAAAGGCCAGCCGTGCGGCCAGATCGGTATCGGAAAGGGACACGCTGTTCTCCTGAAAGGTCGTTATCATCCTGTGATCAATGCGATGCCGCGCTCGCGGAAACCGATCGAAACGTCGGTGGCGGGAGGCAGCGGATCGGTGGTTCCCGTATCGACGACGAACACCGTCCCCGTCTCCAGTTCAACCTCGTACTCCACATGGTCGCCGAGATAAGCGGAGTTCTGGATTCGGCCGGGCAGTTTTGCATCGCCGCCGGGGCTCAGGCTGATGGCGTTCGCCCTCACCGCCAGCTTTGCCGGCCCCGGCGAGGCCGGCTTTCTGACCGGCAGGCTGTGCTGCAATCCGCCAACCTGGACCGTCGCCCTGCCATCGGCGAAACCCAATACCTCGCAAGGGACCACATTGGCCTCGCCCATGAAGTCCGCGATGAACTCCGAAGCCGGCTCTTCGTAGAGTTCGCGCGGAGGTCCCTCCTGAGCCACCAGCCCGTTCTCCATCACCACAATGCGATCGGAGACAGCCAGCGCTTCCTCCTGATCGTGCGTCACATAGACGGCGGTGAACCCCAACCGCTGCTGCAGTTCGCGAATTTCCGTGCGCACACGACGGCGCAGCCGCGCGTCGAGATTGGACAACGGCTCGTCGAGCAGAAGAACCTGAGGCTCCAGCACCAGCGCCCGCGCCACCGCCACACGCTGCTGCTGTCCGCCGGAAAGCTCGGCCGGCAGTCGCGCGTCGAAATCGTTGAGCCCCACAAGAACCAGTCCAGCATGAGCGTTCTCCCGCGCCTGCGCCTTCGGTTGACCGCTCGCTTCCAACCCGTAGGCGACATTGTCGAGAACACTCATATGCGGGAACAGCGCATAGGATTGAAACACCATCGCCACATCCCGCTCGTTGGCCGGCAATCGCGTAACATCGTGACCGCCGATTTCAATCGTTCCGGCAGTCGGCGCTTCCAATCCCGCCAGCATGCGCAACGTCGTCGTCTTGCCGCAGCCCGATGGGCCGAGCAGCGTGACCAGCGTTCCCGGATCGATGGTCAGATCGAGGTCGTGAATAGCTGTGAAGGAGCCGAAATTCTTGCGCACATTGCGAAAGCGGACGGAGCCGCGTTGCGGGTTGCTCATGCCTTTGCCTCCAGACTGGAATGGACGCGCTTCTTCGCGGCCGGACGGCTTGCGGCGTTGTCGCGTCTCAGCCGTCGTTCGCCGACCAGAAGCTGAAAACCGCCGATTACGGTGATCATGACGAGAATCAGCACAGAGGAATAGGCGATGGCGATGCCGTATTCGCCATTCTCCACCAGTCCCACAATATACGCCGTGGCCATGTTGTACTTGGCGCTGACCAGAAAGATGACGGCGCTGATCGACGTGATCGCGCGCACGAAGGAATAGACGTGCGCGGCCATGATCGCAGGCCTGAGCAAGGGCAGGATCACCCGACGAATGGTGCGCGGGCTCCCTGCACCCAGCGTGATCGACGCTTCGTCCAGGCTCTTGTCGAGCTGGCTCATCGCCGCCACGCCGCCGCGCACGCCCACCGGCATGTTGCGGAAAACGAAACAGGCGATCAGGATCAGTGCCGTGCCGGTCATTTCGATAGGCGGCAGGTTGAACGCCATGATGTAGCTGATGCCGATCACCGTGCCGGGAATGGCGAAGCTCATCATCAGCGCAAATTCGAAGGCGTTTCTGCCGAAGAAATTCTGCCGCACGATCAGATAGGCCGTCAGCAGGCCCACGGCTGCGGTCAGCGGCGCGGCGATGAGGGCGATCTCCATCGTCGTCCAGAAACTGTCCCAGGCGACACCGGTCCAGGCCACCGCACCGTCCCGCCACTCGACCGAGAAGCCGCGCAGATAGTGCTCCAGCGTCAGCGTGTGGTCGAGACCCCAGATTTTCACGAAACCGCCGAACACGATCATGCCGTAGACGGCGAGCGTAAAGACGATCCACGGCACAACGACGGCGTAAAGCAGTGCCGCAAGCGGCCCGGGCAATGCGGCATGCTTGCCCGAATCCCCCTTGCCCGTAACCGTCGCAAAGTTGCGTCCGGCAAGCCAGACACGCTGCAGCAGAAACGCCGACAGCGTGAACGTCAGAAGAACGATCGCCAGAACGGCAGCCCGTGAAGGATCCGTCTGGGCACCGACCACGGCGAAGAATATCTCGGTCGACAGAACTCCGTGGCTTCCACCCAGCACCAGCGGGTTGCCGAAATCGGCCATGCTCTCGATGAAACCGATCAGGAAGGCATTGGCCAGCCCCGGCGCCATAAGTGGAAGCGAAACCTTGCGGAAGGTGCGCCAACGCCCGGCCCTCAACGTCTGCGAGGCCTCTTCCATGGAAGGGCTGACCCCCTCCACGACGCCGATCAGAACGAGGAAGGAAATGGGCGTGAAGGACAAGACCTGCGCAATCCAGATACCCGTCAAACCATAGAGCCATCGGCCAAGTTCGGCGCCGGTCAGCGCCTCGATCCACCCCGTCACGATGCCGGAGCGGCCAAGCATCATGGTCAATGCAAGTCCGATCACGAAGGGCGGTGTGATGATCGGCAAAACCGTCAGGAGCCTCAGCCCCTTCTTTGCGGGAAAGCGCGTACGGGTCGCCACAAGCGCGAAAGCCAGCCCCAGCAAAGTCGAGGCGCTTGCCGTCATCACGGCAAGAAAGAAGGTGCGCCAGGCAACGCCGCAGCGCGCGCCGCCAACCACGCAATCGAGGCTCCAGATTGCCGGGTCCTGCATGTTCCGGATGAAACCGTTCGGATTGAACGAACCGTCGAAGTCCTGAAACGATCCCGCGAACATGGAAACAATGGGATAGAAGACGAAAACGCCCACAAGGGCCATCAGGAGCACGATGGAGCCGACGGTAAACGCATCGCCTTTCATCGCGCCGCGTTCGGCAAGCCCGTACGACAACGACGCGAGGAAGCACAGCGACAGGACCACGGCACCGGCGCCGAACGCCGGCTGGCCGGGATCGAGCGCGCCAAAAAGCGTGTCGCCAATGCCCCACGCCCAGCCCCAGAAGGTAATCGCGAGGCCTTGCAACACCATGAAGACCGTGCCCATCACGCCGATCAGCGCCAATCGGCCGCCGCGCCGCTCTCCTGCCGGCATTGCAAAGCGCGTCGCAATGGCAGCAGCGAACAGAGCGAACCCGGCGAGGAGCCAGAAGCGGCCGAGAAAGGGTTGAAGCAGTCCCGGATAGAGATCCGGATCGCCCGCCATGTCCCCCACCCACTGAAAGGCGAAGAAGCCGCCTTCCACCCGATACCACGGCAAAAGACAAAGGGCGGCCAGGCCCAGCCCGAACATAACGTCGAGCCGACGGTTTTCGCGCGTCATCATGTGCAGTCCTGTGCGGTGAAAAGCGCCTCGGGTTTCTCCCCAACGAAACCCGAGGCTCCGGAACGCGAGATCAGTTGGCGATGGCGCCGATCTCGCGGTCCCAACGCTCAAGCAGCGCGCGCCGCTTTTCCGAGCTGCCATAGGTGGTGAAGTCGTAATCGATCAGTTTCACTTCATCGAGACTCGGTGCTTCTTCGGGAACCGTGGCGGACGCATTGGACGGAATCTGAAAAGACTTCGCGTCCTTCAGCAGCGATTGTACGTCCGGCTTCAGCACCCAGTCATACCAGACCTTCGCCTCTTCGACATTGCGCGCACGATCGACGATGGACATCGAACCGATCTCGTAGCCCGTGCCCTCGCAAGGCGCGACGACACCGACGGGAAAGCCCTCGACAGCCTGAGCAACCGCGTCGTGCATGAAGACGATGCCCAGGCCCGTTTCGCCGCGCGCAGCCGCTTTCACAGGAGCAGACCCCGATTTGGTGTATTGCGAAACATTGGCGTTCATTTTTTTGAGGAATTCGAACGCTTCGTCTTCGCCCATGAGCTGCACCAGCGTTGCCAGCGCCGTATAGGCAGTGCCCGACGAGTTCGGGTTGGCGACCTGGATCTCGCCTTTCAGGGACGGGTCGAGCAGATCCGCCCAGCATTTTGGCGGCTCGATGCCTTTTTCGGCCAACACGTCCTTGTTGTAGCCCCAGCCAAGCGCACCGGAGTAGACACCGACGGTCTTATACTCGGCACTTTCGGCCTGTTTCACCGCCCAGGGCAGAAGCTCCTCCAGCATGGGCGACTCGTATGACATGGTCAGCCCGTCGGCCGCGGCTTGCAAATGTGGATCGCCCGTACCGCCCCACCAGATATCCGTTTTGGGGTTGCGCGCCTCCGCGCGCACCTTTGCGTAGGCTTCGCCGGAAGACAGCCGCACCATGGAAACGTCGATCTCGTGCTGCGCCTCGAAGGTTTCGACGAGCAGTTCGCAAATGACGACGTCGGCCGAGCAGATCAGGTTCAGTTCCGCTGCGTTCGCGGCGGCCTGAGACGCCAGAATCGAGCCCGCGGCAAGCGCCGCCGTGGCCAGATAGTTTTTCCTCATAAAACCCTCCCTTGGTGCATATTGGATTTGGTTTTGCACACCTGTGCAATGTTCATACCCTGCATTGATCAAGTCAATGCCCTATTCCACATTTATTTTGCCCAAAACGACGCTCTCTGCGGTGACTTTGTTTGCACACGCGTACAAAGCGCTTTATCTTCGTTTCAAAATTGTCGTTCGAAGTCAGGGGGACCGGTGGCGGGGCGCAAGACTTCCGTAAGTGCCAAGGATGTTGCCGCTCGGGCCGGGGTCTCCCGAGCCGCGGTGTCGCGCACCTTTACGCCGGGCGCCAGCGTTTCGGCAGAAACGCGCAACAAGGTTCTCGCTGCCGCCGAGGCGCTGGGCTATCAGGTCAATCATCTCGCACGTGGCCTGATCAGCCGGAAAACGGGCATCGTCGCATTGATCGGAGGCGACCTCGCCACCCCGTACCGGTCCGAACTCCTGCGGGTCCTGACGGAGCGCCTGCAAACGACCGGCAAGGTCGCGATCCTGATCAACACCGACCGTTCGGATTCCACGGTCGACCTCGCATTGCAACAAGCAATCCGCTACCGTGCCGAAGCGGCCATCGTGTTATCCGGCATGCCGGAAAAATCCATTGCCGCGCTTTGCCACCGCAACGGCCTCCGGCTCGTTCTGATCAATCGCGACGATGCGCATACGAGTTCGATTCAGATCCGGCTCAACGATGCGCAGGCGGCTGGCATGGCTTTGACGACGTTCCTGCGCGCCGGTTGCCGCCGCATCGCACTTGCCACATCGCAGGCCGGCACACCAAGCCTTGTCGATCGCGAAGAGAGCTTCATGGCCGAGGCGCAGCGTCTTGGCCTGCCAGTGATCTGCGAACG
>NZ_CAJXGF010000087.1 GCF_913053745.1 uncultured Nitratireductor sp.
GGAAGCCAGCGAGCCGATAATGTTGAAAAAGCCGATTAGCGCCAGCGCGATTACCGCATAGCGTGCATCGATGCCGATATCGCCGATATAGGCGGGGAAATGCGCGGTAATGAAGGCGACCTGGAAACCGCAGACGAAGAAGCCCGAAACCAGCAGGATGAAGCTGCGATGGGCGAAGGCCTCCCTTAGGGCTTCGCCCACGGTCTGCTTGAATATCTCGGCGCTGTTCCGCGCCGTGGCGGCATTGCCCACGAGCGGAATGGCCAAGAGCGGAACGATCAGCATGGCGATGCTCATATAGACCAGCGTGTCCGACCAACCGAAAGCGTCGATGAGGCCCTGGCTTATGGGCGCGAAAATAAACATGCCGGCGGAACCTGCGGCTGTTGCGAGGCCGAAGATCAGGCTGCGTTTTTCCGCGGGCACACTGCGCGCGAAGGCCGCCAGAATGATGCCGAAGGATCCACCTGCCACGCCGAGACCGACGAGCACGCCGCCGCCGACATGGAGCATGGCCTCATGCGTTGGCATCGACATCATAAGGAGACCCGCAGCATAGAGCACTGCGGATAGTGCCAGAACGCGCCAGGTCCCGAAACGGTCGGCCACAGCGCCGAAGATCGGCTGGCCGATGCCCCAAAGAAGGTTCTGGATCGCCATTGCCAGACCGAATGTCGTGCGATCCCAGCCGGTTTCCGCAAGCATCGGAAGTTGGAAGAAACCCATCGCCGAGCGTGGACCGAAATTCAGGGCCGCAATCAGGCAGCCGCATATAACAACCAGCCAGGGGAACGAAACCGGTGCGGCTGCGCGATCGGGGTTTGGTTGTGTCATGAGGGCCTTCGATAGCTTTCTGCAACGTGGCATGTTGATGGGGCGAGGAAGATAGCGCAAATAGCACATCAACATAATCGACAAATTGTGCACGTTCGATCAGATTTTCTCATGACTGAACGACGCCCGGGGGAATAAACTTGTCCGCGGAGCCGTTGTTGGAGAAGAAGCGCAACGGACCTGCGGAGGCGGGCAGGGGTATGGACGGCAAAAGGAAGGCGATTGTCGGCGAGATTCCCGGGTTGCGGCGCTATGCCCGCGCACTGCTTCGCGATGCGGATGCGGCTGACGACCTTGTGCAGGATTGCCTGGAACGCGCGTTCTCGCGGCTCGACAATTGGCAAACGGGCACCTCGCCACGGCGATGGTTGTTCACGTTGATGCACAACCTCTTCGTCGATGGGGTGCGGGCGCGAAAGCGGCGCAGCGAACTGGTCGCAGGCGCAAAGCTCGATACGCAAGAAGTCACAAGGGCACCGGAGCAAAACGGCGTTCTCGATCTCCAAGACGTGCTCGATGCACTGCAGGAGGTTGGCTCGGACCGGCGTGCTGCGATCCTTTTGGTGGGTGTCGAAGGGATGAGTTACGCCGAGGCCGCCGAGATTCTGGGTATTCCAACGGGAACGCTGATGTCGCGCGTGGCGCGTGGGCGGCAGGATCTGCGCGAAATTCTCGATGTGGCGCGGCGACGGCGCATTCTCAAGGCGGTGGAATGATGACGCAACGCAGCTTTGACGAAAGGGATATTCATCTCGCGCTCGATGGCGAGCTTTCGCCGGAAGATATGGCCGCTTATCAGGCATGGCTGGAAACCCGCGCCGACATGCGTGCGCTGAGCGCTCGCTATGCCTCGGATCGGGCGCTGCTTCGTGAAACCCTGGCCGGACTGATTGACGAGGAACTCCCGCAACGCGTGCGGGAAGAGGCCATTTCCGCCGGCCGGGACCCGGTCGGCACACGGCGCACGACGCTTCGCCGCTTGGCCGCCGCCGCTGCCCTGCTTGTCGCGGTGGGGGTGGCGGGAGGCTTCTGGGCAGGCCGGCAGGCTCTCAACGGTGGCGAAACGCCTGCTGCGCTGGATGTGGTCGGCGAAGCCGTCGCTGCCCATCAGGTTTATGCCGCGGAGAAACTGCATGTCGTCGAGGTCGGCGCCAGCGACCGCAATCATTTGGTTGGATGGCTTTCCAACCGCGTTGGCACCAAGCTCGTTGCTCCCGATCTGCGTGCCGAAGGCTTCGATCTCATGGGGGGACGATTGCTGCCTTCAGGCGGCAAGGCGGCCGCCCAGTTCATGTATGAAGATCCGGTTGGCGAGCGCATTTCGCTCTACGTCGCGCATTGCGTGAAGGGAGAGAATACGGGCTTTCGGCTGTTCGAGGACGAAAGCGGCCGCGCATTCTACTGGCAGGAAGAAGGATTCGCCTACACGGTGGCGGGCTCGATTCCTGAGGAGCGTCTGCTCGGATTGGCAAACCTATCCTACCGGCAATTGCTTGCCGGTAGGTAGGGTACACAAATCATATCCGTGAAAATTCAGCTTTTGGCTGCGCTTTTCTTCGACGTGGTGGAGGCTTTGGCCTTGCTGTCGACGGGCAGATAGTGGACATCGCGCTGTGGGAAGGGGATCGATATGCCCTTCTCGTCGAATGCCTTCTTGGCGGCCTTCGTCAAGTCTAGGCGGGTCTGCCACCAATCCGCAGTCGTGGTCCAGTAGCGCATCGTTACGTTGACGGCACTGTCGCCCAGTTCGGAAACGAAGGTTGCCGGTTCTTGATCGGTCAGCACGCGTTCGTCGGTGGCGGCGAGGTCGAGCATGGTCTTTTGGGCCAGGTCGATATCGTCATTGTAGCCGATGCCGATGACCAGATCGTTGCGACGACGCGGATTGCGCGAATAGTTGGTGACGGATGTGTTCCACAGCGAGCTGTTCGGCGCGAGAATGTAGAGACCGTCGATGGTTTTCATCTCCGTGGCGAACAGGCCGATCGTCTGGATGGTGCCAGAAATACCACTTGCTTCTACATACTCGCCGACGCGGAAGGGTTTTAGGACGAGAAGCATGATGCCGGCGGCAACATTCTGCAGTGTGCCCTGAAGGGCAAGTCCGATTGCCAGGCCTGCCGCACCCAGAGCCGCGATGATGCTTGCCGTTTGAACGCCGAACTGGGCCAGAACGGTGACGCCGACCAGAATCAGAATTGCGTATCGGGCGATCTTGGAGAGAAAAGTGGTAAGCGTAACGTCGAAAGAGGGGAAATGATCGAGCGTGCGACGCACCCATTTTTCCACCATTCCTGCAACGATGAACCCGGCGATGATGAGAATGATGGCGCCGAGAATCGAGAAAGCGTAAGATACAGCGAATTCGCTGACCTGGGCCAGGGCTGCCTGGGCAGCCGTCATGAGGTTCTCAGTTTGCATTTCCATATTGGGGAATGTCTCCGTGCCATGTTTGTCGTTTCCGGCCTTCAAGGGACGGCTTTGACCCTTTTTCTGCGCTTGAAGCGCCAGGGCGTGGCGATGCAGGCGACGTGTCCCGTCTGCCTGGTTAGCTCCGTGTGTCTAGCAAGCCTCGTTATGGGCTGCAAATATGCCGTGCGGCATGAGATTGGTCCCGGACCGGGCCCGAGGTCTTCAACCGGAGCATTGCATGTCGATTGACGTTCGTCCCATCGCTCAGGCCGATCTGGATGCGCTGGTCGCAATCGAAAATGCGGCCTTTTCGGGCGACAGGCTGTCACGCCGCTCTCTCCAACGATTGATACGCTCGGTGGCGGCCATCGCCTGCGTTGCAGAAGAGAACGGAAAAATTCTTGGTTATGCGCTGGCGCTGACACGCCGGACGAGCGGCATCGCGCGTCTATACTCCATAGCCGTTACACCGGGCGAAACCGGCAAGGGTGTGGCCGGGTTGTTGATGTGCCGTATCGAAGAAGCAGTTCGAGAGCGCGGGCTCCGAGCTATGCGACTCGAGGTGCGCGCAGACAATCAGGCGGCGATACGGCTTTATGAAAAGACAGGATATCGAAGGTTCGCCCAATATGAGAATTATTATCACGACGGTATGCGTGCGCTCCGCTACCAGAAAGCATTGTGCGCGTTGAACACGGAGAACGGCCGCAGATGAGTTGGGTCATCCTGACTGGCAAAAAAGGCGATCTCGACGAGACCGCCACCCCATACAAGATCATCACAAATCGCGATTATCTGGCTCACCCGGCCTTGTTCCGCGGACAGCGTCCCAAGGTCATCAATCTCTCATCGAGCTACGCCTATCAGAGCCGCGGCTATTATGCCTCGCTGCTCGCCAGCTCCCGCGGGCATCGCGTGATCCCTTCGGTCGAGACCATGATCGACCTGTCGGCGCGGAAACTTTACGAAAACGCGCTCCCGGAACTGGAACAGGCACTCAATCGATGCCGCGCGGAGCTCGGGAGCGGTTTTCCGGCCAGCGTTACGGTGTTTTTCGGCATCGGGCCGGAAAAGGCTTGGGAACGTTTCGCAAAGCTGCTGTTCGACTGGTTTCGCGCACCCGCGCTCGAAGTGCTTATAAAAGACGGCGAATGGGCGACGATCACGCGCATCGGGTTTCGCTCCCTGTCACGCATGAGTGTCGAAGAAAAAGACAGATTCACCGCTTCCCTCCACACTTACACGAGCCGGCAATGGCGTGACAGTCGTACCCGTGTCCCGGCACGTTACGGTTTCGCGACCCTCATCGATCCCCGGGAAGAATTGCCACCTTCGAGCATCGCATCGCTCAAGCATTGGTCGCGAATAGCCGCCCGTATGGGGGTAGAGGTGGAGCCGATCACCAAAAAAGACCTGCCGCGCCTTGCCAATTTCGATGCTCTGTTCATTCGCGAAACGACGTCAATCTCGAACCACACCTACCGGTTCGCTCGCCGCGCCCAACAGGAGGGGATGCCGGTCATCGACGACCCCTTGTCGATGATCCGCTGCACGAACAAGGTTTACCTCAACGAATTGATGGCGGCGCACCGCGTGCCCGTTCCACCGACGATGATGATCGCCGGTTCTGCCGATCTGGAGCGCGCGGCCGATATGCTCGGTTTTCCTCTGGTGCTCAAGACACCCGACAGTTCGTTCTCGCGTGGCGTGAAGAAGGCTGGGGACATGGCGGAACTGAAAACGTTGGCGACCAAATGGCTGGAAGACTCGGACCTGCTCATCGCGCAGCAATTCCTGCCCACCGCATTCGATTGGCGCATTGGCGTTCTCGACGGAAAACCGCTTTTCTCAGTGCAGTATCTGATGGCCAAGAAGCATTGGCAGATCGTGAATCATGAACGGCAAGGACGCCCCGACGAGGGCGGCTTCCGCTCGTTCCGATTGGCCGATACACCCGCAGATGTGCTCGATATTGCTGTGCGCGCAGCACGCTGCATCGGTAGCGGGCTCTATGGCGTCGATCTCAAGGAAACGCCTGAGGGCATCCACGTTATCGAAGTCAACGACAATCCCAATCTCGATCACGGCTGCGAGGATGCCGGCGAGAAGGACGCCGTCTGGACTGCCCTCACACAGTGGTTCATCGCCCGGCTGGAACGGTGAGACGCATCCCCGGCGAGAGAGGCGGTGCCGCCGGGTTTGCGAAGGCAGCCATCTTTACCGGACCTGCTTGCTCGGGTGCGCGCTCACAAAGCTGTAACCTGTCGCTCTTGCTCGATTGTCGCGAAGCGGTCGAGAAAAGCCTCCTGCGCCAGTTTTGGCGGTTGCGGCTCAAGTGTCAGGCCTTCGGGAGGCAGGCCGCGGGGGCGCCCGAAAAATTTGGCGGCTTCCGTTACATCGAAGCCGGCCAATTGCGTTGCTTCATAGAAGGCCGCAATCTGGTCGGCGCGTTTGATCGCTTTCTTCAACTTTTCAGGAAGATTCGGCGCCAGGGTGAAGCGCTGGTGGATTGCACGTTGCAGGCGCTTCTCCACGGATTTGTAATCGTCGCCCAGTGTTGCCTTAAAGGGAGAGATCATGTCACCGATCACATATTCCGGCGCATCGTGCAGGAGAGCTGCCATCGAGCATTCTGGTGTGACGTCGCGTGTGATCTTGCAGAAAATTTGCTCAACCAGCAAAGAATGCTGTGCGACGGAATAGGCGTGATCGCCCTTCGTCTGCCCGTTCCAACGCGCGACGCGCGCAAGACCATGTGCGATATCGATGATTTCCACGTCGAGCGGGGAGGGATCGAGAAGGTCGAGACGGCGACCGGACAGCATTCGCTGCCAGGCGCGCGGGCCCGCGGTTTTGGAAGTCGCCGGCATCAACCCACGTCTTCGGCGGTTTCGGGGAAGGTGAAACTCGCCCAGTTCGGGATGGCGAGCGTTACCGCAATGTCTTTGGCGGTAATCGGGGTATCTGCATCCATGGCATCCTTGACCCTGTCGATCCGTACAATCGCCAGAGCGTTTCTGCCTGAGACCGTGCCGAGGGATCCGAGCGGCTTCCCGGCAGCTCTCAACTCGGTTCCAGCGGGTGGCAGGGCGTCTGCGCCGCTTGCGATCAGGAGCCGTCGGCGAGCCGTACCGCGATGTTGCATTCGCGACACCACTTCCTGACCGACGAAACAGCCCTTCCTGAGCCCGACACCACCATTCTGATCGTACAGCACGTCGTGAGGAAATGCTTCGCCCAGTTCGAAATCGCTGCCGCTTTCGGCAACTGCGTTTGCAATTCGCAGTCCGTTCCAGCTTTCCTCGCCGCTGTCGGCCACCGGAGCGTCGGCATAATGGCGGCGAACGCTCACAGACTTGGGAAAACGCCGGTCAAGCGGCGTTGTATGGAGGTCCGAAGGAGCGGAATCAATTTCCCATGAAATTGCGATAGCGCGTTGTTCTATTTCGGAAAAGTCGGCTTTTGCCCGCAGTTTGTAAAGCCGGAGACGCTTTACCAGGTCGGCGGCAATGTCCGTGCGACACTCAATTTGCAGGGCATTGTCGCCAGCGCGCGAAATCAAAAAATCGAACAGAATCTTGCCCTGCGGTGTAAGCAACGCGCCTGGCAGACATTCTCCGTCTTCAAGTGCCGAGAGATCGGTGGTGATCACATTCTGAAGGAAGTGCTCGGCCTCGGGTCCCCGCAATTGAAAGAGGGCGCGATTTTCTAGGCGGCAGGTCGGCATGGCTGATCCGGAATGGATTCGACAACGGGCTTGAACCTCTTAGCTAGGATGCTTTGAGGTCGGCGACAACCCGGTACTTGTCATGAGTGCCGCGAGCGATGTTTCCTGGCTCACCGCCCTGCCTTTTCCCGCAGGCGCATTGCCGCCTCGGCGAGGGCGCGCGCACTCCTGGCGCTCAAGCCGCCGTTGTCATAATCGCGACGGATCGCGTCTTCAATCTGTTCTGCGATATTGTCGAGAGAGGGTGAAGAGGTGTGGTTCGGGGCGCTTCGATGGTCAAACAGGTTTATCCAGTGATCCGTCTCGCGACCGAAGCGCATCAGCCGATCAAGATAGAGTTCGCAGTTCCCATTGCGCGACAACAGGCCGAACAAACCCGCTGCAAGCGACAGCGGACTCATTACGACATCCCGCAGACCGTCGGCCATGAGCTTGACCTGAAACAAAACGATGCGCCGGACGAGACGCCCGCGTCTGCCCGGAACTTGCGGCGATGCGGTCACATCGCCACGCGATTGCGCTATCCCCTCCATCGGCACACCTCCCTGATTCTTCTTCGGATATGGGGGGATTGCAGGAGATTGCAAGAATCGATCAATCGCCGGCGACGAAAAACGCCCAGCGCCCCTCCGGCGTGATTCCGACCCGGTAGAAGATATAGGCGCCGAAACTCTTCATATCCTCGTAGTCGCCTGCGGTGACCAGCGTGAACAGTTCGACGCGTTGCTTCTTGTCAAGCGATTCGAGCGGTATGGCGAAGAAGTAAGGCCAAACATACATTTCTTGGGGCGTGCCTGTGTCGAGATGCACATAGCCTGCCTGCAAGACTTCCAGCAGGATAGCCAGGATTTCCTGCCCTTCCTCATCTCCCGACAGTTCGAGGAGAAAGTCCAGCGGATCGCCATCCAGGCCGCCGAGCGAAAGGCGTGTTCCGCCATCGTCACTGCCGATCAGCGGGCGCAGGCGTTCGATATCACCGCTTTTAGCCGCTTCGACGATCAGTCCGTGCATCCTCTGCACAGGCTCGGGAAGTTGCTCTAGGTCATAAATAACCTGCGGCAGTTCCTTTCCGATCTCAGTGTTAGGGCGGACAACGTCGCGCAGCGGGGTGTCTTCCAGCGGCACCGTTTCATCGGCAGGTTCGGCACCGCCGGGAGCGCTGCTTGCATCCGGCGAGCGAATGGGCGGAGGCAGCGGTATGCGCTCCACACTGTCGGTGTCTGCTTCTTCTTCGACCGGCTCCACCTGATGCAACTCGCTGAGAGCGACGGCCGGGGAGGCCGCCCCTCCCAACAGTCCGAGTGCTGTAAGACCGCTCAGCAGACGTCCGCGCCACCGCAGACGATCGCGCCTGTTCGATGCCGTTTGGACGTTCAGTAGAAGATACTGCGTCATTGTCACGTCTCAGTTTCCGTAGCGCTGTACGATCTCGGTGGAAAGGCGCGAGCCCTCGTTCATATAGTGATCGATGGCGGTCATCGCCTGATCCGTGCAGTTTTCATACGTACCCGCGAATGCCCTGTAGCCGCGGTTGAAGCTGGCGATCAGCTTCTCCCGGCGTGCCGCTGTCGGATCTTCCGTGTCGAGAAGTTCTTCCATCTTCGCGCGCCATGTTCCCGTCTCCTCACCGCACAGATTGCGCAGATAATGGATCGAGCCAAGCACTTCGGCGAGCCTCAGAAGCGGCGTTTCATAGTTTGCATCGTTTGCATGCGCCATGGGCGCAACCATAAGAAGTGCGGCCAGAAGGCCGTAACGTGCAGAACCACTATGCATGCCGTGTTGTCTCCCAGCGGGCTACGACTGTCAAACGCCCATGATCGCCAGAAGGCAATCACAAGACCTGCAAGAAAGTGGCGAGATTGAGGGCGTGACGCGGGAAATAGTCAGCTATCGGAGAGCTGTTGCAGTTCTTCAATGATTTCGCGCGTGCTGTCGGTCAGCGGCATGGCGATAATCTCGTGGGGCGAAAACCATCCTGCTTCGCCGGCATCGTCTCCGGCTATGATCGTGCCGGTTGCAACGGTGGCGCGGAATACGGTCAGCCGAAAAACCTGCCGCTCGTCGTCTCCATTCAGGAGGACTTCGCGGTAGGGGCGAGCTGTATGCAGCCGCAGCCCGGTCTCTTCGAGCAATTCACGGGCGACGGCCTGTTCGAGCGTTTCCCCAACCGCCACGCGACCGCCGGGAAACGCGTAGAGACCCTTCGCCGGCGCGCGGCCACGGCGTACAAGAAGAAACCTTTCCTCTTGCAAGACCGCTGCAGAAACAGCCAGGATTTCCTCCGATTTCATAGGCACAAACCTTGCATCCTCGCCGTCGATCGCCAACAGTCCGACCTGACGCTTTTATGTATTGATAAGCTTAGGGAGGCAACCTTGCGGGGGATGCGGAGCACAGGGCTGATTGCCGGTCTGGCGTTCATGTTGTCACTGTCGGCATGCGCGACGTTGAACGAGTCCGAATGCGAATCGGTGAATTGGAGCGAACTGGGACGCAACGATGGTGCTGCGGGGCGCAATATCTCGCATGTGCAGCAACACCGGAAAGCATGCGCGAAATTCGATTTGCCGGTGGATGAGAATGCTTGGCGAACGGGTTGGGAGGAAGGCATCCGCCGCTATTGCACACCGCAGAACGGATTGAGCAAGGGACGAGACGGGCGCAGCTACGCCAATTCCTGTCCGTCGGATGTCGCCGCGGGCTTCGAGAGCGCCTATCGCGTCGGCAAGCGCGTTCATGACGCCCGGTCAGACTACGACCGGCTAAAGCGTGAACTCGAGCGGCTTTATGACGATCTGGACGATGCGGCCAAGGGCGAGGAACGCCGTAAAGTGCGCAACCGGATTTCCCTGAAGGAATCGGACCTGTTCCTTGCCGAAGGCCGCGTCCGCGATGCAGAGCGTCTTTATGATCGCTACCTCTATGACGAAGCGGCGGGGCGGTCGTGACTCATGTGCGGTCGCTTCGCCCTGAACGACACACCGGATGCCGTGCAGTCTTTGCTGGCCGTCACGGATTTCGAGCCGTTCCCCCCACGTTACAATATCGCCCCGACGCAACCTATCCTTATGGCCTTGTCGGGGCCGACACGAGCGGCCGGTTCCAATTTACCGGCACGGCAGAGTGTGCTGGTGCGCTGGGGACTCATACCGTCTTGGGCGAAGAATCCGGCCGATCTGTCGCTGCTTTTCAACGCCAGATCCGAAACGGCGGCTGAGAAGGCGTCGTTTCGCACCGCGATGCGACACCGCCGCGCGCTGGTTCCTGCAAATGGATTCTATGAATGGCGCCGGGTGGGATCGAAACGGGCCGAGCCCTACTGGATCAGGCCACGCGATGGGGGGCTGATCGCTTTCGCCGGATTGATGGAAAGCTGGTCCGAGCCCGGAGGTGCGGAAATGGACACGGGCGCCATCCTTACGACTGAAGCCAATGAGGATTTGCGCGGTATCCATCATCGCATGCCCGTGGTGATCAAGCCCGAGGATTTCGACCGCTGGCTCGATTGTCTCAACCGGGAACCGCGCCATGTGGGCGATCTGATGAAGCCTGCGGAGCCGGGCTTCTTCGAGGCTGTGCCTGTTTCGGACAGGGTCAACAAGGTGGCCAATGCCGGTCCGGAGTTGCAGGACCGCGTTGACCGCCATGAAGGTGCAAGCTCCGATCCGAAGCCTGAAAACGATGGTGGCCAGCTTGATCTCTTTTAAGCGATGGTCCGCATGAGATGAACGGCCTCTGCGCCGAACCGGTAGACGCCCTCGCGCACTCCTCTGAAGGACTGGCGCGTCACATCGCTGACGGGCAGGGGGAGTTCTTCTTCTGAAATGCGGCCCAGAATCAATTCCGCAAGCGCTTTGCCGAACACCGTGCCGGGGCCGATTCCGCGCCCATTATAACCGGAAAAACCGATGACATTATCGTCGAGGCGATGAAATTTCGGCAGATGATCCGCCGTCATCCCGATATGGCCGTACCAGCCGCTTTCAAACCGAATTCCCCTCAACTCCGGAAACAGGCGGGCGATGGCACGTTCGGCCCAGGCGCGATGAACGGCTTGGCCGGTGCCTTTCAGCGCTCCAACACTTCCGAAGACCAGCCGCCCATCGTGATCCCAGCGGAAAGAAGTGAGAACCTGCTTCGTATCCCACGCACCCTGACGCTGGGGCAATATCCTGTCTCTCACCGTTTGGGGCAGGGGCGGGGTGGCGAAATTGAAATAGGGGAGGTGAACGATCTCTTCGCGAATCTGTGGCCAGGGCGTGGTGGTATAAGCGTTGGTCGCGACGATTACGTGCCGCGCAGTCACCGCGCCTTGCGGTGTTTCTAGCAGCCAGCCATCTCTGCTCCGCTGCGCTTTCGTCACGCGGGAGCCGGTGTGCAGCTTTGCGCCGGCTTTGGTGGCCGCATGAGCGAGACCGCGTGCATAGGCAAGCGGCTGAATGGTGCCCGCACGTTCATCGAGAAGCGCGCCGGCAAAAGCGGCGCTGCCAACCATTCTCTCGGTCTGCTGTCGGTCCAGTAACCTCACCGGAGCGCTACGAACCTTCCATTGCCGGGCCCGTTCTCCGATTTGTTTGAGGCCGCTTTCGCCTACCGCACAATGCAATGTGCCTACTGGCATCGCTTCGCATTCCATGCCGTGCCGTTCGGCCAAGTCGAACACAACCCGCGGTGCATCGCCCAGAAGCGCGAGCAGACGTTCGCCATGGCACTCTCCGAGAATGCCTGGCAGATCGTCGGGCATGACCCACATACCCGCATTGACGAGGCCCACATTGCGTCCCGAGCCGCCGAAGCCGATCTCGTCGGCCTCGAGAAGCACGGTATCGGTACCCGCTTCCGCAAGGCAAAGCGCAGCGGAAAGTCCGGTATAGCCGCCACCGATGATGGCCACCTCGGCCATAACCGCTTCGGTCAGGGCATGGGTCGGTGGAGCCGGGTGGGCGGTCTTCTCCCAAAGGCCATGGGAAAACGGATCGTTCCTCATTTGACGGACTCATTAACGCTCGGCAAGGTCCGACACATCACACGCGGTCTGCCGGAGATCCAAGCGAAATATCCGCATCACTTGATGCCGTCGTCGCATTGAAGCGTGAAATGAGGTGCACAGCGTCCATTTCACCGCGCCCGCGATGTCAGGAAACCGTCTTGCCCCTTGCCACCCGCTCCGGACACGCCGGAGCGAAACCTTAGTCGGTCTGCGTGTCGTAGGGGGTGTGTTTCGGCGCCGGTGCAGGCTTCTCGGCCTTGCACTGCAGAGCGGCATTGATCGCTGCCGGTCCAACCGCGTGATACTGGCTAAGCAGGAGCTTTTCCCGTTCGGTTTGGTACTCTGCTGGCTTGTTCATGTCGCGGGGCATAACTAATCCTTGGTTCCGCGTTGTCGTCCCTTCCGCGCAGATGGGGACCAAATCCGACAAAATCTTGACAGACAGCCCCGTCGGAAGACGCATCCTTAAAATTGCCGCATCAGCCTTAACATTTCCTTCACATTGCCATTTTGCTTGCAATACCTCTTTCGGGCCGCAAAGCCGGGTTTCGCCATGATCCCCAACCTTTTGGCTTTCAGCTTTTAGTCTTGACGCATCAGCCACCGGCGGCGATAAGGACGCCTATGAAAACGCTGTGTGCCATTATCGGTATTTGCATTATCGGCTAGCGCCAAACCGCTGGTCCGGACGTTTTCGCCCTCCCTTTCCGACGAGAAAAACGCCCAGGCCAGACGGCCGGAGTGAACCATGCCCGCAATATGCGTGTCGCTTGAGTATGGCGACGGGTTGAAAACGGAAGGCGAGGATGACGAACGGTTTCAAGGGCCTCAGGGTCTACAACACGCTGACGCGGGCCAAAGAGGACTTCGTCCCCATCGATGAGAAGAATGTCCGCATGTATGTGTGCGGGCCGACGGTCTATGACTATGCCCATATCGGCAATGCACGCCCGGCCATCGTCTTCGATGTCTTGTTCCGCCTGCTGCGCCATCTTTATGGCGAGGATCACGTCATCTATGTGCGCAACATCACCGACGTCGACGACAAGATCAATGCACGCGCCCGGCGCGATTACCCCCGCCTGCCGCTCAATGAAGCGATCCGCGAAGTCACGCGCAAGACGGCCGATCAGTATCACGCCGATGTCGCAGCACTCGGTTGCCTGGAGCCTACGATCGAGCCGCGCGCCACTGAATTCGTCTTGCCTCGTGCCGATGGGTTGACGGATATGGCCAGCCTGATTCAATCCCTTATCAATCGCGGCCATGCCTATGAGGCAAAAGGAGAAATTCTTTTCGATACCGCTTCGATGCCGGCCTATGGTGGGTTGTCCAAGCGCAAGTTGGAAGACCAGCAGGCAGGCGCGCGCATCGCCGTCGAGGCGCACAAGAAGAATCCGGCTGACTTTGTCCTCTGGAAGCAGTCGTCGGCCGAGGAGCCTGGTTGGGATGCGCAATTCACTGTGGACGGTGCCGCGGTGGCGATCCGCGGCCGGCCCGGCTGGCACATCGAGTGCTCAGCCATGTCGGCGGCCTATCTTGGCGAGGAATTCGATATCCACGGCGGCGGCCTCGACCTGATTTTCCCACACCACGAAAACGAGATTGCGCAGTCCTGCTGCGCCCATGGCCGCGATGTCATGGCCCATTACTGGATGCACAACGGTTTCCTCCAGGTGGAGGGGCGCAAAATGTCCAAGTCCGAGGGCAATTTCGTCACCATTCACGACTTGCTGGAAACGCAGAAATTCGGTGACCGGAAATGGCCGGGCGAGGTGCTGCGGCTTGCAATGCTGATGACCCATTATCGCGAACCCATCGATTTTTCGGTGCGCAAGCTCGAAGAGGCCCAAGCCGTGCTCGACGGCTGGTATCGCGCCGTCGGCGATGTCGAGACGGGCGCTATCGGGTGTGCGGATACGGTGGCTGCGCTCAGCGACGATCTTGGAACGACGGGCGCCATCGCTGGCCTGCACGAACTGCGTGGCGAGGCGGCCAGAGGCAGCGGTGAGGCGAGGCAGGCTCTCAAGACGAGCGCGGGCCTTCTCGGGCTGCTTGGCCGGACCGAGAGCGAATGGTTTGCGGCCAAGGCATCGGAGGCATCCATCGATGCAGGCTCCGTAGAACGGGCGGTCAAAGAGAGGCTCAAGCAGTTGCGCGAAAAGAACTTCGCCGAAGCCGACCGCATTCGCGACGAGCTGGCGGCACAGGGCATCCAGTTGATGGATTACAAGGATTCTGAAAGTGGCGAACGCCGCACCAAATGGGAGACAAAACGATGATCGATCACATCGGTATTCGGACGGCGGATTTCGAGCGTGCAAAAGCGTTTTACGACAAGGCCATGGCTCCACTCGGCGCCTCGCTGCTCAAAATGGTGCCACCGGAGTACACGGATGGTGTCAAGGTGGGCGGCTATGGTCGCGATTGGCCGGTCTACTGGCTGACGGAAGGCGCGCCGGCGAGCGAATCCAAGCACATCGCCTTCACCGCCAACACACGCGAAGAGGTGGATGCCTTCTATAAGGCAGCCCTTGAAGCCGGTGGCCGCGACAATGGCGCTCCCGGCCCTCGGCCGCAATATCACGCCAACTATTACGGTGCGTTCGTCTTCGATCCCGACGGCAACAATGTGGAAGCCGTCTGTCATAAGCCAGCCTAGAAAGGATGCGGGATGAGTCTCGACAACAAGCCCGTCTATTCCGGCGGTTGCCAGTGCGGGGCGGTTCGTTTCCATATCGAAGGGGCGCTCGGCGAGGCGTCCGTGTGCCATTGCCGCATGTGCCAGAAGGCAAGCGGCAATATCATTTTGCCGCTGGTTTCCATACGCGATGCGAAACTTACCTGGACACGCGCCGAACCGAAACGCTTCCGATCGTCCAGCCATGTGCTGCGCGGCTTTTGCCCGCAATGCGGCACGCCGCTCACCTACGAGGTTCCCGACGGCCTGGCGATAACGATAGCCACCTTCGACCAGCCGGAGGAAATCGCACCCGTCGTTCAGTGGGGCATGGAAGGCAAACTGCCCTATACCGACAACCTGTCGGCGTTGCCTGGTTACACATCCGAGGAAGACGCGGACGCGGTGGAATTTCTGCGCGATCTGGTCTCGTATCAGCACCCCGATCATGAAACGGACGAATGGCCGTTGCCCGCAAATGGACGGAAAGACAGTAAGAATGGCTGAATTGCGCACGCTTTATCCCGAAATCGAGCCCTTCGACAGCGGCATGCTGGATGTGGGCGATGGTCACACGATCTATTGGGAGCGTGCGGGAACGCGTGGCGCCAAGCCCGCGGTCTTCTTGCACGGCGGACCTGGCGGCGGCTGCTCGCCCACCCATCGCCGTGCCTTCGATCCGAGTCAATACGACGTGATGCTGTTCGATCAGCGCGGTTGCGGTCGTTCGAAACCTCATGCGGAGCTCGAAGCCAACACCACGTGGCATTTGGTGGCCGACATCGAACGGCTGCGTGCGATGATGGGCGTCGATAAATGGCAAGTCTTCGGCGGTTCCTGGGGGTCTACGCTGGCGCTCGCCTATGCCGAGACACATCCCGAACATGTGTCGGAACTTATTCTGCGGGGGGTCTACACGCTCACCCGTGCCGAACTCGAATGGTACTACCAGTTCGGGGTGTCCCAGATGTTTCCGGAAAAGTGGGAACGTTTCATCGCCCCGATCCCGGAAGCCGAACGCGGCGATCTCATGGCCGCCTATCGCAAGCGCCTGGTATCGGAAAACCGCGCCGTTCAACTCGAGGCGGCAAAGGCATGGAGCTTGTGGGAAGGCGAGACGATTACCCTATTGCCCGACCCCAGCCTTACAGAGCAGCACGGCGGTGACGATTTCGCCATCGCCTTTGCGCGCATCGAGAATCATTTTTTCGTTCATGGCGGATGGTTCGAGGAGGGCCAGCTCCTGCGCGATGCATCTAGGCTATCCGGCATACCCGGTGTCATCGTTCATGGCCGCTACGACATGCCATGTCCTGCCCATTATGCGTGGCAATTGCACAAGGCATGGCCGGATGCCGAGTTCCATCTGATCGAGGGGGCGGGACACGCCTTTTCCGAGCCCGGCATTCTCGACCGCCTGATCCGGGCAACCGACCAATTCGCGGGCAGATGACGATGGCAGACAAGGAACGCATCTATCTTTTCGATACGACACTGCGCGACGGCCAGCAGACACCGGGCGTTGATTTTTCCGTCGAGGATAAAATCGCCGTAGCAAAACTGCTCGACGATTTCGGATTCGACTATGTCGAGGGCGGCTATCCGGGAGCCAACCCCACCGACACGGCGTTCTTTTCAAGCAAGCGTACGTCAAAGGCTGCGTTCGTCGCATTCGGTATGACCAAGCGTGCGGGCGTTTCCGCATCCAACGATCCGGGCCTTTCCGCTCTACTGCAATCGGCCAGCGATGCGATCTGCTTCGTTGCCAAGAGCTGGGACTATCATGTCCGCGTTGCGCTCGGCTGCACGAATGAGGAAAATCTGGAATCGATCACCGCATCGGTCCGGGCTTCGGTTGCTTCCGGCAAGGAGACGATGGTCGATTGCGAACATTTCTTTGATGGTTACAAAGCCAATCCGGATTATGCGCTTGCTTGTGCGAAGGCGGCTTATGACGCTGGCAGCCGTTGGGTGGTGTTGTGTGACACCAATGGCGGCACACAGCCAGCGGAAATCCAGGAAATTGTGCGCGCGGTGATCGCAACGGGCATTCCCGGCGCGTATCTGGGCATCCATGCGCATGACGATACGGGCCAGGCAGTGGCGAATTCGCTGGCCGCGCTGGAGGCGGGGGTGCGGCAGGTGCAGGGCACGCTGAACGGCATCGGCGAGCGCTGCGGCAACGCCAATCTGGTAACCATCCTGCCGACGCTGGCCCTCAAGCCCACCTACGCGGAACGCTTCATAACCGGCATTAACGAGGACAAACTTGCCGATCTTTCTCGCTTGGCCCATGCGTTCGACGAGCTTTTGAATCGCGCGCCAGAGCAGCAAGCACCCTATGTGGGAGCGTCCGCATTCGCCACCAAGGCCGGCATTCACGCCTCTGCCGTGCTCAAAGAGCCCGAGACCTATGAACACGTGCCACCGGAAAGCGTTGGCAATACACGTCGTGTCATGGTCTCCGACCAGGGCGGCAAGTCGAACTTCATTGCCGAACTGAAGCGCCGTGGCATCGCTGTCGACAAGGCCGATCCGCGCCTCGATACGCTGATTTCGCTCGTCAAGGAGCGTGAGGCTGAAGGCTACGCCTACGAGGGCGCGGATGCGAGCTTCGAGCTTCTGGCGCGGCGTACCCTCGGCAGGGTGCCGGAATTTTTCCAGGTCGACGGATTCCGCTGCATGGTGGAGCGCCGCTTCGACGCCAATGGCGAACTGAAAACAGTGTCTGAAGCCGTGGTTCGGGTGACGGTGGACGGCGAGACGCTGATGTCGGTCGCCGAAGGTCATGGCCCGGTCAACGCGCTCGATATCGCCCTGCGCAAGGACCTTGGAAAGTATCAGAGCGAGATCGCCGACCTCGCGCTGGCGGATTACAAGGTGCGTATCCTCAATGGCGGCACCGAGGCTATCACACGCGTCCTGATCGAATCCGCCGATGCGTCCGGCATGCGCTGGTGGACCGTCGGAGTGTCGGAGAACATCATCGACGCTTCCTTCGAGGCGCTGATGGATTCCATCACCTTCAAGCTGATGAAGAACCGAGGCCACGCCGGTCTCGCCGCCGCCGAATAGCCGGCCGCAGGCCTCTGATTGTCGCGGTGACAATCCTCCGATTGCCGCAAATTTGTGCAGGGTGTACTGGACCGCGATGTCCGAGACCGCGGCAAACAAGAACACGGCCCTGTCCGCGCAACCGCGCGAGCCGTTATCCGGCTTCGCCTTCGCGCTTGGCGCCTATCTGCTTTGGGGCGGGCTGCCCTTCTACATGAAGGCGGTGGCCCACATCCCGGCCTATGAGGTTGTCGCCCACCGCGTCATCTGGTCGGTTCCGGTCGCCGGTGTCATCCTGCTCCTGCTCGGCAGAACTTCGGATCTGAAGGCGGCGTTCCGCTCGCCGCGCACGCTGGCGCTGGCCGCGCTGACCGCCGGGCTCATCTCGATCAACTGGGGTGTTTACGTCTGGGCGGTGGCCGCGGGACGCACGGTCGAGGCGGCGCTGGGCTATTACATCAACCCGCTGGTCTTCGTGCTGGTTGGTGTCGTGGTGAACAAGGAAGTGCTGCGCCGGGGCCAGGTCGCGGCGGTGGCCCTGGCCGCTCTCGGGGTTGCGGTGCTGACCCTCTATGGCGGCGTCTTCCCGTGGATCTCGTTCGTCCTTGCCGGCTCGTTCACGGTCTATGGCTATATGCGCAAGACCGTCAATGTCGGCGCCATGCCGGGCCTGTTCCTCGAGACCCTGTGGCTGGTGCTGCCGGCGCTGGGCTGGCTCGTCTGGCTGCAGATGCAGGGCACCTCCGCCTTCGTGCCGGAACAACCGGGCATGATCGGCATGCTGTTGCTGGCCGGGCCGGTGACGGTGGTGCCGCTGCTGTGCTTTGCGATTTCGGCGCGGCGGCTGCGGCTGTCGACCATCGGTTTCATGCAGTTTCTCGGGCCGACCCTGCAATTCCTCGTCGGCCTCTATTATGGCGAGCATTTCTCCCTCGCCCATGCGATCTGCTTCGGCTTTATCTGGCTCGCCGTGATCGTCTTCTGCATCGATGCATGGCAGGCGGGGCGCCAGCCTCGCGTCGTCGAGGAAAGCCTGTAACCGCGTTTCCAGGGGAAGTGGACACCGGTTCACCGTCCGGAAACGCGCCGGAACAGAGTGCCTACTCGTCGTGGGTGACACGCAGCGCCAGCGTTGACGGGATCATTTGCGGCGAGGTTTGCGACAGCAGCATCAGCGTCATCAGCGGCACCGGCTCGTCCGGCGTCATCGCGATCTCGAGCGTGCCGCCGTCGCTGACAAAGGCCGACAGCGCCGCGACATAGTCATTGATCTCGGGGATCACGGCAGCGGCCTGGGCCGAGCCCAGCTCCAGCATCGCCGGCAGGCTGTCGCGCAGCTCGCCGGCGTCCTGGCCGGTCTGCAGCGCCGCGATCTCGACCGCAGTGTCGACCATTTCGCGGTCCCTGATCCGGATCGACAGGCCGTCGACGGCCATGCCCATCAGCATCATCGGGTTCTCGGTCGTCACCGCCTGGTAGAGCTGCGGCAACGGCGCGCCGGACAGGCCGAAATTCATGTCGACATCGCCGAAATCCTGCATCGTGATGTCATAGGTCAGGTCGGCCGCCCCCTCCCCGGCATCATAGGCCCAGGACAGCGAGCCTTCGGAGGACAGCTTGTCGAGACCGTGGTCCTTGACGATTGCCAGCAATTCCGGCTCGTCCGCCGGCACATAGGCGGTCATGTCCGTGAGCATGCCGCGCGAGGTGGCCCTGATTTTCGTCGGCACCAGCCACTCGAACTCGACCGGCTCGAGCACGGAATATTCCGTAAAGCTCGCCCGCTTGCCATTGACGAGGGTCTGCATGTCGGTGGCCTCGGCCCGCCCGACCGAGATCAGGCCGGTCGCCTCCAGCGGCGGCGTCTCGCCCTGTTCGAGATAGTCGAACAGGCCCGACAGGTCGGCGCCGTCCCATTGCAGCGACGGGATCAGGGTGGTCTGTTGCGCCGGGAAGAAGAAATTGCGCAACGGGCCGTCGGCAAGGGCCGCAAAGGGCATTCCCTCGCCGCTTTCGGCGAGGCTCGCCTTCATCGCC
>NZ_CAJXGF010000088.1 GCF_913053745.1 uncultured Nitratireductor sp.
TATCGCCGTCAGCATCACCGGACGTGCACGTTCGCGGCAGGTCTGCAGAATGGCCTCCTGCTTTTTCCAACCCTCGCGTCGCAGTCGGTCGTAGGTATCGATAAGAACGATGTTGTTGTTCACCACAACGCCCGCCAGCGCAATGACGCCGATACCGGACATGACGATGCCGAAAGGCTGTCCCGTGATGAGCAAACCGAGGAACACGCCGATGGTCGCCATCACCACGGTCATCAACACGAGAAGCACGCTGGTGAATTTGTTGAACTGGGCGAGCAGCACGACGAAGATCAGGAAGATTGCGGCGCCGAACGCTTTCGAGAGGAAGGCGCTGGCCTCCTCGCTTTCCTCGTTCGAGCCAGCCAGTTTCCAGCGTGTGGCGCCGAGGTCCATATCGGCAAGCGTCTGGGTAACCTCGGCCTGCACAGCCGACACCTGGTAGCCGCTTGCCACATTGGCGCTCACGACGATGGTGCGCTGGCCGTCGATGCGGTTCAGGATGCCCGTCGAACGTTCCGGTTCGCGGGACACGAAATTGGAGATCGGCACCGGTCCCTGGGCCGTCTGGACGCGCAATTGATCGAGTGTCGACAATGTGCGCCGGTCTTCCGGCAGCCGCAGGCGGATATCCACTGCGTCGTCGACGCCGGCGGGCCGATATTCCGAAAGTTTGAGACCGTTGGTCACGAGCTGGACCACGGTACCGACGGAGATGGGACTGATCCCGTATTGCGCCGCTTTCGCCCGGTTGACCTTGATCGCCCAGTCGATGCCGGGCGGTGGCAAGCCATCGGCAATGTCGATGACCCCGGGCACGTTGCCGATGGCCCGCGCGACATTCGCAGCCTGGCCGTTCAGGTCGGTCGGGTCGGCGGCCGACAGGCGGATCTGGATCGGTTGGCCAGTCGGCGGGCCGCCTTCGGGAACCCGAACCTCGATCTCGACGCCCGGCGTGCCGGCAAGTTTCCGCCGCAGATCGTCGAGGATCTTGCTGGCCGGTTCGCGTTCGCGCCAATCGATGAATTCGTACTGGATGACGCCGATCACGTCCTCGTCGATATCCTGGCCGCCACCGCGGGTCTTGCCAACGCGTGTGTAAACGGACTCGATGCCGGGCCAGTTGAGAAGCGTTTCCTCGGCAGGTTTTGTGAGCCGGTCCATTTCTTCCAGCGAGAGATTGCCGCGCGCATGGACATACATCAAACCGTATTCGGGTTCGACCTCGGGGAAAAACTCGACGCCCGCACCATACTGGGAATAGGCGTAGATGATCCCGCCAAGAAGCCCAACGGTCAGGAGCAGAACGGTTTTGGGGAAGCGAATGGCGTGCTTCACCAGTCCCATATACCAGCCGTCCGGTTTCTGCTCTTCCTCCACATGCGCCTTGGCGAAGATGGCGCCGAGCGTGGGTGTGAAGATGAGCGCGTAGATCATCGAGGCGCTCAGGGTCACGATCAGCGTGATCGGCAGGTACTTCATGAACTCGCCGACGATACCGGGCCAGAAGAGAAGCGGCGAGAAGGCGGCGATACGGGTCATGGTTGCCGCGATCACCGGACCGGCCATGCGCTTTGCGGCCAGTTCGAAGGCCTGCGCCTTCTCCATACCCTCGGTCATGCGACGTTCGGCAAATTCCGTCACGATGATGGCATCGTCGACCAGCATGCCGACCGCCAGGATGAGGCTGAACAGCACCACCATGTTGACGGTGAAGCCGCCGAGCGAGAGGGCATAGATGCCCATCAGGAATGAAGCCGGGACGGCAAGGCCGATCAGCAGCGATGCGCGACCCGACAGGGTGTAGAGAACGACGATGAAGACGAGGATCACGGCAATCAGCACGTGATTCTGAAGATCGCTCAGCATGTCGCGGATCATCACCGACTTGTCCTGGCTGTAGGACACTGTGATGTCGCCGTCGGTGGCTTGCTCGAACGCGGTGGCGGCCGCCTTCACCGCATCCACCGTCTCCACCAGATTGGCACCGACGCGCTTCTTCACCTCGATCGCGATCGCGTTTCGGCCATTCAGGCGGGTAATCGTCTCGGCGTCCTTGAAGGTTGAACGGATCGACGCGAGATCGCGGGCTCGCACCACAGCATCCGGACTGGAGACAATCGGCAGATTGGCCACGTCTTCGACCGTTTCGATCAGCGAGGGCACCTTGACGGCATAACGTCCGGCCTGGCCTTCCAGCGAGCCGGCGGCAACCAGGCTGTTGGATGCGCCGACGCCCTCGATCATCTGATCGAGTTGCAGGCCATAGGACGACAGCTTCATCGGATCGATGAGAACCTCGACCAGCTCATCTCTGGAGCCCTGGAGCGTGCCTTCGAGAACACCGGGGATCTCTTCGACCCGGTCCCTGAGCTCGCGCGCAGCGGTGGACAGAACGCGCTCCGGCACATTGCCGGCGAGCGTCACGACCAGGATCGGGAATTCCGAGATGTTCACCTCGTGCACGGAGGGTTCCTCGGCGCCTTGCGGCAGTTCGCGCCGTGCATCGGCAACCTTGGCGCGCACATCCTCGATGGCGTTGGAGAAATCGTAACCCGCCTGGAATTCGACGAGCACGAAACCGCCGCCCTGATAGGCCGAGGATCGCATCTCCTTGACGCCTTCGAGGCTCTTCAGCCGCGTCTCGATTGGGCGCAGCAGGAGCCGTTCCGAATCCTCGGGCGAAATGCCCTGATAGGTGAGGCTGACATAGATGATCGGGATCGGAACGTCCGGCTCGGCCTCCTTCGGAATGCTGACATAAGCCAGCGCACCGGCAATCACGAAGAAGAGCAGGATGGATAAGGTCAGTCTGGCGTTGTGAATTGCGATACGGACGATGTCCATCGGGCAGGTCCTGTCTTGTCCCGTCAGCGCACCGCCATCGTTCTCCTGAGAATGGAGGCGCTCAGTTTCGTTGTCTTGCAGCCTCCTGGGCGAAAGATCTTCGCCTTTTCAAGCTGCCTCAGCGGCTGGTCATCTCGGAGGCGAGAACGCCGGCCAGTTCCTGAATAAGCTTCTGGTCCGCCATCTCGGCCTTCACCGCATCGCCTTCGGTCACCAGATCCTGGCCGGAAACGATCACGCGGGCATCGGCGGGGATGCCGGCGAGAAAGAGCGCGCGCGGGGTGTCGTCGACCAGATCGATGGGAAAGAAGACGACCTCGCTGTCGCCATTGACGGCGCGCACGCCGAGTTCGCCATCCTCGTTCAGCGTCACCACCGAGCGGGGCAGTGCCACAGCTTCCACCGGTTCGGCATGGATGCTGATTTCCGCGGTCATGCCGGCGGGTATGTTGCCCTCCGGATTGGGGATCGCCACTTCCACGCGGAAGGTGCGGGTCTGTTCGGACGCCTCGCGGCTGACGAAGCGGACCTTGCCCTTCACGGTGGAGCCGTTGACAAGCCGCACTTCCGCTTCGTCCCCCGTGTCGACGGCGCCGAGGTCGTGTTCGCTGACCTCGCCAACCGCGACGACCGGGTCGAGCTTGATCAGTGTGGCGACTTCCTGAGCCTGCATGGCCGACGAGCCGAGTTCAACGTCGACCTTGTCGATGATTCCCTTGAATGGCGCGCGTACGGTGACGCGGGCGAGGTCGGCTTCGGCCGCCTCGAGCTGCGATCGCGCGGTGGCGAGCGCCGAACGCGCGCTGTCGAGTTGCAGCCGCGCCAGGTTGCCGGATTTGGCAAGGCGGTCGGCCGCCTCGGACTCGGCTTGCCTCTGGGCCAGCACCTGCCGTGCGGTCTCCACGGCGGCTTCCTTGCCCTCGGTCTCAAGTCTCAGGACCAGATCGCCGGCCTCGACACGGTCACCCTTGGAAACGGGCAGTTCCGCGACCACGCCGCCGGCCCGCAGGGCCAGGGCCGAACGCTTGTCCGCTGCGGTTTTTCCGGAAACATGGATGGTGCGTGAATGATCGATGCGCGGAGGTGTGGCAACGGTAACCGTTTGCGCTTCGGCCTGCTTGTTCTCGGGCCGTTGCGCAACGGTCTGCGCCTCTTCGCTGGCACTGCCGACCGAAGAAAACTCTCCGGTGGCGATCCAGGCGGTTGTCGCGACGAGAACGGCGATCGCGGCAAGTTTATGCAACCTTATCTTCGGCATGTCATTTTCCGATGCGATAGAGCCCGCCCGTCGATAAAGGACTGGCGCGATATGGGTACTGTTCGCGCAGAATTCAATTCACACAGGCGCAAAAGCTGAAAGCCCGTACCTCGCGACAAAAGCACGCTCCTATATCGCAAGCGCAGGCTTTACAAAAGCCAGACGGCTATCGCTCCTGACATCAACGAACGTTGGCTCGGAGCCAAACCGCAAACGCACAGAAACGGCCTTTGCACGCGGGTCGCGCGAAAGTTGCGACATATTGACAAAATTCGTTATTTTGTCAATCGTAAAAGAAAAGAAAGTGCACGCAATGAATCTGATCGCCCGATGTACCGATGATCCGAAGCGAGAGCGTATCCTCGATGGCGCCATGAAGGTTTTTCTGGCCTACGGTTTTGCGCGGACGACGATGGACGACATAGCCCGGTCCGCGGATGTCTCGCGACCGGCGCTTTACCTTCAGTTTCGCAACAAGGCCGATATTTTCCGGGCTATCGGAGCGTGTGTTCTCGCGCAATCGGTCGATGGGGCGCGGCGGGGATTGCAGGTCGAGGGCACCTTCGGCGAACGCATGATGACGGCACTCGACCGCGCATTGTTCGGCTTGATCGAGACCATCGACCAGTCCGCGCATGGGCAGGAAATCCTCGATATGGAGAACAAGCTTGCCGCCGATATTATAGCCGGTTGGCGCGACGAACTGACGGCCGTCGTGGAGGCGGCGGTGGCTGAGGAGGCCGCGCGAACAGGGGCAGAGCTGGAAGCGCAGGGACTTTCCGCGCGCGGGCTTGCGGAGATTTTGCTGGATGGCCTGGAAGGCATGCGCATGCGCGGTCTTTGCGGCAAGCCTGCAATCGAAGGCGCGCGCCGGCTCGTGCGTGTTCTCGAGATCTCGATGGCCGCCGCGCAGCCGAGCCGCCGATAGACGTTTGGGCGACCTTACTGAGCCGTCCAGCCGCCGTCCATGGGCAACGCCGTGCCCGTGACCTGGGCGGCATGATCGGAACACAGGAAGACGACCAGGCCACCCAGTTCCTCGATGGTAACGAATTCGCGCGTCGGCTGTTTGGCCAGCATCACCTCCCGCACAACCGTATCGCGGTCCATGTCGTGCACCTTCATCTGATCGGGAATTTGCGCTTCGATGAGCGGTGTGAGCACATAGCCGGGACAGATGGCGTTGCAGGTTATGCCGGTTTCCGCGAGTTCCAGCGCCACGGTCTTGGTAAGCCCGACGACGCCGTGCTTGGCTGCCACATAGGCGGATTTGAAGGGCGAGGCGCGCAGCCCGTGTGCGGAGGCGATGTTGACGATGCGCCCACCCTCGGCTCTTTTCATATGCGGTATGGCAGCGGCGATGGTGTGGAAGGATGACGAAAGATTGATCGCCAGGATCGCATTCCACTTCTCGACCGGAAAATCCTCGACCGGCGCGACATGCTGAATGCCGGCATTGTTCACGAGAATGTCGATCCCGTCGAAATGCGATGCCGCCTGTTCGACGAGATTGCGGCAGGCCGACGGGTCCGACATGTCGGCGCTGATATAGATTGCCGCAACGCCATGCTCCTCCGCGATGCGCTCGGCAAGGGCGCGGTCTTCGGCGTTGTCGGTAAACGAGTTCAATGCGATATTGCAGCCGATGCCGGCCAGCGCCTCGGCCACGCCAAGGCCGATGCCGGAGGTCGAGCCGGTTATTACCGCCGTCCGGCTTTTGTCGCTCGGTCCGTCCCGCATGGCTTGGCCTCTTGTCCCATTTGGCGTAATGCTGCGTTGCAGCAAAGCGGCGGATGCGGCGCCTGTCAAGCGAGCCTGTCGCTTCAAATGCGCTTCAGCGCCATTGACATTCCGGCCGGTCTCGGCCACCTCAAACCCGATACGGCTGAAAACGGGACAGTTCCCCCATGACCGGAACATTCACGGCCAGCAAATCTGTGAGCGGCTATTTCTCCTCGCCATTCCCGCGGCGTGATGCGGTGGGCGTTGCGGTCGGCAATGTGATTGTCGGCGGGGATGCCCCTGTCGTCGTCCAGTCGATGACGAACACGGACACGGCCGATGTGGACCGCACGGTCGCACAGGTGGCCGCTCTTCATCTTGCGGGCTCCGAACTTGTGCGCATCACCGTCGATCGCGACGAGGCCGCCGCCGCTGTTCCGCGCATCCGTGAGCGGCTGGAGCGCATCGGCATTTTCGTGCCGATCGTCGGCGACTTCCATTATATCGGCCACAAGCTTCTCGCCGACCATCCGGCCTGTGCGGAAGCGTTGGCGAAATACCGTATCAATCCTGGCAATGTCGGCTTCAAGGACAAGAAGGACAAGCAGTTCGCCGCGATCATCGAGACGGCAATCAAGCATGACAAGCCCGTGCGCATCGGCGTTAACTGGGGGTCGCTCGATCAGGAGCTTCTGACCCGCCTGATGGACGAGAACCAGAACAAGGGTTCGCCCATGACGGCGCAGGAAGTGACGCGCGAAGCCATCGTGCAGTCGGCGCTTCTTTCGGCCGAACTTGCCGAGGAAATCGGTCTTGGCCGGGATCGCATCATCCTCTCGGCAAAGGTCAGCCAGGTGCAGGACCTTGTCGCGGTCTATACCGAGCTTGCGCGGCGCTCCAACCATTCGCTGCACCTGGGCCTGACCGAAGCGGGCATGGGCACCAAGGGCATCGTCGCCTCGTCGGCGGCAATGGGTATTCTGCTTCAGCAGGGCATTGGCGACACGATCCGCATTTCGCTCACGCCGGAGCCCGGCGGCGACCGTACGCGCGAGGTGCAGGTGGCGCAGGAGCTGCTGCAGACCATGGGTTTCCGCCAGTTTCTGCCGGTGGTCGCGGCATGTCCGGGCTGTGGGCGCACCACCTCGACCGTGTTCCAGGAGCTCGCCCAGAAGATCGAGGGCGACCTGCGCAAGAACATGCCGGTGTGGCGCAAGAAGTATCCCGGTGTCGAAAGCCTGAAGGTCGCCGTGATGGGCTGCATCGTCAATGGGCCGGGCGAATCCAAGCATGCCGATATCGGCATCTCGCTGCCCGGCACGGGGGAAACCCCGGCCGCGCCCGTCTTCATCGACGGCAAGAAAGCCGCCACACTGCGTGGCGGGGACATCGCTGCCGAGTTCGAAAAGATGGTTGGCGACTATATCGAGAAGCGTTTCGGCTCCCGACAGGCCGCCGAGTAGTTTTCCCGCTCCTTCTGACAGCAGGTTTTGCGTTCACCGGATCGCGGTCGAACGTGGAAGGCCGCGTGCGGTGCGTGTCGTTGCGCGGCGTATGCGATAACGCGCATTTCCTGCGCTACCCTTTCTCGCTCGACTTCGGGTGCCAAATGTATCTTTACATCAAGATAAAAAAGAGATATCTTTATGGCAAGATACTTTCCGAAGGCACCGACCGGGTGCTTTCGTGCCGACTTTGAAAAGTCTGAAGGGAGAGATTGTCATGTATCAGCTTATTCGCCGTTCCGAGCAGACGCCGAGCCCGAAAGGCACCGTCACTTTCGAAGGCGAGCCCTATGGCGGCGAGGTGTCGATGTTCATCATGGACAGCCCGCCCGGACACGCGACGGGTCTGCACAAGCATCCCTATTCGGAAACCTGGGTTCTACGCTCGGGCGAAGCCGAATTCACGGTGAACGGGGAGACCACGCGGGCGCATGCGGGCGACATTATCGTTGTCCCGGCGCAAACCCCGCATCGCTTCGCCAATGTGGGCGCCGAGCGTCTCGACATGGTCTGCATTCACGCGTCGGGGCGGATCATGCAGGACGATCTCTAGATCCCGAGCTTACAGGTCCCACCTGAAGACCTGCCTCAAATTCGGGACTAGGGTGGGCATTGTCCTACCCTGTTCGTCTCAGGCCGTCGCGGAGAACTGTTCCCCATCGTTTCGCCAATGGGCGATCTTGTCGGCCAGTTTCTGCGGCGAGATCGGTTTGGGCAGATAATCGTCCATACCGGCATCAAGGCATTTCTCGCGATCGCCCTTGAGCGCATGCGCGGTGATGCCGATGATCGGCGTGTGCTCGCCGGTAATGGCTTCCAGCTCGCGGATCGCCGCCGTCGCCTCGTAGCCGTTCATCTCCGGCATCGAAATGTCCATCAGGATCAGTTTCGGTTTCAGCGCCCGATGCATTTCTGCAGCGGTCTTGCCGTTACCGGCAATACGGTATTTGAGGCCGAGCTCATCCAGCACCTGACTGAAGACGAGCTGGTTCACTTCGTTGTCTTCCGCCACGAGCACGTCCAATGTGCCTTTTGCGTTGCGTGCACTCGAAAGGCCGCGCTCTATGGGGGTCGATGCGTGAATCTGGATGGGCTTTACCAGACGCGGCGTTTCAGCCCGGGCGCCGTCCGGCATCGCGCGGCTGACCTGCATGAGCGAGACGAGTGTCTCCAAAAGCATGGACGAACGGGTGGGTTTGTTGAGATGCGCCGCAATTCCGCATTCGTTCATCAAGCGGCTCGTCTCCGTCTGATCGACCGAGGTCAGCAACAGCAGCGGTATGTCGGCGAGCGCCGCATCGGCCTTGATCATCTTGGCAACGTCGGCCCCGTTCATGTCGGGCATCTGATAGTCGAGGATCACGCAATCCACCCGCGCGTCGAGTTGCGCGGAACGCTTCAGGAAGGCCAGGCCCACGGCTCCGCTTTCGGCGGCCGCGCATTCGAAACCCCAGCTTTTCAACTGTTCCTGCAGGATTTCGCGATTGATCGGATTGTCGTCGATCACGAAGACACGCGCGCCGGAAACGTCGACGGGAGCAGTCGCCGGTCGCGCATTGGCCTTGTCGACGGCGAACGGAACCGTGAAGGCGAAGGTGGAACCCTTGGCCACTTCGCTGGTGGCCTCGATCGTGCCACCCATCAGCTCGACAAGCCGTGCCGCGATGGCGAGCCCGAGGCCGGTGCCTTCGTGGCGACGGGTGGATGACGAATCGACCTGCGCAAACTTGTCGAAAACGGCATCGAGCTTGTCCTGGGGAATGCCGATGCCGGTGTCCTCGATGCGGATCGCCACCCGGGCGGCATCGCCGTCGATCTGACCCGAAACGTCGATCAACACATGACCGCGCTCGGTGAACTTGACCGCATTGCCCACAAGATTGGTGACGACCTGGCGAAAACGACCGACGTCGCCGATGAACGAGGGCGGCAATTCCGGATCGACACGGACGATGAGTTCGAGATCCTTTTCCGCAACGCGCGACGACACGAGTGCCGCCACGTCCTCGATGGCTTCGCCAAGCCGGAACGGCGCTTCGTCGAGCTTGAGCTGGCCTGCGTCGATCTTCGAAAAGTCGAGAATATCATTGATGATGGTGAGAAGCGCGGTGCCTGATTTGACGATCACGTCAACGAACATCGCCTGACGCTGATCGAGATTCGTCCGGGCGAGCAATTCCGCCATGCCCATCACCCCGTTCATGGGTGTACGGATTTCATGGCTCATATTGGCCAGAAACTCCGATTTGGTCCGGTCGGCGGACTGAGCCTTAATCTTCTCGGCGGCCAGTGAAATATTGGCGCTGTGCAAGTCCTGATGCGCATTGGAGATGCGCTTGATCATTGGCACGAAGATGCGCAATGCGAGCATCAGGCTTGCCGCGACCATCGCCACCGCCACGCCAAAGAGACCCCATTGCAACGTTCCGTGGCTGTCGAGCATCTCCGCGCTGAGAGAATCGGAAATTTGCTTGAGCTCAGGGCGCACCTGCGTGTTGGCGAGCGTCTGCAATTGTTTGAAGAGGCGGCGTGCCGTCGCGTTCTGGTAATCGGTGAACACTTCAAGCCTGTTCGCCAGCGAAATGATGTCGCGAATTTGCGTGCGTAGCGCTGTCGCTCCGTTTTCACCAAGCCAGATGCGCCGCACCGAGGCGGGGACGGGATAACCCGTTATGTCCGTGGCGACCGATGCGGTTTGCCGGGTCTGGGTGGCACCTGCCTGTTGCTGGCTGAGGCGCTGGCTTTCCAGCGTGGTGACTTCTCCGCTGGTGGCGAATTCCAGCGACTGATAAGCATCGTTGAGTTGTGTCAGCGCCAGTTCAAGCTCGTCGTGACTCGGTTTCGCCTGGGATGCATCGCCCCGGGAAAGCAGTTCGGCCTGCTCCAGCCGCAGCGCGTTATGAATCACGTCGTTGGTGGCATCTGCCATATGGCTGATGAAGGCGCCAAAACGCACGTGATTCTTGGTGGTTTGCGTCTGCCAAAGCAGAAAGCCGGTTCCCGTTGCGACAGCGACGACGAACCCGATCAGAAGCACGACCAAGCGCGCGCGCATATACTGCTGTGTACCTACAGTAGGCATTACTCTTCCCAAGACATCCCCGTTTTCGTAAGAATTGAGCATCTGGATTAATGCCCGATTAACGCTAAAAGAATGCGTTTCTACAGGTCTGGAATCGGGAAAGTCGGGGCCGCTTCAGTAAAAACCGCCGCAGCGAAACATGACGGGCGGACGTGCTGCCCGGCAAGAAGAATTTCGGCGAATCGGGTTGGTCTTATTTCTGCCGGTCGGCCACGAAACGGGCGGCCTGACGCAGCGTTTCGGCACGCTCGCCGAACGGCTCGAGAATGTCTCCGGCCTGTGCGACAAGTCCGTCGAGCTGACGGCGTGTCCAGTCGATGCCGTTCAGACTTGCGAGCGTCGCCTTGCCGGCAGCCGCGTCTTTCCCGGTCGCCTTGCCCATCGCTTCGCTGCTGGCCGTCAGATCGAGCAAATCGTCTGCGAGCTGGAAGGCGAGGCCGATGGCGGCTCCGAACTCGCCGAGCCGCTCGATGTCCGCCGGCTGGGCGTTACCGATCACGGCTCCGGCCTCGCAGGCAAAGCGGATGAGGGCACCCGTCTTCATGGCTTGCAGACGCAGAATGTCTTCTTCGTCGAGGTTGCCACCCTCGGCGGCGAGGTCCAGTGCCTGTCCGCCTGCCATGCCTCCGATGCCGGCAGCGCGTGCGAGCTTGTTGACGAGCGCGAGCTTTGCCTCGGCGGGCAACGCCGTTTCCACCGCACTCACAATGTCGAATGCATAGGTAAGCAGGCCGTCGCCGGCGAGAATCGCCGCCGCTTCGTCAAACGCCCGGTGTACGGTTGGCTTTCCGCGGCGCAAATCGTCATCGTCCATCGCCGGAAGGTCGTCATGGACGAGGGAGTAACAATGCACGCATTCCAAGGCGGCGGCCACGCGCAGTGCCGCCGTGTCGTCGCTTGCGTCGAAGAGCGCCGCCGTTTCGAGCACGAGAAAGGGGCGCAGTCGTTTGCCACCGTTCAGCACACCGTGGCGCATGGCCTTGAGCAGGCGCTCCGGTCGATAAAGCTCGCCCTCCAGCGGCCGCCCGTCGAGCAGTTTCCGCAGCGTGTTCTCCACGAGCTCCGCGCTGGCGGCAAGTTTTACGTCAAACGGAAGTGTCGTCGTTTCGTCCATGGCGGGAGCGATGCCGTCAAAGGGCGCCGGGGTCAAGTCCGATTATTGACGCCATTGCACCGGAAGCCGCCGACCGCTATGCGAAAGGCTGGCGTTTGAGGTGCAACGTCACATTTGGGGAATGAATTTAACATTCGATACCTGCGTGATGTCGGCCTCGAGATCGAATGTCGAACTCGAAAATTCTGCTGGTGGCATGCGCCCGGCAGTGGTTCTCTGGTGGTCGGCATTTGCTTTCGTGGCCGATACAAGTCGAATGCGAATATCGAAAACGAACCGTCAGGGGGACAGGATTGAGCGGCCCGACAGTCGATCCCGAGAAAAGGATGTCGGCCAGAGGCGGCCGGCGTCGCGGCCGCAGGGGCGGCACAAGGGCTCGCAGCGGCCGGGGCTGGCTGGGGTGGATTTTTCGCCGCCTCGTCTTCGCTTTGGTTGTGCTGGCGCTGATTCCGGTCGCGCTGACGCTTCTTTATCGCGCGCCGGTGGTGCATCCGGTTTCGACCCTGATGCTGCGGGATCTGGCGACATTCACGGGTTATGATCGCAGATGGAGATCGCTCGATGAGATGGGCGCCCTGATCCAGTATTCCGTGGTGATGTCGGAGGATGGCCAGTTCTGCGCCCATGAAGGGATCGACTGGGCGGCGCTGAACCTCGTCATCAGCGACGCGTTGTCCGGCGAAAGGGCGCGTGGCGCCTCCACCATTCCCATGCAGACGGTGAAGAACCTCTATCTGTGGCAGGGGCGCTCCTTCGTGCGCAAGGGACTGGAACTGCCGCTTGCTGTCTATCTCGACCTGCTTCTTTCAAAACGGCGGATCCTGGAGATCTATCTCAACATCGCCGAGTGGGGGCCGAACATTTATGGCGCAGAGGCTGCCGCACAGCATTATTTCGGCCGATCGGCCGCCGAGCTCACACGCCGCCAGGCCGCGCTTCTGACGGTCGCGCTCCCCAACCCTCTCGAACGCAATCCCGCCAAACCGTCGCGCGGGCTGAACAGGCTGGCCGCAAACATCGAGCAGCGAGCCCGCCGAGCGGGCGGTTACGTTGGGTGTCTGGGACCTTGATCGCCGGAATTCTCCAAAAAATGCGCCACGCCCCACTGGCCAAAACCAGTTTAGAGGTGTATAGGCACGCCGACTTCCAATTCCCGGCCGAGATGCTGGGCCCTGGATCAAGGGGCCGCAACGGCCTTTGACCGATTAGCGGAGCAGGACAATGGCTGTACCAAAAAGGAAAACGACGCCTTCGAAGCGCGGCATGCGCCGTTCGGCCGACGCCATCAAGGCGCCGACCTATGTCGAAGACAAGAACTCGGGCGAGCTGCGTCGTCCGCACCACATCGACCTGAAGACCGGCATGTACCGTGGCCGTCAGGTTCTGGAGCCGAAGGACGCATAAGCGCCTTTCTGGCACGGATTTCTGGAAAGACCGGCCAATGGCCGGTCTTTTATTTTGCGCTATCGGTTTTTGCCTGCGCCAGTTTCTGTACCGCGCGAAGGACCGCAAGCGCTTCTTCGGCCATGTTCTCGGGCACGAAGATATGGTCGTGGTGGAATGCCGCGATGACGTTGCAGGGAATGTCTTCGTTCGCCAGCGCCGTGGCCACCGCAGCGGTAAGCCCCACGCCGTCGAGCGCGGAATAGATCTCCAGAACGATCCGGCGCATCGGCATCCGCGTGTCGAAACCCAACGCTTCGGCGCGTGCCAGGTGAAGCACAAGCGTCGTGCCTTCCGCCTCCGCGAAGAAGCCCGTGGCTCCCTCGAAAAGCGCTTTCGCAAGTCTCGGCTCCACGTTGCAGAAGACGTAGGCGCCTTCGCTCAGAACCGGCTTCATGCCGGCCAGCATGGCTTGCGTTTCACGAACGGGAGAGGGCATGTCTCGACTTGCGTTAAGGATGGGCTGTCTTCGTGTGTGACTTAAACGGCTCAGGTCCCGCCCATCGAATCGATCTTGCGCTGCATGGCGGCGATCTGCTCACGTAATTCCTTGAGATCATCGGAGCGCGGCGCATCTTCGCCCGCGCCGTCTTCGGCGGCGGCATTCTGGCCGGCGCCGGGAGGCGTCGGTGCGAACATGCGCATGGCGTTCTGAAACATCTCGATGTTGCGGCGCGTCTGTTCCTCGACCATCTTCATCGGTGCCGACATGCCCATCATGTCCATGGAAGATGTGCCGAACGCCTTGTTCATCTGCTCGCGCATGCGCTCCTGCTCCTTGGAGAAGGCCATCATCGACTGCTCGAGAAAGCTTGGCACGACCATCTGCATCTGGTCGCCGTAAAAGGCGATGAGCTGGCGCAGGAATGATACAGGCAGCATATTCTGGCCATTGCGGTCGTTCTCCAGCTCGAAAATGATCTGGGTTAGAACCGTATGCGTGATCTCTTCTCCCGACTTGGCGTCCTGAACGATGAAGTTCTCGTCGCGCTTCACCATTTCAGCGAGGTCTTCCAGCGTCACATAGGTGCTGGTGCCCGTGTTGTAGAGGCGGCGATTGGCATATTTCTTGATGACGATCGGGTCGTCCTTGGCTGGCATTACTGACCTCCCCGTAGCACGGTTGTCTGTGGCCTCGCGCCCGGCCGTCTCTTGCGTCGACCTGGAAAGCGGTGCCCTGGATTCAAGGACTAAGGGCTTTGCAAGGCGCTGTCGCGCCCTTCCGCCACCCTGCTTGCCGGGGCCGTCGTCGCGTGCCCCCGCATCTGCCTTGGGCAGGATATGCGCAAAATCCCATGGAATGAAAGCGGTTTTCGCAGTGGCGAAGACACGGGCGCTCCGTTCGGCGGCGCGCAAGGCTTGCTGCGCTGCACACATCCGTTTGACTTGCCCCTGATTAGCCGCGACAAATGAGAACAAGCTCAGCCCGTCATAAGGGCTGCACATTTGCACGTGTATGCCATTTCTCAAGGGAGAGACTTCCATGTCATCAGCCGAAGCCATTGTCGTCGCCAGTGCCGCCCGCACTCCGGTCGGCTCTTTCAACGGATCGTTCGCCACGGTGCCAGCGCATGAACTGGGCGCCACCGCCATTCGTGAGGCGCTTTCGCGGTCCGCGGTGGCACCGGAAGAGGTGGACGAGGTGATTCTCGGCCAGGTGCTGACTGCCGGCCAGGGCCAGAATCCTGCGCGCCAGGCATCGATCGCGGCCGGGCTGCCGAAGGAAACGACCGCCTGGGTGCTCAACCAGGTTTGCGGTTCGGGCCTGCGCACCATTGCCATCGGCATGCAGCAGATCGCCACCGGCGATGCCGATATCATCGTCGCCGGCGGGCAGGAATCCATGACGCTCTCGCCTCACTGCGCCTATCTCCGCGCCGGTGTGAAGATGGGCGACTATTCCATGATCGACACGATGATCCGCGACGGTCTGTGGGATGCTTTCAACGGCTATCACATGGGTATCACGGCGGAGAATGTGGCGCGCCAGTTTCAGATCACGCGTGACGAGCAGGACGCCTTTGCGCTCGCCTCGCAGAACAAGGCCGAAGCCGCGCAGACGGCCGGACGTTTCAAGGACGAGATCGTTCCTGTGACGGTGAAGAGCCGCAAGAGCGAGACGGTCGTCTCCGATGACGAGTATATCCGTCATGGCGCGACGCTCGAGGGAATGCAGAAATTGCGCCCGGCCTTCGACAAGGAAGGCACGGTCACGGCGGCCAACGCGTCCGGCATCAATGACGGCGCGGCCGCGGTTGTGCTCATGCGCGAGAGCGAGGCGGAGCGTCGCGGCCTGACGCCGCTTGCGCGCATCGCGTCCTGGGCCACGGCCGGCGTCGACCCGGCAGTCATGGGAACGGGGCCGATTCCGGCGTCACGCCGCGCGCTGAAAAAGGCCGGCTGGAAGGCCGAGGACCTCGATCTCGTCGAAGCCAACGAGGCCTTCGCCGCCCAGGCCTGCGCGGTCAACAAGGATATGGGCTGGAATCCGGATGTCGTGAACGTCAATGGCGGGGCGATCGCCATCGGCCATCCGATTGGCGCCTCGGGCACCCGCATCTTCAACACGCTGGTCTTCGAGATGCGCCGCCGTGACGCCAGGAAGGGGCTGGCAACGCTTTGCATCGGCGGCGGAATGGGCGTCGCCATGTGCGTGGAAGCATTGTAGTCTGATTGCCGGCGCGCGGTTTCCAGCCGCCCGTCGGCCGCATTATCGCTCAGGCAAAATAGGGCGAAGGCGGCGGGGAACCTTCATCTTGGAGAGGCGATCTGCATGAAAACGGCACTTGTTACCGGCGGAACCCGCGGCATCGGCGCGGCGATAGCGACAGCTTTGAACGAGGCGGGTTATCGTGTCGCAGCCAATTATGCAGGCAATGACGAGGCGGCGGCGCGATTTACGCAGGAAACCGGCATCGCCACCTACAAATGGTCGATTGCCGATTACGACGCCTGCGCGGAAGGGGTGGCGAAGGTGGAGGCCGATCTCGGCCCGGTCGACATTCTGATCAACAATGCCGGCATCACGCTGGACGTGATGTTTCACAAGATGACGCCTGAAGACTGGCGCGCCGTGGTGGACGTGAACCTGAACGGTGTCTTCAACATGACCCATCAGGTTTTTTCCGGCATGCGTTCGCGCAGGTTCGGCCGCATCGTGAGCATCTCCTCGATCAACGGTCAGAAGGGTCAGATGGGGCAGACCAATTACTCGGCCGCCAAGGCAGGAGAGATCGGCTTTACCAAGGCGCTGGCCCAGGAGGGCGCGCGCTTCAATGTGACGGTGAACGCGGTCTGTCCGGGCTATATCGCCACAGATATGGTGATGGCCGTGCCGGAAGCGGTGCGTGAGAAAATCATCGCTCAGATTCCGGTCGGGCGTCTGGGAGAGGCCTCGGAAATCGCGCGTTCGGTGCTGTTCCTGGCGTCCGACGATGCGGGCTTCGTGACAGGCTCGACCCTTACCGTCAATGGCGGGCAATACTTCGTCTGATAAAAAACGACGCCCTGCCGCGGGGTGTTTCCGGTGCGCTGTGGATCGATCGCAGTGTCCCGGACCGTTAAAATCTGTATCAATTTGAAGCAACTTCGTTAACGCTGCTTTCATGCCCGTCGTCGCGGGATGTGGATAAGCGGTGGACCGTCTGTCGATATCCGGTGGAAAACACCAGATGTAGCGGTGAACGTACCGGGAACGTTCCGGTATCGCTGATTCGTCGCCGATTCGTTCCGGGTTTGGTCGAAGTGTTAATGCAGCACCGGTGGAGATCCCGTGCCGGTGTTAACGGTTTTTCAAAAAACATTAATAAAATCCTGCACTTGTTTGAATGCGCGGTCAGCCGGTGTTTCACGCTCGGCTAAATCTTAACGCGCAGTTCCCATTCCGGGCTTTCTGGAAAGAGGGCGATTCAGCATATGGGACCGCTTACGCAGCGTCATACGATATGTTGGGGTGAACAAACCAAGAAAGTTCTCGAGTCAGCGATTCGTCGCCGATTCGTTCCAGACTCGTTCCAAACCTTAACGAGCGCGTGGAAACGGGAGCGATATTGGCAGTCTTTGTCGGCGGAATGACAGTCTTGCCTTGGAATGGGGATGCAAAGCGTGCTAACCCGTGTGCTCGCCTTTTGACGCTGAGGTAGACGGCTTTCCGGGCCCAATGAATTTCCAAAATCAGAACGCCAAGCCGCGAGTGCTGTCTGGTCGCGATGTGACGGCCATCCTCGGGCCCACCAATACGGGCAAGACGCATCTGGCCATCGAGCGCATGGTCGCGCATTCGAGCGGTGTGATCGGTCTGCCCCTGCGCCTTCTGGCGCGCGAGGTTTATTCGCGGGTCGTTTCCAGGGTGGGCGAGCAGAACGTGGCGCTGGTCACCGGCGAGGAGAAGATCTCCCCGCCAGGCGCGCGCTATTCGGTGTGCACGGTCGAGGCGATGCCGCGCGAGACCGATGCCGCCTTTGTGGCCATCGACGAAGTGCAGCTCGCCGCAGATCTGGAACGCGGCCACATCTTCACGGATCGAATTTTGCACCTGCGCGGCCGCGAGGAAACGCTGCTGCTGGGCGCGGGCACCATGCGCGGCATTCTGGAGAAACTTCTGCCAGGCCTGTCGGTGATCACCCGACCGCGCATGTCGGTGCTCACCTATGCGGGGTCGCGCAAGATCACACGTCTGCCGCGTCGCTCGGCCATCGTGGCGTTTTCCTCCGACGAGGTCTATGCCATTGGCGAGCTGATCCGGCGCCAGCGCGGCGGCGTTGCGGTGGTGCTCGGTGCGCTGAGCCCGCGCACCCGCAATGCGCAAGTGGCGCTCTACCAGTCCGGCGACGTGGACTATCTGGTGGCGACCGATGCCATCGGCATGGGTCTGAACCTGGATGTCGATCATGTCGCCTTCGCCCAGAACCGCAAATTCGACGGTTTCCAGTATCGCGATCTCAACCCGGCGGAACTGGGGCAGATTGCCGGCCGTGCCGGCCGTCACGTGCGCGATGGCACGTTTGGCGTTACCGGCCAGGTCGATCCCCTGGCCGATGAGCTGGTGCATCGCATTGAGGCGCATGAGTTCGATCCGGTGAAGGTGCTGCAATGGCGCTCCGCCTCGTTCGATTTCTCCAGCGTCGATGCGCTTAAGGCATCGCTCGATGCGACACCGCCCGTCGAGGGGCTGACCCGCGCCCTGCCGGCCGCCGACGCCAGGGTGCTCGAATTCCTGTCGCGCGACGAGGATGTTCGGGCGCTGGCCGGAGGCCGGGAGCGCGTTGCGCTCTTGTGGGACGCCTGCGTGCTGCCGGACTACCGGCGCATCGCACCGGCCCAGCACGCGGAAATTGTTGGTGCAGTCTTTTCCGATCTGGCGCGGATGGGCCATGTCGATGAGGATTATATGGGCGAGCAGGTTGAGCGCGCCTCGTCCACCGAGGGGGACATCGACACGCTGTCGCAACGGATTGCGCAGATTCGCACATGGACATTTGTGTCGCACCGGCCCGGTTGGCTGGCCGATGCGACACACTGGCAAGAAAAAACACGAGAGATTGAGGACAGTTTGTCCGATGCGTTGCATGAGCGATTGACGAAACGCTTTGTGGACCGCAGGACTTCCGTGCTCATGAAGCGCCTGAGAGAGAATGCAATGCCGGAAGCAGAAATCAGCCCAGTTGGCGAAGTCCTTGTCGAGGGGCATCACGTTGGTGAGATGCTAGGATTCCGTTTCACCGCCGACCGCTCTGCGGAAGGTGAGGATGCGCGCGCCGTCAAGGCGGCGGCCCAGAAAGCGCTTGCCGCTGAGTTCGAAACGCGTGCGGAGCGTTTTGCGGCTTCCGGAAATGGCGATCTGGCGCTGGATTCCGACGGTTTTCTGCGCTGGCTCGGCCAGCCGATAGCGACGCTTGTTGCCGGCGAGGATGCGTTGAAGCCACGCGTGGTGCTGTTGGCCGACGAACAGCTCACCGGACCGGCACGCGACAAGGTTGCCGCCCGTGCCGAACGCTTCGTGAACTTCCAGATCGAATCGCTTCTCAAGCCGCTCGTCGACCTGCGCGATACGGAAAGCCTTTCAGGCATGGCGCGGGGCATAGCGTTTCAGATCGCGGAGAATTTCGGCGTTCTGAACCGCCGCACCGTGGCCGAGGATGTGCGCGCGCTCGATCAGGATGCCCGTGCCTCTCTGCGCCGCCTCGGCGTGCGCTTCGGGGCCTATCACCTTTTTGTGCCGGCGCTCATCAAGCCTGCGCCGGCGGGCCTTCTTACCCTGCTCTGGGCACTCAGGAACGATGCCAAGGACAAGCCGGGCTATGGCGAGGTGGTCAATGCGCTTGCTGCCGGACGCACGTCGATCGTGTCCGATCCGGCTTTCGAAAAAGCCTTTTACGGCCTTGCCGGCTATCGCAATTTGGGACGTCGTGCCGTGCGTGTCGATATTCTGGAGCGACTTGCCGATTTGATCCGGCCGGCACTTTCCTGGAAGCCGGGAACCGGGACGCGTCCGGACGGCGGCTATGACGGCGGGGCCTTCGTGGTCACGCCGGCGATGATGTCCATTCTTGGTGCGACGGCCGACGATATGGAGGCGATTCTCAAGGGGCTCGGCTATCGTGGAGAGCCCAAACCGGCCGAAGAGGTGGCCGCGCATCTGAAGGCGCTCGACGCGGCGGTTTCCGAGAAAGAAGAGACGGCGCAGAAGGTCGGGGAGGCCGCCGATGCGCAGCCTGCGGAGGCAGAGACC
>NZ_CAJXGF010000089.1 GCF_913053745.1 uncultured Nitratireductor sp.
GGAGCCGCTTTTTCGCGCGGGTTTCCGGCTCGCTTCTGAGCCGACTGCCTTAGGCGGACACGCCAACCGGCTCGGCATTCCCTCGCGTGGGCGAAGGCAATGCAACGAGACAAAGATTAGCCGGCCAGCCTTCCATTTCGCTCCGCTAGGGATGAACAAAATGACCAAAGCACGCACGCTCTACGACAAGATTTTCGACGATCACCTGGTCGACAGCCAGGATGATGGCACCTGCCTGCTCTATATCGATCGCCACCTGGTGCACGAAGTGACGAGCCCACAGGCTTTCGAGGGCCTGCGCATGGCCAGCCGCAATGTGCGCCATCCGGAAAAGACCCTCGCCGTGGTCGATCACAACGTGCCCACCTCGCCCGACCGCAAGTTCGGCATCAAGAACGAGGAAAGCCGTATCCAGGTGGATGCGCTGGCGAAAAACGCGGCCGATTTCGGCATCGAATATTACGATGCCAATGACGAGCGTCAGGGCATCGTCCACATCGTCGGTCCGGAACAGGGCTTCACCCTGCCGGGCATGACCATTGTCTGCGGCGACAGCCACACCTCCACCCATGGTGCTTTCGGCGCGCTGGCCCACGGCATCGGCACGTCCGAGGTCGAGCATGTTCTGGCCACGCAGACGCTCATCCAGCGTCGCGCCAAGAACATGCTCATACAGGTGGACGGCGCTTTGCCCGAGGGTGTCACCGCCAAGGACATCATCCTCGCCATCATCGGTGAAATCGGCACCGCCGGCGGTACCGGTCACGTCATGGAGTATGCGGGTGAAGCGATCCGTGCGCTGTCCATGGAAGGCCGCATGACCGTCTGCAACATGTCGATCGAGGGTGGCGCCCGGGCCGGCCTCATTGCGCCGGACGAGACCACCTATGCCTATATCAAGGACCGCCCACGGGCGCCCAGGGGCAAGGCATGGGACATGGCGCGCGCCTATTGGGAGTCGCTGCGCACCGACGAGGGCGCGGAGTATGACCGCATTGTCCGGCTCGATGCTGCCAACCTGCCGCCCATCGTCACCTGGGGTTCCTCGCCAGAGGATGTCATCTCCGTCACCGGCGTGGTGCCGAATCCGGACGACATTGCCGAGGAAAACAAGCGTCTCTCCAAGAAGCGCGCACTCGAATATATGGGCCTCACCCCCGGCACGAAGATCACAGACATTGCCGTCGACCGGGTTTTCATCGGTTCCTGCACCAATGGCCGCATCGAGGATCTGCGCGAGGCGGCAAAGATCGCCGAGGGCCAGAAGGTCAAGGACGGTCTTGATGCGATGATCGTGCCCGGCTCCGGTCTCGTGAAGGCCCAGGCCGAGGCCGAAGGATTGGACAAGATCTTCAAGGCCGCCGGCTTCGACTGGCGCGAGCCGGGCTGCTCCATGTGCCTGGCCATGAACGACGACCGCCTGAAGCCCGGCGAGCGCTGCGCTTCCACCTCGAACCGCAACTTCGAGGGACGCCAGGGCTTCAAGGGCCGCACGCATCTCGTGTCGCCGGCCATGGCAGCCGCCGCCGCCATTGCCGGTCATTTCGTCGATATCCGCGAGTGGCCCAAGAGCTGATCGGTTATTCGGCGCGTCGCCGCGGGACAGGCGTCCTGCGGCGGTCATCGTGCCATGCCATACCGTAACGTCCCGGGTGAGAGCCAATCCGGATTGTCGCGCTTAAGTGAATCGGGGTTGGGCGGCAGTGCGTGCTCGCGATGAAGGTCGTAAATGCGGCTGCAGCGGGCCAGGTTGTATGCGCGTTGCGTATACGCGCGGCCTAATAACGCGCCAGTTTCAACGGTCCCGTGGTAAGCCGATAGTCCTTCATTTGCTTCGGTGTCAGATAGTAGAGCGCGCGGGGCGGGGTATCGAGCGCGTGCAGCCAAAGCGCTGGATCGATACCCATTTCGTCGAGGTGGCGTGAAATCCGTGCGGTGATGATCTGCGCATCGGCCATGGCCTGAGCGGGGTTGTTCATCTGTTCCGCCGCGTAGAACTGGTGCACGCCGATGGCCGCCTTGTCTCCCGCCTGCCGCTCGACGCCGCCGGCCAGAATCAGCGGGCATGAGGAGGCGCAGATCGCGCCATCCGCCACGCTGGTCGCTAGCCCGCGTTCGCGCACGAGGCGAGAGATCGCCATGGCGTCCTCCAGCGAGCCGCCGGGCGAATTGAGTGCCACGCTGGTTACATATTCGCCGCGCGCATCGAGCTCGGCCTGAAAGCGCCCCGCGGCCCCCTGGTCGATCGCTCCGTCGGCGGCCAGAACCCCACCCGCCTTCAACGTAAAGCGGATCGGATCGCGCAGCGCCTCGCGCCTGGAGCGCACGAACTGGCGCGGATCGGCTGACTGTTCGCGCGCGTCGCCGGTTTCCACTGCCGGTGGCAACACCGTCACGCTGCGCTCCATCGGGCTTGTGCTTTCTGTCGGCCAGAGTCCGCCATTTCGGTCGACCAGTTCCCGCAGATCCATACCGAGTACGGTCGCCGAGCCGATCAGGACACCCACAAACGCCCAACGCATTAGCGCGCCATCGTCGAAGCGGCTGAAATAGCGCACCAGCGGGTTGCGCTTCGGTTTTTCGTCGAGGGTGGCCGGATGGTCGCTCATGGTTCGTGCCGTTTGCGGTCTGAGAGTGTTGAGAGCGGAGTGATGTTCTGCGCTGTCTCGGGTTCGGTTTGCGGTGCATTCCCAGTTTCAAGTGTCGCCGTGGTCTCGGTCGCGGCGGCCTTGCGCGCCATGATCGTGTCATGCAGTTCGAGCGAGCGCATCATGTCGGCGGCGGTGATCCGGTCGGCCGCTGTCAACTCGCTCTCGCCTCGGCGGATCGAGGCGAAAACGACCGCGAGCACGCCGACCAGTACGGCCGGCAACAGGTCGATGGAGATTGCGCCGGCCCAGCTCGGTAGGAAGCTGCCTGCGTAGCGCAGCACGGCTTCGGCGGACGAAAGCGGCACATAGCGCCGTTCCGCCACTTTCGGTTGAGCGAGAATTTCGGCCGCCGCATCCGAGAGTGCCGTTGACTGGGCGGCCACCGATTCGCGCACCGTTGCCATCACCGCATCCTGGCGGCCGGCGAGATCGGCCGAGAGGCCATCGGCAACCGGCGCGATGAAGCCGGCGGAGAGGTCGGCTGCCGCACGCGCCACGGAGGGTGCGATGGAAGTCTGTTCAAGCGCCGCAATAACGCCGGCCAGCGCCACCGCTTCTTCGGCAAACCGGTCGGAGCGCGGCTGGATGGGGCCTGGGGCCGAGACCAGCGTGCGCATGGCGGCGAGCCGGTCTTGCCCCTGTTTGAACTGATCGCTCACGGTTTCGCGCGAATTCTGGATCGTGTTTTCCAGTTCGCGCATCTGCGCCGACATCTGCGTCAAAAGCTGCACCACGCTGCCGGAGCCGGAGGTGCCTGTCAGCGCACCGGAATTGCGCTCGTCCTCCGCCAGCCGCGAAAAGCGCTCGGAAGCACGTTGAATGTCGGGCAGAAGCGACAATGCGCCGAGCGCATTGGAATGCGCCTGGTCGAGGTCGCTTGTATAGTCTTCGAGCGTCTCGGCAAGATGCTGCTCGACCGCGGCGGAGCCCGCCAGCGCCGCTGCGTTGAGCCACGAGGACATGGCCACGATCATGAGGCAGCCCACGCCCATCACACCGAACAGGGCCAGTCGGGAACCGGCGTCGCGCATTTCCGGCAGGAAACGGATGAGATAGGTCCAGAACCCGTATATGCCGACGGAAACGGCCGCCGAATAAATGACGGCGGCGAGAAAGACGAGCGTTGCCGTGCCGTCCAGCAGGCTGCGCACCCCGAGATAGGTGTAAACTCCGCTTGCCAGCGCCAGCGTCGCCAGCACGAAGCGGGTCATGGTCTGCATCTGGTCGATGTGGCCGCGCAGCGCGCGGGCGGTTTCGGCCTCTCGGCTCATGGAGCCTCCCGTGCTCGCAAGTTCGAACGAAAACTGCTCCTCAGTCGCAAGGTGAGACGAGCACGGGCAGTTCACCGTCCGAGAGGCCGTACATATAGCCACGGCCCTTGATCAGAACACCCTCGCTGCAGGGTGCGGCCCTGCGCAGATAGAGCTTGCCGCGCCGCCGTTCCATATAGGCTGTCTCGCGCGGCGCTTCGATGCCGAGCGCGCGGTAGTCGTCGGCCAGGCTCCCCTTGCCGACCATGATGCGTTTGAAGCCCGCCCGGCTGTGAATCACCAGATTGCCATAGGCATCCGCATAGACGCGGCCATGACCGGCATCATGAAAACCGCCGGCGATCGCCGGGAAAGTCGTGGCTGCGGCCGCCAGAGCCGCGGCCACGAACAAAGATCGTAAAGGCATGCGCCATCGCTCCTTCAGTCCTCGTGGCCCCCTCGAGCTCTATAATTAAGCTTTTCTTAACCTTTGTCACGTGGAGCATGCTGCGCCAACATGCCGATTGACAGATGTGGTTAATTTCGGGGAAGGGTGCTCCATGGGCGAGAATCATCAGATCGACATCAATCCGCTGCGTCTCAAGGATGCGCATGTTCTGGCGCCGCTGCTGGCGGCCTACACCCAGTCGCTGAAGCGTGGCGCGCCGCGCCGCCCGGACGAGTATTACGCCGAGACCCTGCTTCAGGATCGTGCCGTCGAGATCGTCGGTGCCAGTCTCGATGGCGCCCTTGTGGGCTTCGCACTCTTTTACGATCTGCCGGACCCGGTTTCCGGCATGCGCCATGGCCTTGTCGATCATCTCTTCGTGCATCACGATCACCGCCGCAAGGGCATCGGCAAGGCGCTGGTCGACGTGATCGCCGATCAGGCGGAGGAGCGCGGCTGGGCCCGCCTGGCGCTCAATGCGCCGCGCCAGCCGGAAGAGGGCCGCAAGCTCTACGAGATCATGGCCGCGCCCGCCGATTGGACCACACACGTCATTCGTTTCGATCAGGGAAGCGACCGCTCCCCGGATTCGGATACGCAATAGAGGCAGTATGAAACCCACAGGATCGTTTGTTTCGCGGCCGCGTCGACGCGGACTTGCCGGCGTTTGCGCCCTGGGATGCGCGGCGTTGCTGACAGGGTGCGTCGCGACGTCGCCACAAGGTGGGAGCAAGTCTTCGAAGCTTGCTTTCTCCGGGCCGGTCGAACTGAGTTGCGACGATGCAATGAAAATGACGATAACGCCCAAGGGGAGCGGTATCTCCGTGATAAGCCCACGCGGTCTCGAGCTTGATCTGCCGGCATCGCCGCCCGGCCAGAGCGTTCGCTTCGGCGAGTCGCTCTATGCCGTGGTTATCGAGGGCAGCGAAGCGCTCTGGATGGTCAGCGGCAAGGTGCCGATCACATGCCGCCGCTGAGCGCAAATGCGCGCGACCGGAAAAAATTTGCCTTCAATCGTTTGAAGCCTTGCAATGCCGGTCGCCGCGTGTTCCGCCTGCGATGTAATCGCATGGAAGATCGTTTTTGCGGCTTTGACGCACTGCAAAAACCGCATTAGAAAGCCACAGCCGCAGGGCGCGAGTTCGGGATCCGATGTCGCTCTCGCAACAGCCACCCCGCCGCGCCGGTATCGAATTGGGGAAGCCATGAGCAAATCCACAACTGTCCAAGCCAGGCCGCTTTCACCGCACCTGCAAGTCTACCGCCTGATTCCGACCATGCTGATGTCGATCGTCCACCGCATCACCGGCGGCGCGCTCTATTTCGGCATGGTGCTTTTCGTCGCCTGGCTTGCCGCTGCCGCCGGCTCGAAGGAGACCTTCGATATGGTCAATGGCATTTACGGATCCTGGTTCGGTCTTCTGGTCCTGTTCGGCTTTACCTGGGCCATGATCCATCACCTGATCGGCGGGCTGCGCCATCTGGTGTGGGACACGGGTCGCGGCCTCGAGAAGGAGACGGCGACGAAAATGGCCAAGGCCAACATCGCGGCATCCATCGTGCTGACCGTTCTGGTGTGGATTGTTGGCTACGTTGTTCGCGGAGGGTTTTGATCATGAGCGACATGCGCACCCCGCTTAACCGCGTTCGCGGCCTCGGATCGGCCAAGGAGGGCACCGACCATTTCTGGCGTCAGCGTCTCACGGCCATCGCCAATGTTCCGCTGGTCATCTTCTTCATCGGCTTCGTCATCGCCAACAATGGCGCATCCTATGAAGAAATCCGCGCGACCATTGCCAACCCGATTGTCACGGCGCTCCTGGCGTTTGCTCTCCTTTCGGTGCTCTACCACATGAAGCTCGGCATGCAGGTCATCGTCGAGGATTACATTCACGGCGAGGGAACGAAATTCGTGCTCTTGATCGGCAACATCTTCTTCACTCTCGTTCTGGGCGTCGTCTCCCTCTTCGCCCTCGTCAAGATCGCCCTCGGAGGCTGAACCCGGTTATGGCAAAGGCAACTGATAAGAAGGCGGCAGACGCCTATACCTATGTCGACCACAAGTTCGACGTTGTCGTCGTCGGCGCCGGCGGCGCTGGCCTGCGCGCCACGCTCGGCATGGCCGAGCAGGGGCTGAAGACGGCCTGCATCACCAAAGTGTTCCCGACCCGCTCGCACACGGTTGCGGCACAGGGGGGCATCGCCGCCTCGCTGAGGAATATGGGCCCCGACCACTGGCAATGGCATCTCTACGACACGGTCAAGGGTTCCGACTGGCTCGGCGATGTCGACGCCATGGAATATCTCGCCCGCGAGGCGCCCGCCGCCGTCTACGAGCTCGAGCATTACGGCGTGCCCTTCTCGCGCACCGAGGAAGGCAAGATCTATCAGCGCCCCTTCGGCGGCCACATGCAGAATTTCGGCGACGGTCCGCCCGTGCAGCGCACCTGTGCGGCGGCAGACCGTACCGGTCACGCCATTCTGCACACGCTTTACGGCCAGTCCGTGAAGAACCACGCCCAGTTCTTCATCGAGTATTTCGCGCTCGATCTCATCATGTCCGACGATGGTGTGTGCACCGGCGTCGTGGCGTGGAACCTTGAGGACGGCACGATCCATCGTTTCTCCGCCAAGATGGTGGTGCTGGCGACGGGCGGTTATGGCCGCGCCTATTTCTCCTGCACCTCCGCCCACACCTGCACGGGCGACGGCAATGGCATGATCGCCCGCGCCGGCCTGCCGTTGCAGGATATGGAGTTCGTGCAGTTCCACCCGACCGGCATTTACGGCGCGGGCTGTCTCATCACCGAGGGCGTGCGCGGCGAAGGCGGCTATCTGGTCAATTCCGAGGGCGAGCGCTTCATGGAGCGTTATGCGCCATCGGCCAAGGATCTTGCCTCCCGCGACGTGGTTTCGCGCTGCATGACCATGGAGATCCGCGAGGGCCGGGGCGTCGGCAAGAACAAGGATCACATCTTCCTGCATCTCGATCATCTGGACCCGGCGGTCATTCACGAGCGCTTGCCCGGCATCGCCGAATCGGCCCGCATCTTCGCCGGCGTCGATGTGACCCGCGAGCCGATCCCGGTTCTGCCGACCGTTCACTACAATATGGGCGGCATCCCGACCAATTACTGGGGTGAGGTGCTGAACCCGACGAAGGACGATCCCGATGCGGTCGCGCCTGGCCTGATGGCCGTCGGCGAGGCGGCCTGCGCCTCCGTGCACGGGGCCAATCGTCTCGGTTCCAATTCGCTGATCGATCTTGTGGTCTTCGGTCGCGCCGCCGCTATCCGCGCCGGCGAGGTCGTCGATCGCGATGCGCCGGTTCCCGCACTTAACGAGGCGGCTTGCGACAAGATCATGGAGCGCTTCGATCGCCTGCGTCATGCCGACGGCTCCACGCCGACGGCCGATCTGCGCGAGAAGATGCAGCGCGCCATGCAGGAAGACGCCGCCGTCTTCCGCACGCAGGAATCTCTGGAACAAGGCTGCGAGCGCATCACCGAGGTCTGGAAGGAACTGCCGGACGTCAAGGTCTCCGACCGCTCGATGATCTGGAACTCCGATCTCATGGAGACGCTGGAGCTGGAGAATCTGATGGCCAATGCCATCACCACCGTCTTCGGGGCGGAGGCGCGCAAGGAGAGCCGTGGCGCGCACGCCCGGGAGGACTACAAGGACGGCCCCATGGGCGGCCGCAACGACGAGGACTGGCGCAAGCACACGCTGTCCTGGGTCGACGAAAGCGGCAAGGTGACGCTGGACTATCGTCCGGTCCACATCGACCCGATGCTCAAGCTGGAAGACGGCGGCATCGATCCCAAGAAAATCGCGCCCAAGGCGCGGGTTTACTGAGCCGAGGAAGTCATGGTTGAAATCACCCTTCCCAAGAACTCCCGTGTCCAGGAGGGCAAGGTCTGGCCGAAGCCCGAGGGCGCGTCCAACCTGCGCGAGTACAAGATTTATCGCTGGTCGCCGGACGACGAGACCAATCCTCGCGTCGACACCTATTATGTCGACATGGACGATTGCGGGCCGATGGTTCTCGACGGGCTGATCTACATCAAGAACAAGATCGATCCGACGCTCACTTTCCGCCGTTCCTGCCGCGAGGGCATCTGCGGCTCCTGCGCCATGAACATCGACGGCACCAACACGCTGGCCTGCACCAAGGGCATGGATGAAGTCGCGCAGGATGCGGTCAAGATCTATCCGCTGCCGCACATGCCGGTGGTCAAGGACCTGGTGCCGGATCTCGCCGTTCCCTATGCCCAGCTCTCCTCCATCGAGCCATGGCTGCAGACGGTTACGCCGGAGCCTGCGACCGAGTGGAAGCAGAGCCATGAGGACCGCACCAAGCTCGACGGGCTCTATGAGTGCATTCTGTGCTTCTGCTGCCAGACCTCTTGCCCGAGCTATTGGTGGAATGGCGAGCGCTATCTCGGCCCTGCCGTGTTGCTTCAGGCCTATCGCTGGCTGATCGATTCGCGCGACGAGAAGACGGGCGAGCGCCTCGACAATCTGGAAGACCCCTTCCGGCTCTATCGTTGCCACACGATCATGAACTGCACGCAGGCCTGCCCCAAGGGCCTGAACCCGGCCAAAGCCATCGCCAACATCAAGAAGATGATGGTTGAGCGCCGCGTCTAGACCGGGGCTCGCATCGAAGGGTTTCGACACGCGTTCGGGCCGGCTTTCGCCGGCCCTTCTTCGTTGTGGATCGGTAATTGCGTCCGCTCAAGCGGTTTTCGGCCAATGGGGATGAAGATCGTCGATCACATAGACATGCCGATGCTGCCCGTTCGTCTTATGGGCGCGCAAGTGCGGATGATCGGGTTCCAGATCCGGATGCTCATGGAGAATCTGCGACACCTCCCGAGCTGGCCAGAGCCTGATGGCAAGCAGCAAGGCGATGGCGCTTATCGCTGACATTATGAGAAATGTGGTGCCAAGGCCAACGCTTGCGCCAAGGCGTCCGGCCAGCGGATAGCAGATGAGCCAGCCGGCATGCGAGAGGGCGAACTGCGCGGCGAAGATTGCGGGTCGGTCTGAGGATTGTGCCGAGCGGCGCAACAAGCGTCCGGACGGTGTCTGGGCTGCGCTGTAGCCCATGCCGAGAACCAGCCAGAGCGCCAGCAGGGCGCCATAGCTGTCGACCGTGGCACCGATCGCCGTGCCGACAATGAGAGCGCCGGCGCCGGCGATCATTACGGGGCGGTCGGCAATCCTGTCCAGCATTCGCGGCAGCGCGAGCGCGGCCAGCATGGATCCGCTGCCGAAGGCGGCAAATGCCCAGGCGACATCGACTTCGCCCAGCTCGAAGCCGGTCTTAACGATGACCACCGTGTTGACGATGACCATGGCACCTGCCGCCGAAACGGCGAGGTTGATCGCCAGGAGCCCACGCAGCCTTGGCGTGGCGAGATAGATCCGAATCCCACGCGTCGCGCGTTTCAGAAAGTCGCCGCGCACACCGGCGCTTGTGGCGGGCAATGTGACGCTGAGGATCAGTGCGGCGGAAATCAGAAAGCCTGCAACCGTTCCGGCGAACAGAAAGTGGAAGCTGATAACGGTTAGCAGCGCCGCCGCGAGCATTGGCGAGATCAGATTCTCGAGATCGTATGCAAGCCGCGAGAGCGAAAGCGCACGGGTATACGCCTGCTCGTCGGGCAGGATGTCCGGAATCACTGCCTGAAACGTGGGCGTAAAACTCGCCGAGGCGATCTGAAGCAGGAAAATCAGGCAGTAAATCTGCCAGACTTCGGTGATGAACGGCAAGGAGAGCGCCACGGCGGCGCGGACCACGTCGAGTGATACGAGAAATGCGCGCCGGGGCAGATTGTCGGCCAAAGCCTGCGCCACGGGCGCGACGCCCACATAGGCGATCATCTTGATGGCGAGCGCCGTGCCCAGCACCGCGCCTGCATCCGCACCCGCGATATCGTATGCCAGCAAGCCCAGCGCGACGGTCATCAACCCCGTTCCCAGAAGGGCGATCACCTGCGCCGTGAACAGGCGACCGTAGGTTCGATTCTTGAGGATGCCCAGCATCGTTGTCTCACCCGTGCGGTTGTTTTGCAGCAAGTCTGCCTCTCGACAGACTGCAAGTCCATGGGTGGTAGGATCGCCTGTCCGAACTGCACCTCACGCAAGCGTGTAGCGGCTTGATTTGAATTCGGCGCCCGGCGCGGTAGCTCTGTGCGGGAACACAGGAGAGACATTCATGTTGCGACGTTTCCTTTTGGCCGCTGCCTTTTCCCTAAACGCCATGGTGGCGGTGTCGCAGCCGGCATCGGCCGAACGGCAGACCGCCATTTTCGCCGGCGGCTGCTTCTGGTGTGTCGAGGCGGATTTCGACAAGGTGCCCGGCGTGCTCGATACGGTATCCGGCTATGCCGGCGGCAAGACCGAAAACCCGACTTATCGCAACTATGCTTCAGGTGGGCATCGCGAGGTGGTGAAGATCGACTACGACGATGCGAAGGTGAGCTACGACCGATTGCTGGAGATCTTTTTCCGCTCCGTCGATCCGACGGATGCCGGGGGGCAGTTCTGCGACCGTGGCGAAAGTTATTCGACGGCCGTTTACACGCTGGATGAAGACCAGAAGGCCGCGGCGGAGAAGGCCAAGCAGGAAGCGAATGCCGCCCTCGGCGGCAGTGTTGTAACCCCCGTTCTCGGCTCGGCGAAATTCTGGCCGGCTGAGGATTATCACCAGAACTATTATCGGAGCGAAGAGCGCATTCTTTCCCGCTTCGGATTGGTCAAGAAAAAAGACGCATACGAGGGCTATCGAAAAGGCTGCGGCCGCGACGCCCGCATTCGTGAAGTCTGGGGCGAGGCGGCCTTCACCGGGATCAAGTAGCGCACCGGCGTCGATGCGGCGCCGGTTTAGCGCGCAGCATCGATCCGCTCGAAGGCGATTTCCGCCGCGACATCGTTCGTCGGACGGCCCTGCGCTTCTGCACGCTCGAAGATATCGGCCAGCGTTTCGGGAATTTTCGCCACCTTCGCCATTGTGGCGTCGCGGTCGTACCCGCCGGGCGCGAGTTCGGCCGCGACGTTCAAAAGTCCGCCGGCATTGATCACGTAATCCGGCGCATAGAGCACGCCACGTTCCATCAGTAGCCGGGCATCCGCATGACGCACGAGTGGGTTGTTGGCCGCACCCGCGACGATCTTCGCCCCCAGCGTAGGGATTGTTTCGGCCGAAAGCCCGCCGCCCAGCGCGCACGGAGCGAACACATCCGCTTCGACTTGCAGGATCGCGTCGAGCGCGACCGGATTGGCGCCGAACGCCTCTTTCGCCTGCTCCATGCGGGTTGTGTCGATGTCCGTCACCGAGAGCCGCGCGCCCTCTGCGTAAAGCTTCTCGCACAAGGTCCAGCCCACCGAACCCAGTCCCTGCACCGCCACATGAACCTTGTCGAGTGTGTCGATGCCGCGATGCTTCAACGCTGCCTTGATGCCCAGGAACACGCCATGTGCCGTCACCGGCGAGGGGTTGCCGCTGCCGCCCACGGTCGTACCGGTCACATTGGGTGTGCGTTCGCGCAGGAAATCCGCGTCGGCGAGTGTGAAGCCCACATCCTCGCCGGTGAAATACTGGCCTTCGAGCGCCAGAAGCATTTCGGCATAGGCCTCCAGCAGCGCCGGCGTCTTGTCGGTTTTGGAATCGGCGATGATCAGGGCTTTGCCGCCACCGAAATCCATGCCTGCCACGGCCGATTTGAAGGTCATGCCGCGCGATAACCGCAAAACGTCGGTGAGCGCGGCCTCGAAGGTCTCATGCGGCCAAACGCGTGTGCCGCCGAGCCCTGGCCCGAGTGCGGTGTTGTGGATCGCCACGATGGCATTCAGGCCGCGTTCCTCGTCGCGGCCGTGCCAGACGCGCTCGTGATTGTCGAACGCGTCCAGCTTCGCGGCATCCGCCGTGATGTCGGTGATTGAAAGTGTGGATTTCTGCGCCGCCGTGTTGAGCGTTCGCGGCGTATGAGCCTGCAGCATGTCATTCCTCCCGAACGACTTGTTTCGTAAGGGAATTTTATCTGCATTGCCCGTTTTTTGGTTGCGAAGTCTGTCCATCGAACGACCTTCCGTTGCGTCGGCCGACGGATTTCATCGCGAAAGTGTCGTCAGCCGTATTTGGCGTCCAGCGTGATCTCGATGGCGCCGAGCGCCTTGGAGACGGGGCAGGACGCCTTCGCTTTCTCGGCGATCTCGACGAATTTCGCTTCGTCGAGACCCGGTACGCTGCCCACCAGCGTCAGCGCGCTTCTGGTGATCTCGAAGCCGCCGCCTTCCGCCGGCTGCACGGTGACGTCGGCGCGCACGTCGAGCTTGTCGGCTGGCGTGTCGCCCTCGGCCAGCATATGCGAGAGCTGCATGGCGAAACAGCCCGCATGGGCGCCCGCGATGAGCTCTTCGGGGTTGGTGCCGGTCTTGCCGCTTTCGTCCTCGAAGCGTGCCTTGAAGCCGAGCGGGAGTCCCGAAAGCGCGCCGCTCTGCGTGTCGAGATTGCCTGCGCCCTCGACCAGGGATCCTTTCCAGGTGACGTTCGCATGCCGTTTCATAGCCATGGTTTTCTCCTCGTGGAAATAGTGCGTCGGAACGGAAAGGCTAGATTGCCTCTCCGCGCAGCAGCCTCGGCGTGCCTGCGGCCAGTCCCGAAGCCTGCTGAATGAAGTAACGCTTCATGGACGGCATTCGTTCAACGAGGCCGAGACCGAAATCGCGCAGCGCTCTGACCGGGGCGAGATCGTTGGAGAACAACCGATTGAGCACATCCGTCGTTGCGCCCATCTGCACCGTGTCGAACCGGCGCCAGCGTTCATAGCGCTGCAGCACGTCCAGCGCGCCGATATCCTCACCGAGGCGCTCCGCTTCAACGATCACCTCGGCCAGCGCCGCCGCGTCCTTGAAGCCCAGGTTCAACCCCTGGCCGGCGATCGGGTGGATGCCGTGAGCCGCATCGCCCGCCAGCGCGAAACGCGGCTTGACGAAGTCGCGCGCCAGCGTCAGCCCCAGTGGCCAGGCCCGGCGCGGGCCCTCGACGCGAATCTCGCCGAGCTTCAGGCCGAAGCGCAGTTCCAGCTCCTGCTCGAAGATCAGATCGTCTTCGTTGACCAGCCGCTCGGCATCCGCCGTGCGTTCCGTCCAGACGATGGACGATCGGTTGCCGGTCAGCGGCAATGTGGCAAACGGGCCGGCTGGCAGGAAGTGCTCCTCGGCGCGGCCGTTATGCGGGCGTTCATGCGCCACGGTGCATACGATGCCCGATTGCCCGTAATCCCAGTGCAGCGTCTTGATGCCGGCCATGTCGCGAAGTCTGGAGCGCACGCCGTCGGCGGCGATCAGAAGCCGGGACCGACAGGCCGAGCCGTCAGCCAGACTCACCTCCACATGGCCGCCCATATTGGCGAAACCGTCCACCGCAACGCCCTCGATGATCTCGATGCCGCATTCGGCGGCGCGGGCACGCAGCGCGCCGTTCATGTGCCGGTTCATCACCATATGCGCGAAGGGCTCTCCCGCCTCCGCTTCGCCGCCGAAGGTGAGAAACACCGGCCTCACGGGATCGGCGGTGCGCGAATCGGTTACCTCCATCGCATTGATGGGTTGCGCTTCCGGTTCGATTTCGGCCCAGCAGTCCAGACGCTTCAGCATCCGGCAGGCGGCTGCGGCGATCGCCGAGGCGCGCCCGTCGCGCTGCCACACGCCTTCTGGCGCGGCGTCCACCAGCGCCACCTTCAGGTTCGGTTGCGCGCGGCAGATGGAAACGGCGGTCGCCAGACCCACATAGCCGGCGCCGGCAATCAGGATGTCCAGCTCACGCGGGGATTTCTGTTTCGTGCTCTTGGCCATGCGTCACCTCGCTCGCCATCATTGTTCCTGCAAGTCTTCGCCTTGACTTAGGTTCCGCGTTCGTCTTGGAAACGTCAGCAAACCATTTAGCCGCCGGAAGGGACCGTTTTATGTCGTCGGCCATGCAAGACCTGCTTGCCATACTCGATCTTGAGACGCTCGAACACAATCTGTTTCGTGGTCGCAGCCCTCAGTCGGCCTGGCAGCGCGTTTTCGGTGGGCAGGGGATCGGCCAGCCCCTTGTCGCCGCGCAGCGCACCGTCGATGCCGCTCGCCATGTCCATTCGCTTCACTGCTATTTCATGCGGCCGGGCGATCCGGAAGTGCCGATCGTCTACGAGGTCGATCGCATCCGCGATGGCGGCAGCTTCACCACGCGCCGTGTGGTCGCCATCCAGCACGGCCACGCGATCTTTTCGCTCTCTGCCTCGTTCCAGAAGGAAGAGCCCGGTCTCGACCACCAGCTTCCCATGCCGGAGGACGTCACACCGCCGGAAAACCTGCGTACGCAGCGCGAGTTCCTGGCCGAGTTCGGCGAACGCGTGCCGGAAAACATCCGCCGCTACTGGGCGCGCGAGCGGCCCATCGAGGTTCGCCCCGTCATCATTGAGCACTACACCAGTCGCGACAAGCTTCCGCCGCGCCAGGATGTGTGGATCCGCACCACGGGGCCGGTGCCGGACGACCGAGCGCTGCAGGCGGCGGTGCTTGCCTATCTCTCCGACATGACGCTGCTCGACACCTCCACCTTCGCCCATGGGCGAAACGGTTTCGACCCCGACATTCAGATGGCGAGCCTCGATCACGCCATGTGGTTCCACCGTCCACATAGGCTCGACGACTGGCTGCTCTATACGCAGGACAGCCCGTCCGCCCAGGGTGCACGCGGTTTCTCGCGCGGCAGCCTTTATGCGCGCGACGGCACGCTCGTCGCCTCTGTCGCCCAGGAGGGGCTTGTGCGATTGCGTACAAAATAGGCAATTATATAATTCTGCCTAAAATTCATTCATTCATGTCCCGCCGGCGTCGAGCTTTCTCAGCGCCGGTTTTCTTTTTCTGTATTCTTATCAATGCTTTGTTTTCCGTGTCGTCAAACTGGCACGGCATTTGATTCTCCTTTGCTGTCGCGGTCCGCATGGCGGTTCGCGCGATGCAGGCAACCCGCGGGACCCCGCAACAGCAAAGGTGAACTGCCATGAAAATTGTGATGGCAATCGTCAAGCCCTTCAAGCTCGAGGCCGTGCGCGAAGCGCTTACCGGCCTCGGTATCCAGGGCCTCACCGTGACCGAGGTGAAGGGCTACGGACGGCAGAAAGGACACACGGAGATCTATCGCGGCGCTGAATACGCCGTGACGTTCCTGCCCAAGGTCAAGATCGAGGTGGCGGTCGACACCGACATGGTCGACCAGGTGGTCGAGGCCATCGCCGAGGCCGCCCGCACCGGCCAGATCGGCGACGGCAAGATCTTTGTCCATGCGCTCGACAGGGCGGTGCGCATCCGCACCGGCGAAACCGGCGTCGAAGCGCTTTAGGCGGCAGAACATTCCGATGGAGAATAAGATGATTTATCGAACACTGAAGAGCGCTGCAGGTCCGCTGGCGCTGGGCGGGCTCGCATTGGCGGCCATGTCACATCCGGTTCTGGCGCAGGAGGCCGCCGAGGCCGCGCCCGAATTCGCCTCGGCTTCCGAGACGGCCTTTATTTTCAACACACTGCTCTTTCTCATGGGCGGTTTCCTGGTCATGTGGATGGCGGCCGGTTTCGCCATGCTCGAGGCGGGCATGGTGCGCACCAAGAACGTCTCCATGCAGCTTTTGAAGAACGTCGCGCTCTATTCCATCGCCGGTATCATGTACTGGGTGGTGGGTTACAGCCTGATGTATGTCGACGTGACGGGCTATATCGGCTCCTTCGCGCCCTACAGTTGGCCTGCCGCCGGTACGGCGAACGAAGGCGACTATTCCGTCGCCTCCGACTGGTTCTTCCAGATGGTGTTCGTGGCCACGGCAGCGTCCATCGTATCGGGCACGCTGGCCGAGCGGATCAAGCTTTGGCCGTTCCTGATTTTCGTCGTCCTGCTTACCGGCTTTATCTATCCCGTCGCCGGGTCTTGGAAATGGGGCGCGGGCTGGCTCGACGCCATGGGCTTTCAGGATTTCGCGGGCTCCACCCTGGTTCACTCCGTGGGCGGTTGGGCGGCCCTCGCCGGTGCGATTCTGCTCGGCGCGCGCAACGGCAAATACACGTCGGATGGCAAGGTCTCGCCGATTCCCGGCTCCAACATGGCGCTGGCCACGCTTGGCACCTTCATCCTCTGGCTCGGCTGGTTCGGCTTCAACGGCGCCTCCCAGCTCGCTCTCGGCTCCATGGGCCCCAACGCCGACGCCTCCGACATTAGCCGCATCTTTGCCAACACCAATCTGGCGGCAGCGGGCGGTGTCGTTGCCGCGCTCGTCCTCACGCAATTGATGTACAAGAAGGTCGACATCACCTTCGTCCTCAATGGCGCGCTGGCCGGCCTCGTCTCGATCACCGCCGAGCCGCTTACGCCTGGCCCCTTCATGGCAATCGTTATCGGTGCCATTGGCGGCGTCATAGTGGTGCTTACCGTGCCGCTGCTCGACAAGCTCAAGATCGACGATGTGGTCGGTGCCATTCCCGTCCACCTCATCGCCGGCATCTGGGGCACGCTCGCCGTGCCGCTTACCAATGGCGATGCAAGCTTCGGTGTGCAGATCGTGGGCATCGTCGCTTACGGCGTGTTCGCCTTCGTGGCCTCGTTTATCGTCTGGACGGTTCTCAAGGCCGTGATGGGGCTGCGTGTCAGTGCAGAAGACGAAATGAATGGGCTCGATGTGGCAGAGGTCGGCGTGGAAGCCTATCCGGAGTTCATGCCCATGCACGGCCGCTGATTGGCGCAAAACCTTGCCTGACAATCGGCCTTCGGGCCGGTTGCCTTCCTGAAAGGGTCCGGTTCGCCGGGCCCTTTTTGCTGGTGGTGGAGAAATCGCTCCACATTTCTGCATGGTTAATGCCGTCTTAACCATCGCCTCGCTAGGGTCGAAGCCGAGTCATCACGGCGCGTTTCGCGTCGAAAGCAAAGCGCGAGCGGAGAATTGTGCGCATGAGTTCCGGGTCTTCGGCATTCCTGGCAATGGGAGAAAACAGCTACGGTCTGCAGGCGTTTCTGCGACGTCAGGCGGCGCGGGCCGGTGGTTTGGCGCTTCTGGCGTTTGTCGCCTTCGCGGTGGCGAGCTTGGCGACCTGGAACGTCGCCGATCCCAGTTTCAGTCATGCGACGGCCAATCCTGTCACCAATGCGATGGGGTATCCCGGAGCGGTTTTCTCCGATCTCGCCATGCAGTTCTACGGCCTTGCAGCGCTTGTCGGTCTCGTGCCGGCGGTGTGCTGGGGAGCACTGCTCCTGCTCGGACGCGAGATCGATCGCGGCCTGAAGCGTGCGGGTGCCTGGTTCCTGGGCGCGGTTCTGGCCGCCGGCATTGTCGGCGCTTTCGCGCCGTCAGCCACCTGGCCGCTACCCACTGGGCTGGGCGGTGTGTTGGGCGATATGATCCTGTCGGTTCCGGCCAAGTTCACCGGTGCCTATCCGCGCGGCCTCTTCGGTTTCGTCATTGCCGCCATACTCGCGCTGCCGGCCGGTTGGCTGCTCGCGTTTGGAGCCGGCCTCCTGTCGCGGCCCGATGTCGACGCCTATGACGATGAGATGGATGACGAAACGCCGTTCGATGCAGTCGATGAAGACGAGGAAGGCGGCGGATCTGTCATCCTCGGTTATATGGCCCATTGGTGGCTCTCTTTCTGCGCATTCTTCCGCCGAAACCTCACGCGCGGGGGCGCCGGCGAAACCCGCCGATCCCGCATGGTCGGGATGGACGAGGACGAGGCGGGCGCATCCTTCGACGATTTTGATATGGATGCGCGCGTTGAACCCGATTTCGATGCCGCGCCGGCGGCGCCCCGTGTGCGCGTTGAGCCTGAACTCGATGCACCCATGTCGCGATCGGTTGCGCCGCAACCTCAGGCCGCGGCTTCCCCGGTCCAACAGCGTGTCGAGAATCCGGTGCCCCGCCCGGTGGAAGGCGCGCGCGTGCGCCGCGAAGCGCAGACGTCCTTCCTCGATAGCGGCATTTTCGAATTGCCCGAGCTTCATCTTCTGGCCGAACCGAAGACGTCGACCAAGGATCCGTCCTTGTCCAGAGACGCGCTGGAGCAGAATGCCCGCCTTCTCGAAGGCGTTCTGGAAGATTTCGGCGTCAAGGGCGAGATCATCCATGTGCGTCCCGGCCCGGTGGTCACGCTCTATGAGCTGGAGCCGGCCCCCGGCATCAAGTCGTCACGCGTCATCGGCCTTGCAGACGATATTGCCCGGTCCATGAGCGCAATAGCGGCCCGCGTGGCCGTGGTGCCCGGCCGCAACGCCATCGGCATCGAACTGCCGAATTCCACGCGCGAGACGGTTTATCTGCGCGAGCTGCTGGCAAGCCGCGACTTTGAGACGAACAAGGCCAAATTGGCGCTTACGCTCGGCAAGACCATCAATGGCGAATCGGTCATCGCCGATCTTGCCAAGATGCCTCACCTTCTGGTGGCCGGCACCACCGGTTCCGGTAAGTCCGTTGCCATCAACACGATGATCCTTTCGCTGCTCTACCGCATGACGCCCGAGCAATGCCGTTTGATCATGATCGATCCGAAAATGCTGGAACTGTCGATCTATGACGGCATCCCGCATCTTCTCACCCCGGTCGTCACCGATCCGAAGAAGGCGGTGGTCGCGCTCAAATGGACCGTGCGGGAGATGGAAGACCGCTATCGCAAAATGTCCAAGGTGGGTGTGCGCAACATCGAGGGCTTCAACCAGCGCGTCGTCGCGGCCAAGACGAAGGGTGAGACGATCAAGCGCACGGTGCAGACCGGGTTCGACCGGGAAACCGGCGAGGCGATCTACGAGAGCGAGGATCTGGATCTCGAGCCGATGCCCTTCATCGTTGTGATTATCGACGAGATGGCCGACCTTATGATGGTCGCCGGCAAGGACATCGAGGGCGCGGTGCAGCGTTTGGCGCAGATGGCGCGTGCCGCCGGCATCCATGTTATCATGGCCACGCAGCGTCCGTCGGTCGATGTCATCACCGGCACGATCAAGGCCAATTTCCCGACCCGCATCTCCTTCCAGGTGACGTCGAAGATCGACAGCCGTACCATTCTGGGCGAGCAGGGCGCCGAACAGCTTCTGGGTATGGGCGACATGCTCTACATGGCTGGTGGTGGGCGCATACAGCGTGTCCACGGGCCGTTCGTGTCCGATGGCGAGGGGGAGAGCATCGTCAACC
>NZ_CAJXGF010000090.1 GCF_913053745.1 uncultured Nitratireductor sp.
GGCCACATAGCCATGGAACGACAGACCGAGATCCGGCGAGGCATAATGCCCGCCAACGGTCTTGCCCGCCCGAACGGTGGCGGCGATTGCTCCCGTCATGGTCGCATCGTTGGCCGCAACGCCAGGAAAATTCATGACTTCGCCGAGCCCGACAATGTTGGGCCAGCCCATCGCTTCGGCCACGTCCTCGGCGGTGAGTGCCGCCCCGGCATTTTCCAGCCCCGGCGCGGAAGGCACGCAAGACGGCATCTGTACGAAAACGTTCACCGCCTGCGCCATCGCCTCGTCGTGCATCAGCCGCACACCGTCGAGGCCCAGAACATTGGCGATCTCATGCGGATCGATGAACATGGAGGTCGTCCCGTGCGGGATCACGGCGCGGCAGAACTCCGTCACCGTCACCATGCCGCTCTCCACATGCATGTGCGCATCGCACAGTCCCGGCACCAGATAACGCCCCGTGGCGTCGACCACCTTGGTGTTTTCGCCGATGGCATGGCTTGCATTCGGCCCGCAATAGGCGAAACGTCCCGCGACGATGGCAAGGTCGGTGGCAGGTATCACCTCGCCCGAATGCACGTTGACCCAACGACCGTTGCGCACCACCAGATCCGCCGGCCGGCGCCCCATGGCCACATCGACCAGAAGCGGCGCAACCACGTGCCAGGGCGCGAGGTCGGTTGATGGCACGGGCCTGGTATCGGACATCGGTATCCTCCTGTGGAGGAGGCACTTTGGCAAACCCGCGTCTTTCGCGCCAGCCCCGTTTCAGTCGGGCGCCTTATCAGCGCGCGATGGTGTCCCAGGCGGCAATGGCGCTGTCCACCACGCGTTCCAGTTCCTCGGCAGCGGCTCCGTCCCGCGCTCGGATAGAAAGACCGTGCATCACCGTTGCGTAGAATGCGGCGACCCTGCGCGGATCAGCGCTTTCAGGCACATCCCCATCGGCAACCCCACGTTCGACACGGCGGCAGATCTCATCTTCGCTGCCGCGCCGGTTTTCAGCCAGAAACCGGCAGACGGGGTTGTTTTCCGGCGCTCCCGCCAGCGCCGAGATCACCACCATGCAACCGCGCGGATTGTCGGGATTTGTGTAACTGCGCGCATTGACCCGCAGCGCCGTTTCGATGGCCACGCGCGCCGTGCGCCCGTTTTCGAGTGCCTCGCCGACCGGAGCCCCCTCCTCACGTTCATAAAGCTCGATCGCCTCGCGGAACAGCGCTTCCTTGCATCCGAAGGCGGCGTAAAGGCTGGGCTTGTTTATGCCCATCGCCTCGGCCAGCTCGCTCACCGACGCGCCCTCATACCCGCACGTCCAGAAAACCCGCATCGCCTGATGCAGGGCTTCGTTCCTGTCGAAAGCTCTTGGCCTGCCGCGTCCTGCCATCTCGAAAACCTTTTGTACCAAGCCGTAAATAATTTGCTTGACCCGATTTCTCAAGCCTGACTATTTTTATAACGTTCGGTACATAAATAGGAGAAAGACATGCCCGAGACTGAAAGCAGACAGGATTTGAAAGGCAAGGCAGCCCTCGTCACCGGTGGCAGCCGCGGCATCGGCGCCGCCATCGCCCTGCGTCTGGCCGCACGCGGGGCGGACGTGGCCGTTACCTATGCGGCAAACGCTACAAGGGCTGACAGTGTGATCGCAGAGATAAAGGCTGCCGGTCGCAGCGGCCTCGCCATTCAGGCCGACAGTGCCGATCCCCGCGCAATCACGGCTGCGGTCAACACGGCCGCTGAAACGTTCGGCCGTCTCGATATTCTTGTGAACAATGCAGGCATTTTCCCCTACGGCCCACCTGAAACCGTCACCATGGATGAGATCGACCGCACCATCGGCATCCATGTGAAAGGTGTTTTCATCGCCTCGCAGGCGGCCCTGTCGCATATGGGCGAAGGCGGGCGCATCATTTCCATCGGCTCATGCTTCGCCCAGCACGTTCCCCACGGCGGGGTCACGCTTTACGCCATGAGCAAATCGGCGCTTATCGGCTTCACCAAGGGCCTTGCCCGCGATGTCGGCGCGCGCGGCATCACCGTCAATGTGGTCGACCCCGGACCCACCGACACGGATATGAACCCGGCCGATGGTCCCGATGCCGACCATGGTCGCGCTTTGACCGCTCTTGGCAGCTATGGCTCGCCCGACGACATCGCCGCCATGGTCGCCCATCTGGCCGGTCCGGAAGGGTGGTATGTCACCGGCGCTTCGCTCGCCGTCGACGGCGGCAGCAACACGTAGCGAGAAAGCTGCTTTCGTTCAGTACGCGACGGTAAAACGGGCGCGGCGATGCCGCGCCTCCTCCGCCTCGTCCACCAACGCGATGGCGAAGTCTTCCATGGAGATCGCCGAGCGCCCTGCCGAATCCACCAGCAGTTCTTCTCCACCGAGACGATAGTGCCCGGTTCGCTCACCCGGCTCCAACAGCGCCGGCGGGCAAAGATAGCTCCAGTCCACATCCCCGGCGGCATCACAGCGTTGATACTGATCGAGGCTGGCCTGGGCGATCGGTCGGATCGCGGGCGGCACGAAGCGCGGATCGTCGAGAACGAGCGTTCCGTCCGAGCCCGGCACGACAAGCGATGCCGCGCCGCCAACCATGAGAAGCCGCGCGTCACTGCCGGCAAGTCCCGTCAAGATACCATCCGTCATCGCTGCATGGCCTTCTTCGCTTCCGGCTGCGGGTCGCGTCGCGGCGATCAGCACGTCGTGCTCCCGGGCCAGTTGCGCCACGGCATCCGCATCGCGCACATCGGCAACCTGTACCGTCACTCCCTCCGGCACATTTCCGGCACGGTCCCTGCCCCGCACCACCGCCGTCACCGAGTGACCGCGCGCAAGCGCCTCAGCCACCGTGCGGCTGCCCACATTTCCATTCGCACCAAGAACAGCGATCCGCATGATCATTCTCCATTTTACGTCTGTTGAAGTGTTGAAACGAGAAGAATGGCAGCCCGCCCTAACCGGGCTGCCGCACGGGCCGGGCCGTAGAGCCCACACCACGCCTTAGAAGAACCGTGATCGCGGCAATCACCATCACGCTGCCCGGCAACCAGTGCCAGCCGATCAGGTCAGGCCGTGTAACGAAGAGCACCACCATGGAGACGAAGGGCACCAGATAGCTGTAGGCGGTCACCGCACCGGGTGTCAGAACACCCGTGCCGCGCTGCATGAGCCAAAAGGTCACGCCGCTCGAAAACACGCCCAGATAAGCCACCAGCAAAAAATCGCTCAAGCGCATTTGCGTCAGCGCACCGACCGGTTCGAGAACGAGCCCGGCGACCGCGATGAGCACGCCACCACCCGCCAGGCTCCAGAACGTGCGGGCCGCCGCATCCTTCGAGAGCAAGTTGCGCGCCAACCCCCATTTGGAAAGCACCGGATAGAGTGCGGAGGCGATGCAGCCGACGAAGAAGAGCGCTTCGTTCCAGCCAAACTGCAATTGAGAGAAATCGCCGCCCGTCTGCGCCATGGCGAGCGCAAGCGCCCCAAGCGCACCCAGCCCGAGAATGGCCAGAAGACCGCTTGCCCGTGGCTCCACGCCGAGCACGCGCCCCAGCCCGAATGCGATCAAGGGCATGGTCACGAACAGCGCCGACATGGAAAGCGCGGTTACCCGGTGCGCCGCCCAGAACATGATGCCGAAGAAGCCGGCAAGGCAAAGCCCCATCAGAGAGTAAAGCAAAAGCGCCGGCAGGTTCGGACGCCAGTCCTCGCGTCCACGCACCATCGGCACCATGGCAAGCGCGGCAATGGCAAAGCGCAGCGCCGTCAGAAGCAGCGGCGGCAAACCATCGGACAGAAAACCGACCGCCGGGAACGAAGCACCCACGATCAGCGCCCACAAAAGCATGCCCAAATGAGCCTGCGTCACGTTCTTTTCCGTGTCAGCCATAGCGAACCTGCCTTCCGAATTCTTGTTGGCCTTGAACATGCAGCATAGCTAATTCATTGCGTTTGAATTGATAATGTGCGACTTGGATCAATGACTATTTACTTATAGTATTGAATAATGGATCGCTTCACCGCCCTGAATGTATTCCGCACCGTTGTGGAGCTTGGCAGTTTCGCCGAGGCCGCGCGGCGCCTGCGCCTTTCGCCCGCCGCCGTCAGCAAGAACATTCGGGAACTGGAAGCCCATCTCGCCGTTCGCCTCATCAACCGCACCACGCGCCGCATGAGCCTGACGGAGGCGGGCGCGCTCTACCACAAGCGCATTGCGGACGTTCTCGACGACCTGGACGACGCCGACGCCACGCTCGGCCCGCTTCAACAGGAGCCGCGCGGCCTTCTGCGCGTCAGCGCGCCGATGGCGGCCAGCCTGGTCGCCTTGTCGGAGGCGATCCCCCGTTTTCTCGAACGCTATCCCGAGATCACACTCGACTTGAGGCTCGACGACCGCCGCGTCAACATCATCGAGGACGGTTTCGACCTGGTCATTCGCGGCAGCGACCGGCTCGAAAATTCGAGCCTGATCGCACGCAAACTGCTCGTTCTGGATCACGTGCTGTGCTGTGCGCCCGCCTATCTGGAGCGCGTCCCGGCGCTCACCACACCGGAAGACCTGCGCCGCCACGAATGCGTGCAATTCACCCTTTCGGGCCACGCCGACGAATGGACCTTCCACAAGGCTTCGCGCAGTGTGAGCGTGCCGGTCAACGGCCGCTACAAGGTCACTTCGAGCCTCGCCGTGCGCGATGCGTTGCGTGCTGGGTTCGGCGTCAGTCTGACCCCGCGGATTTATGTGCGCGACGACCTTGCCTCGGGCCGCCTTGTCCCACTGCTCACCGACTGGACGCCGATGGACACGACGCTCTATGCAATCTATCCCTCCGCCCGCCACGTTCAGGCCAAGGTGCGCGCTTTTCTCGATTTCCTGATCGAGACATTCGCCTCCCGGATCCGCTGAGCCGAGACACACGAAGCCCAACTGCAGCGCACTCTCAAACCTGTTATGAGAGAGTATCCGTTCGATTCTCCCGACAGGCCCGCCGTGACTGCTGACCCGACGCACATCCTCGAGACCGTCTATGGATATGAAGCTTTTCGCGGTCGTCAGGCCGAGATCGTCGATCACGTAATTGCCGGCAACAATGCCTTCGTACTGATGCCCACCGGCGGCGGCAAATCGCTCTGTTACCAGATCCCCGCACTCTGCCGGCCGGGCCTCGGCCTCGTCGTATCGCCGCTCATCGCACTCATGGCCGACCAGGTGGCGGCCCTGAAACAGGCCGGTGTGCGTGCGGCCGCTCTCAACTCCAATCTGCCGCCCGAAGCCCGGCAAGCCATCTGGCGCGCGATCGGCAATGGTGGTCTCGATCTTCTTTACGTCGCCCCCGAAACCTTGTTGCGACCGGCGGTGGTCGACCGTCTCAAGCAGGTTCCCCTTTCGCTCATCGCCATCGACGAGGCGCACTGCCTTTCCCAATGGGGTCATGATTTCCGCCCGCACTACCGGCAGCTCGACGCGCTGGTGCAAGAGTTTCCCGACACACCACGCATGGCGCTCACGGCCACGGCCGACGCCCCCACCCGCGCCGAGATTATCGCTCATCTGGGCATCGCCGAGCGCGACAGTTTCGTCGCCGGTTTCGATCGGCCCAACATCAACTATGCCGTCGCAGAAAAGGACAGCCCGCGCCGTCAACTCACGCGCTTTCTGGAAAAGCACAAGGACGAGAGCGGCATCGTCTACTGCCTCTCCAAGCGCAAGACCGACGAAACCGCCGCCTGGCTCCAGTCGGAAGGCCATAACGCGCTTGCCTATCACGCCGGCATGGACCGCGAGGCGCGCGAGGTGAACCAGACCCGTTTCCAGCGCGAGGAATCCGTCATCATGGTCGCCACCATCGCCTTCGGCATGGGTATCGATAAGCCGGATGTGCGCTTCGTCGCCCATCTGGACCTGCCCGGCAGCATTGAAGCCTACTATCAGGAGACGGGCCGCGCGGGCCGCGACGGACTGCCCTCCGAGGCGATGATGCTCTACGGTTTCGACGACATCGCGCTGCGCCGCCGCTTCATCGAGGAATCGGACGCGTCCGACCAGCGCAAGCGCATGGAAATGCAGAAGCTCGATGCGCTACTGGGACTGGCCGAAACCGCCCAGTGCCGCCGCCAGGTCTTGCTCAACTATTTCGGCGATCATTGCGAACCTTGCGGCAATTGCGACACCTGCGCCAACCCTCCCGAGCGTTTCGACGGCTCCATTGCCGTGCAGAAGGCGCTCTCATGCATCTACCGCACGGGAGAACGGTTCGGTCAGGCCTATATCGTCTCAGTGCTTCTGGGTGCGGAAGACGAACGCATCTCCCGGTTTGGGCACGACCGGATCTCCACCTACGGAATCGGCAAGGAACACGACCAGCGCACCTGGCGTTCGATCCTGCGCCAGATGGTTGCCCACGGCCTCGTCGATGTCGATTTCAGCGGCCATGGCGGCCTGGCGATATCCGAGCGCGGGGCGCAGTTCCTGCGCGAAAAGCCAACACTCATGCTGCGTGTTGCCAACCCCGGCACAAAGGGCAAGAGCCGCCGTTCTTCCGCAAACGACACCGCCGCAAACGCGCTCGCTCCGGCCGATGCCGCGCTGTTCAAGGCATTGCGGGAAAAACGTATCGAGATCGCCCGCGAGCAGAACCTGCCACCCTACGTGATCTTTCATGACCGGACGTTGATCGAGATGGCTTCATCGCGCCCCTCCTCCCGCCACGCCATGGCCGGTATTTCCGGCATAGGCGAAGCCAAGCTCGACCGTTACGGGAAAGCCTTTCTGGATGTCATCGCCAATCACGGTTAAGGCATCGCAAACGCCTTACTGTGAACGGGAAGCGGTGTCGCCAGCACTCCTTATCGGCCTGATTTGATAGGCCCGAACCACTGCCAATACATGATCGCTCTTGAAATCAGGGCTTGTTAAACTTTCCAAAGTAGACAATCCTGAGCACAAAGTTGCAAAGGCAAGTGCAGCCAACGAGGTAAAATTCGTCAGCACGCGTCGCAACCACGATCCACCGGTCACTTTACTTCGACACACAGGATCGCCGAGGTAGCTTCATCAACGTGTTCTGACATTCTTGTTTGGGGGGCAGATGCGGAATCCTACCTTCATAAGCTCGCGTACGGCGTTGTTGCTATCGGGCAGTGCGGTCATCGGCCTGTGCGGTTTTCCGATCGGCAGCGCCGATGCGGCCTGCACTCTGGTTCCAACCGCCGGCAATGACGCATTCGTTTGCGACAGCGGCACGCATACAGGCGACGTCCTGGATCTGAGCGGCGACAACGCGTTGACGATGCCGGCCGGCGGCACGGGCCTCATCGACGGCAATATAACGTTCGGTCCAGGCGTCGACACGGTCGAAGTGCATGCCGGCGAGATTGCGGGTCAGCTTCAGCAAGGAGATGGCGTCGACGACTTCACCATGACCGGCGGTCGAATCGCCAGCCTGAATCAGGGCGGACATTTCGACACCTTCTTCATGTCGGGCGGCCACATTGTCGGCTTTTTCGACGACGGCGACGAAGCCGTGATGACGGGTGGTCGCATCGGCCGCGTTAACATGAAGCTCGCCGACAATATTTTCGACATGTCCGGAGGCATTATCGACGGCAATCTCGTCGCCGGCTTCGGCAACGATACGATCACCCTCTCGGACGGCTCGATCGGCGGCAACATCAGTGTCAGTGGCGGCACAGATCGGGTAACCGTGTCCGGCGGCACCGTTGGCGGCGATGTCCGGATGAGCGTCGGAACGGACGTCTTCATGTGGAGCGGAGGCGGGTCGATAGGAGGCAGCGTCGACCTCGGTAACGACGACGACGCGGCCACGCTCAGCAATCTGACAAACGACCATATTGGCGAAACGGTCGCCATTACCGGCGGCCCCGGTACCGACGACCTGACGCTGGAGAATGTCGCGACCGATGGCCCTGCTCGATTTCAGAACTGGGAAACGGTCGACGCGGCCATGGGCACCGAGTTAACCTTCTCCGGCAGCGACATGCTGACGCTCGGCGATGGCGGTACGAGCACGGGAGTCCTCAATGTCGATGCCACAAGCACGCTGTTTGGGGGCGGTGCGTCCGGAGGGATCGGCGCCTTTGACGCAGGCATGCTGGCAAACGTCAACAATGCCGGCACCATCGACCTGACCAATAGCGGAGACAGCACAACCGACATCTTCACCATCGCAGGCGATTATGTGGGGAACGGCGCTCAACTCCATCTGAACACGGTCCTGGGCGACGACAGCTCGGCTTCCGACAAGCTCGTGATCGCCGACGGCAACGCCTCAGGCACCACTGATATGACCATCGTCAATGTCGGCGGCAGCGGCGCCGAGACGGTCCAGGACGGGATCATGGTTGTCGAGACAACCGGAAACGGCACGACGGACCCGGGAGCATTCGCCCTCAACAACCGCGTCGCCGTGGGTGCATTCGAATACTATCTCTTCAGGGGAGGTGTCTCCGGCGGCACTCAGGAAAACTGGTACCTCCGCTCCACCTTAGTCAATCCGCAAACGCCGACGGCGGTGGTGCCGGAACCTGCACCGGCGCCCGACCCGCTGTCGCCCGCCGATCCCGATGAGCCCGTGACCAATCCACCACCGCTTCCAAACACCACGACCACCGTCAACCCGCCGACACCGGACGCCACGCCTGTAACCGGCGAAGTGGTGACGCTTTACCGCACAGAGGTTCCGACTTATGCGGTCGTTCCGCCAGTCGTCCATCATCTGGCGTTTTCGACGCTCGGCACCTTCCACGAGCGGCGCGGCGAGCAGTCCCTTCTGATTGGCGGCGAGACCTATTTGCCGGCAAGCTGGAGCCGTCTCTTCGGCCAAAGCGCAGAGATAAAATGGAACGGGACGGTCTCCCCGAGCTTCGACGGGACCCTGCTCGGTTTTCAGGTCGGACAGGATTTGTATGCCCGCGAGACGGAAAACGGGCACATGGATCGGGCCGGCGTGTTCGTGAGCTATGCGCGCATGAACGGCGATGTGAAGGGCCAGGCGCTTGGCTGGAACGATCTGGCCGTCGGCGATCTGGACATCAATGGGACGAGCCTGGGCGCTTACTGGACGCATATCGGGCCGAAAGGCTGGTATCTGGATGGCGTGCTCATGGGCACCTGGTTCGGTGGAGACACAGCATCGCGCGCCGGCGAAAGAATCGATATTGACGGAACGGGCATCACCGCCTCTGCAGAAACCGGTTATCCCGTCGCGCTGTCAGATCGGTGGACGCTCGAACCGCAGGCGCAGGTGATATGGCAGCACCTCTCGCTCGATGACCAAAGCGACACCTTTTCCTCCATCGCCTTCGATGCGGACGATGCGGTAACCGGACGCCTGGGTGTCCGCTTACAGGGGAATTTCCCAGGCAATGACGGCGGCATGATAAAGCCCTACCTTAAAGCCAATCTCTGGCACAGCTTCTCGGCCGAACAAACCTTGCGTTTCGATGGCGATCCGATCGTCACGGAGATCGACGGAACGTCGCTCGAACTCGGCGGTGGCGTGGTTGCAAACCTGACCGACCGCGTCGATCTTTATGCAACAGCCGACTACACGACGAACCTGGGTGGCGAAAAGACGGAGATATTCGAGGGCAATCTGGGCCTGAATATTTCCTGGTAAGCATCGCAAACTGGTTTGGAAACCGTCACGGAACAAGCCGCAACGGGAAATCTGCCCCCGTCTATGGCTGCTCTGGCACGGCGTTTCCCACTATCCGCGCCGCCGGACCCTCAAAGCCGCAACGAGCAGCAGAACGAACCCTGTCAGATGAAGGACGAAGCGTGCGATGTGGGAGGCCTCCCATTTCAGCCGCAGATCGGCCCAGTCGGCGGGAATGGAGTCTGCCGGCCATGCAAGCACCTGAGCATTCACATCTCGCGTAACAAGCAACCAAACGCCGAAGAATGCGACCGCAAGACAGGCCGTGCCGGCTGCGGCGGCAAGAAACGGCATCCTTTGTCCTCGCACCAGAAATGCCAGTATCGACGCAGAGAGGATCGCCCCCAATTCCACCGGACCGCCAATCACGGCATAATAGCGGTATAGCGTTTGCTGGAGCACAACCCACATTTCCTGACCGTAGTCGAGTTTCGGCAGAGCCTCCAACGTATGGGCAAAAGTCGTGCCCAGCAGGAGCGCGGTCAGCACAAGTGTTATTGCCGAACACGTTCTCATGAGACGCTCTCCCGTATGTATGCTGAATTGCGGTGACCGGAGATGGACGGGCATCCTTTCGAAACCGCTAAACGTCGCGGCCCGATCCTTGTTCCCGTCACAGGAACTCCACGGACGAAAACCACGGACGCAGCGGCCCAATCCAGGCAAAATCATTGCAGGACGCAAGATAACGCCTACCTGTCCCTTTCTGAAACCAACAATCGCGATGACGTCATCATGAACACCGATCTACCAAGCGCACCGATACTGACCGACCGGCTCTCGCTCAGACTGTTTGAAGCGAGCGATTTTGAAGCCTATGCCGCCTACCATAGCCGAGCCGAGGTCTATCGGTTTCTCTACACTCCCGTTCCATCCGGGCGGGTGCTTGAAGATCAGTTTTCGGCCGTTCTTTCGGCCCCCTTCAATGAGGACGGCGACACATTGCGGCTGGCCGTCACGCGGCTGGAAGAACCGGCCGTGATCGGAGAAGCGCTGCTCAAGATTGCCAACAAGGCCGCCCTCCAGGCGGAAATGGGATACATCTTCAATCCGGACTACGCGGGAAAAGGATATGCTACCGAGGCCGTTCAAGCTGTGCTTCGCCTCGGTTTCCAGACATACGGATTTCATCGGATATTCGCGCGGCTCGACCCGCTGAACGCGGGCTCTGTCGGTGTTGTCGAACGTTTGAAAATGCGTCGTGAAGCGCATTTGCTTCAAAATGATCGTTTCGACGGAAACTGGGGAGACGAGTTTATCTACGCAATGCTTGCTTCGGAGTTCGAGGCGCGGCAAAGCCGCACGATCTGATCCCCGCGCATACGCCTTCTTCGAACCCATTGTATGATACACGGGAGATCGAGGAACGATCCCTGAGGTTTCATCAGCCACGGAAGCGAAGACACACTTGAGCTTCGCTCTCGGATTTCCCCATGGAAGCGGCTGCAAGCGGCGTCGCGAAGAAGAGATCAGACCTCAGCTTCGTAACAAACCGCCTCGATGTTGTGCCCATCCGGATCGATAACGAAAGCAGCATAATAATTGGCGGAATATTCCGGACGCAGGCCGGGCGCTCCATTATCTTTGCCACCTGCGCTCAGGGCCGCGTGATAGAATGCATCGACTTGCTCGCGGCTCTCGGCCACGAAGGCCAGGTGGAGATGCGCGGGCGTTTGTTCGGTCTGAAACAGGCAAAGCGAGGTCTTGCCATCCGCACTGATCTCGATGCCATAGGTTTCGGATCCCTCCGAAGCGACGGCCGCGCCCAGAGGTTCAAGTGCCTTGAGGTAGAAAGTTTTGCTCGCCGCAAAATCGCCGACCCCGAATTTTACATGATCGAACATGCGTTCTCCCCATTGAAATACTGTGAGAAGATGATCCGGAATGGTGATCTGGTGCGGACGGCGGGAATCGAACCCGCACGATCAAGGATCGAGGGATTTTAAGTCCCTTGCGTCTACCAGTTTCGCCACGTCCGCACGATCACAACGACTAGCGGTAGAAACCCGCCCGATCAAGCGGGATACGCATGTTCTTCAGAAAATACGCATGTTCAAAGAAGCAAAAAGCGGCCGGCAACCTGCCGACCGCTTTTTCAGGACTTGCATCGGGATCAACCGGCGAGCCTAGCGGTGATCTCAGCGAGGCGCTTGCCCTGAAACTTGGCGCCTTCAAGCTCCTGTTCGGACGGCATTCGCGAGCCGTCGCCATTGGTTGTGGTGGTCATGCCGTAGGGCGCCCCGCCACGCACCGTGTCGTTGCCCATCTGGTCCTGATAAGCGTAGGAGAGTGGAACGATCAACATTCCGTGATGCTGCAGGGCGAGCTGCGTGGACGCCAGTGCCATCTCGGCACCGCCATGCTGGGTGGCGGTCGACGACATGACCGTCGCCGGTTTGTCGATCAACTTGCCTTCGGCCCAGAGCGGTCCGGTCTGGTCGAGAAAATTCTTGATCTGCGCGGCCATCATGCCGTAGCGCGTCGAAACGCCGAAAACAAAACCGTCGTAATCCGCAAGTTCCAGAGGTTCAGCGATCGGCGCTTCCTGGTCCAGCTTGTAATGCGCTTCCTTGGCCACCTCTTCGGGCACCAGTTCGCGCACGCGCTTGAGGGTCACATCGGCGCCCGCTTCGCGCGCGCCCTCGGCGGCGGCCTTGGCCATCGCTTCCATGTGGCCCCAGCTCGAGTAGTAGAGAACCAGAATTTTTGTCATTGTCTGCTCCGCTTCGCTGCAATCTCGGGTTCAGTCGTCTGCCGCGACAACGCGGCCTCAACGCATCTACCCCGAAATCGGTTCACCAAAAACCGCATGAATTCTGACACACTGTTCACTGTTTGAGGCCCATTGCCCTCGCTTCGTCGCAGGTCTATCTCTCCTTTCGTGAACAGGAATCTGACTGAAATGAGCGAACTCGTAACGGCCGCAATGGTGGTCATCGGCGATGAAATCCTGTCGGGCCGCACAAAGGACAGGAACATTGGCCATCTGGCCGACATGCTCACGGCCGTCGGCATCGACCTCAGGGAAGTCCGCATCGTATCCGACGATGAAGCGGCCATCGTCGAGGCTGTCAACGCGCTTCGCGCACGAAACACCTATGTGTTCACCACCGGAGGCATCGGCCCCACCCATGACGACATCACCGCCGATTCCATCGCCCGCGCCTTCGACCGGCCCTGCGGCTACGACGACAAGGCCTATCGTCTCCTCGAAAAGCACTACGCCGGCCGCGATATCGAATTTTCTAACGCCCGCAAGCGCATGGCCCGGATGCCCGAAGGCGCCGAGCATATAAACAACCCGATTTCGGCCGCACCCGGCTTCCGTGTCGAAAACGTCTACGTTATGGCCGGCGTGCCGGCGATCTTCCAGGCCATGCTCGACAACGTGGTTCCGACCCTGAGGGCGGGTGTGAAACTCATTTCCGAAACCATACCCTCGCCCCTCCCCGAAGGCGCGATCGGCGGGCCGCTCGGTGAAATCCAGGCAGCCCACCCCGAAACCATCATCGGCTCCTATCCAAAATATCGGGACGGTTCCTTCTGGACCGAAATCGTGGTTCGCTCCCGTTCGGAAACCGCACTTGCGGCGGCCGTGAAGGCGGTCGGAACCATGCTTGAGGCCATGCCGCCCAGGCAGGTCGCAAAAGGTTGATCTGGCGCAAAACTTTCTGCCCGACTGCGCGTTAGGAAAGAATGCGCATCGCATTGCAGCTCCAAGGAGGCTGACATGAGCTACAAGACCATTCTCGCCATTCTTCAAAGCGAAGCCGACGCTCCGCGCGTTCTCGATCTGGCCCTGCCGCTGGCTGCCCGTCACGACAGTCACGTGATCGGCCTGCACGCCGAAGCGCTGCCGATGGTCATGGCATCGCCCATGGGTGGGCCCGTGGTCGATCTGAGCGTCGACATGCAGGAAGAGACGAACCGTCGCCACGCCGTCATCCGCGACCTGTTCAACGAACGCGCTCGTATCGAGGGCGTGGGCAATGAATGGCGCGGTTTCGACAGCGTTTCCGGCGATTCGGCGATTTCCGGCATCGAAAGCGCGCGCAGCGCCGATCTTGTCATCGCCCAGCAGACAGACCCGGACGCTGCAGGCGTCATGGAAGCCAACGTGGAAGCCCTGCTTTTCGAAAGCGGCCGGCCGGTTCTCCTCGTGCCCTACATCCACAAGGCGCGCGAGGCCGAGTTCAAGAAAATCGTGCTCGCCTGGAACGGAAGCCGCCAGGCGGCACGTGCGACCTTCGACGCTCTTCCCTTCATGAAAGAAGCCGACAGTGTCGAGGTGTTTTGCGTCGACCCGCAGGACACGCCCCGCCGCGACGCCTCCATGGCCGGCACGGCCATTGCCGCGGCGCTCGCCCGCCACGATATAGATGTGACGGTCAAGGTCGAGCAGGCTGGCGGCGTTTCTCACGGCGACGTTTTGGTCAACCGCGTCGCCGATACCGGCGCCGACCTCCTGGTCATGGGCGCGTTCGGCCGTTCCAGGCTGCGCGAATTCGTGTTCGGCGGTGCAACCCGCACCCTCCTGCAAAGCATGACAGTGCCGACCCTGATGGCGCATTGATATCCGCATGGCCGAGTTCCGCATGGCCGCCATAAACACCGGTTTTCGATCGCGATCCGCGCTGGCAATTCCGGAAAAAGAGAGCGTTTCTCCGTCCGGAACCGCGGCAATACACAAAAGCAAGGCGTTCTCGTAATTCGCAGAAACACGGAAACGCTTTATCGCCGGGCGCCGGGCTTGCGCTCGGCATCACTTTCCGGCTAATTCACCGCGCATTCCGATCTGCCGCTGCGATGCGTCCATGGAGTGCGATGCCGATGTCTCTTCCCGAAAAAGCCTTTCCCGTTTCCTGGGATCAGTTTCACCGCGACGCCCGCGCCCTCGCCTGGCGTCTGGCCGGCGTCAATGGCGATTGGAAGGCCATCGTCTGCATAACGCGCGGCGGTCTCGTGCCCGCCGCCGTCATCTCGCGCGAACTGGGCATCCGCCTGATCGAAACCGTGTGCGTCGCCTCGTATCACGACTATGCCGAACAGGGCGATCTCAAGGTTCTCAAGGAGATCAATGCCGAACTCCTCCAGGACGACGGCGAGAATGTGCTGATCGTCGACGACCTGACCGACACCGGCAAAACGGCCGCCATCGTGCGCGCCATGATGCCGAAAGCCCATTTCGCCACGGTCTATGCAAAGCCCAAAGGCCGGCCGCTGGTCGATACCTTCGTCACCGAGGTTTCGCAGGACACGTGGATCTATTTTCCCTGGGACATGGGCTTTTCCTACCAGAAGCCCATAGCCGAGGACCCGCGCGGCTGACCCCTCACAGACTGGCGCATGGAGGCTTCCAGCATGCCGCGCACCGACGACGAGCCCGGAAAGGTCGAAGATCTTGCGCCCGGCGTCGCATTCGCCGATGCCGACCGCGATGCCGTCTATCGGGCGATCGCCACACGCCGCGACGTGCGCGGCGAGTTCCTGCCCGACCCGATTTGCGGCGACACGCTCGCTCGCATCCTCGCCGCCGCCCATCAGGCACCATCCGTCGGTCTCTCCCAGCCCTGGGACTTCGTTCTCATCCGCAAGCGCGAAATCCGCAGCCGGATCGCCGCGATCTTCGCTGAGGCCAATGCCGAAGCGGCACAGCGTTTCCCGGCCGAACGACAGGCCCAATACCGCACGCTCAAGCTTGAAGGGATTGTTTCGGCACCACTCAACATCTGCGTCACCAGCGATCCCGCCCGCGGTGGACCTGTCATCCTCGGCGCCACCCATATGGCCGATACCGATCTGTTCAGCACAGTCTGCGCCATCCAGAATCTGTGGCTGGCCGCCCGTGCCGAGGGGATTGGCGTTGGATGGGTGAGCATCCTGCACGAGGACCGGGTTAAAGCCGTGCTTGGAATTCCCGAACGCCTGCGCCTGGTCGGCTATCTCTGCGTCGGCCATGTACGAGGTTTCTTCGACCGCCCCGAACTCGAAAAACGCGGCTGGCGTACCCGCGACAATGTGGGGGCGCATGTCCATGAAGACGGCTGGAACGCGCAACGGCACATGCCCGCGCCCAAGGATTAACGCATGATTGTTGCGCCAACCCCTTGATTTTTGTCGTTTATTCACTATTTCTGCTGGCAGGCTTTCTGCGCCCATTTGATTCGAGCCCGAAAACGGCCCGGCGGAGCGCGACCGCCCGACGCGTAAGTTAGGCGTAGAAACAGTCACTTGCAGGAAATCCACGAAACCCGGCGCGACGTGTCCGGGTGAGGAGAGGTACGATTTTTACTCACGGCACACGTTTGCGGCTGACCGAAACGGTCCGACGTCTGTTCGGCGGAAATCCCCGCCGGGTGCAGGCTGCTGCCCTGCCGTGGCGCAGGGCTGCGAGCGGAAACGGTGTCGAGATCATGCTGGTGACAAGCCGTGGTACGGGCCGTTGGGTGCTTCCCAAGGGTTGGCCCGAAGGATCCGAGACACTCGCCATGGCGGCGCAGCGCGAAGCGCGCGAGGAAGCCGGCGTGCGCGGACGCCCCGCCGAAGGGGAAGTCGGCCGCTTCTACTACCACAAGACAGACGGCACCGGCGTCGAATGGCCATGCGAAGTCGCCGTGGTTCCCCTCGAAGTCACCGAAGAGCGCAGCAAATGGCCGGAACGCAAGCAGCGCACCCGCCAGTGGTTCTCTCCCCAGGAAGCTGCGGCTGCCGTCGACGAGCCGGACCTCGGCGAACTTCTGGTCGAGTTCGGCCACAATCCACGGGAAATCGCCGCCTGAACGGTCTTTTTCGTCATCCATACTTGCCGTGCGCAGCTTTGTTTCCTAACCCGTGGCGGAATCCCTTTTCGCATCTCTTCACCGTCGTGAAGCACGGCCCCGAGTTGGAAATCGCATGAGCGACACCACCACGAACCCGCGCAAACAGACCCTCGACAAGGATCTGGACAAGCTCGTCCATGTCGAGCAAGCCACCTCCACCGTGGCTCGCGGTCTCATCGCACCGGGCCTCGGCCTGCTCTTTCTGGCGCTTACGGCCGTTTTCGCGGCCACCTATACCTTCGGCGAACCGCGTGCGGTGATCATCGTCGCCGCCGCAGCGATCGGCGCCTATATGGCGCTCAACATCGGTGCCAACGATGTCGCCAACAATGTCGGCCCCGCCGTCGGTGCAAGAGCCATGACGCTGGGCGGCGCGCTTCTCATCGCCGCCGTATTCGAAAGCGCCGGCGCTCTCATCGCCGGTGGCGACGTGGTCGACACCATTTCCAAGGGCATCATCGACCCGGCTGCCGTGGGGACGCCCGAAGCCTTCGTTCGCGCCATGATGGCCGCCCTCATCTCTTCCGCGCTGTGGATCAATCTGGCGACCTGGATCGGCGCACCGGTCTCCACCACCCATTCGGTGGTCGGCGGCGTCATGGGTGCCGGCGTTGCCGCCGCCGGCTTTTCCTCCGTCGATTGGACGATGATGGCGCAGATTGCGGCAAGCTGGGTTGTCTCGCCGGTGGTCGGTGGCATTGTCGCCGCCATTTTCCTGGCTTTCATCAAGACCGCCATCATTTATCAGGACGACAAGATCACGGCGGCGCGACGCTGGCTGCCGCTCCTAATCGCCATTATGGGCGGTGCGTTCGCCGCCTATCTCGCACTCAAGGGCCTCAAGAAGGTCTTTCCGGTAAGCGGCATGGGGGCAGGCATCATCGGCCTCGCCTTCTTCGCCGTCATCTGGTTCCTGGCGCACCTCTTCGTGCATGCGCAGTCGGAGGGGCTAGAAAACCGCAACCAGTCGCTGCGCAGCCTGTTCAAGGTGCCGTTGGTTATCTCGGCCGCCCTGCTCTCCTTCGCCCACGGCGCAAACGACGTGGCCAACGCGGTCGGCCCACTGGCAGCCATCGTCTTCACGGTCCATGAGAGCACCGTCAACACCAGCGTCACCATACCGCTCTGGGTGATGGTTATAGGCGCTGCCGGTATTTCCATCGGTCTCGTCCTGTTCGGACCGAAACTCATCCGCATGGTCGGCGAGCAGATCACCAAGCTCAATCCGATGCGCGCATTCTGCGTCGCTCTGTCGGCCGCCATCACCGTCATCATCGCTTCCGGTCTCGGTCTGCCGATCAGTTCCACCCACACCGCCGTCGGTGCAATTTTCGGTGTCGGCTTTTTCCGGGAATGGTACACGGCCCATTCCAAACGCCGCCGGGCCTATCTGGAGCGCAAGGGCGTTCGCCTCAAGGCCGACAACGCGGCCGGCGCCAATGACGACGACCTCGAGGTCGAGCAGCAAAAGACATCGCGCGAGGAGGTTGCCCGTCGCAAGCTGGTGCGTCGCGCCCATGTGCGCACCATCGTTGCCGCATGGGTGACCACGGTTCCGGCGGCGGCCGTGCTTTCAGCCTGCATCTTCCTGGTTCTCGATTTCGTCGCCTGACCGCAAACTTTATAAACGGACTTGTCCAGACGCGCGGCTCTCCGTCGCGCGTTTTTTATCGCCCGCTCCTCAAGGCACCGGGAACGCTGGGTTTTCCAAACCGCAACTGCGTCTGAGCGACTTCCCCATTATTCACACACATGACACACAACATCTTGCGGTCATAAATGATCCAAACTCGACTCCTTGACGTGAGGATACGAGTCGCCTTTTATGGAATCCGCGCCTGCGTTCGTAAGGTGCGATTGGTCGGCGACAGGCCGGTCGATTTTCCGATTTTGTGTTGAGTTTCCGAGACCTGCCTGAACACCTATTCAGGCAGAACGGTGTCGTTTGCGCCGTAAAAAAAGCAAGCGGGGGCGTGTGTGCCAGGCTGGCATAAAGAAGCTGTTAACACTATATTTAGTGTCTTCAGATATTCTGCGCACCAGATAGTGTGAAAGTTGTGTGACATCATCGTCGCATAGGCGTCAGGTTGGGGGCGGTTTCGCAGAATGCGAGGCAAGACCTCGAAAGGACCGTTTCTCAGGTTCGCCAAGAGGCACCAACCTTCGGTAAAGGAGAGCCGTTCGCTTCGGTGGACGGCAGTCGGCGGACACAGTGTCTGCACGGTGTAAATGTGATGAGGCATTGACCGTCGCAGACACTATATTTGGATTAGGGGCGAAGAGGATAAAATGCGCATCGAACGCCGGTTCACCAAGCAAGGCCAGAGCCCATATGCGGAGATTTCCTTCCGCAAGGCCACGAGCGAAATCAAGAATCCGGATGGCTCCATCGTCTTCCGGCTGGAGAATATCGACGTTCCGGCGCAGTTCTCCCAGGTCGCCAGCGACATTCTGGCCCAGAAATATTTCCGCAAGGCCGGCGTGCCCGCGCGCCTGAAGAAGGTCGAGGAAAACGACGTCCCCTCCTTCCTGTGGCGTTCGGTGGCCGATGAGGAAGCCCTGAAGGATCTGCCAGAGGACGAGCGCTACGGTTCCGAGACCAGCGCCGCGCAGGTCTTCAACCGCCTCGCCGGCACCTGGACCTACTGGGGCTGGAAGGGCGGCTATTTCAACGGCGAGGAAGACGCGCAGGCCTTCATGGACGAGCTCTGCTACATGCTCGCCACCCAGCGCGTCGCCCCCAATTCCCCGCAATGGTTCAACACCGGCCTGCATTGGGCCTATGGCATCGATGGTCCTGGCCAGGGCCATTATTATGTCGACCCCTTCACCGGCAAGCTGGTGAAGTCCAAGTCGGCCTATGAGCACCCGCAGCCCCATGCCTGCTTCATCCAGTCGGTCGGCGACGACCTGGTGAACGAAGGCGGCATCATGGACCTGTGGGTCCGCGAAGCGCGCCTGTTCAAA
>NZ_CAJXGF010000091.1 GCF_913053745.1 uncultured Nitratireductor sp.
CATCGAAATGGGTGCCGGTGTGCTCGCTGCAGGTGAAGTTGTGCCATTTCCACGCCGGGCCGCGATGGTCGTAGGCGGACACCTCTTCCATGCGGAAGCGGGCGCACTGGCCGAATTCGGGCGGCAGCACGATGACCGGAAAATCCTGATCGAGCGTGTGGGTGAGGTCCACCACCTCGATTGCGCCGGTGGCGAGCGCCTCCGCCAGATTGCCCAGAAGGGCGGATGGATCGGTTGCGTGGATGGTCATGCGCCGCCTCCGTCGGTTTCGCTCATTTCGCGCTCCAGCACTTTTGCGCCGGTGCGCCAGCGCTCGATCAGGTCTTTCGCCACATCGCCGACGAACACATCTTCCAGCCCGTCTTTGAGGCCGGAGACGATGGCCCGGGCAAGTGCTGCGGGCGCGACCTTGGGCGGCGGCAGGGGCTGGTGCCATGCGTCATCCGTCGGGCCGGTATAGACGTTCATCACGCGCACGCCGCCGGGGCGCATCTCAGCACGCAGGCACTGCGACAGCGAGTAGGCGGCGGCGCTGGATGCGGAAAACGCGCCAAAGGCCGGCATGTTGGAATAAGCGTAGACCGACAGGATGTTGACCCAGGCGGCGGCGCTGTTGTCGCCATCTGCGCCGCGCCCGCGCATGGCCGGGCCGAAGGACTGGGCAAGCCGCATCAGGCCGAGATAGTTCACCTCCATCTCGTCGCGGGCGAACACGGTGTCTCCACGGTCCATGATGCCGCCGGGGCGCACGAAGCGGGCATTGTTGACGAGAATGTCCGTCTTGCCCCCGATCTCGCCGGCCAGCTCGGCGACCGACGCGGTGTCGGTGACGTCGAGCGGCACGATCTGGACATTGGGGATCGCCTCGAGTGCTGCGCGGTGCGGATAGGGTCGCCAGCCTTCCGGCTCGCCGATGAAGATGATCGATGCCCCGGCCTTGGCGAAGGCTTCCGCCAGCGCCACGGCGTTTTCGCTGCGTGCATCGGTGATGAGCACACGGCGGAATTTCGGATCGGCGGTGATTTCGCGCAGTTGCGGATCGTCTTCCATGTTGGGCGTCCCTTCGGGAGGCAGGACGTAGAGAACGCCCTGGCCCGACTTGTCGAGCCGGTTGATGATGCGCACCCGGCCGCCGCGCGGCACATCGCCATGGACATGGCACATGACGGAGGGGCCGGCGTCGAGCCGGACGGTGCCGACACGCCAGGGGGTGCGTTCGCGGAAATAGGTATTGGTGCTGGTGCGCACCGTGGTTTCGGCGATCAGTTCGCCCGCCGGGTCGATGTCGCGCCATGGCAGGTCGGTCGACAGGCAGGTGGAGCAGGCGTCGCGCGGCGGATATTGCAGCGCGCCGCATTCGCCGCAGACCTGCAGCATGAAGCGCCCTTCGGCGGCAGCCGCCGTGAGTCCCAGCGCCGCGCGGCTTCTGAGGCCCGAGGGCAGTGTCTGTGTGCGGGTGCGTTTTTGCGGGTCCTTTTTCGGCGGCGGCAGGATGGCGTCGGTCATGTCCCCGCTCCTGAAATGATGGCCGCACTGGAGCAGACGCCACGATCGTAATTGATCATGCCGAAGCCCGAGACCATGGCGGTTCGGGCACCTTCCACCTGGGTGGGGCCGGCTGTGCCGGTGACCTGGCGGATGGCCTCGACCATCCCGATGAAGCCGCCGGCGGCTCCCGCCTGTCCGGCCGAAAGCTGACCGCCCGACGTGTTGTGCGGAAAATCGCCTGCAATGGTGAGATCGCGCTCGCGCACGAAGGTCGGTCCGTCTCCCTTTTTGCAGAACCCCAGATCCTCGAACTGCATCATGGAAATAACCGGGTAGTCGTCATAGGTCTGCAAGAGGTCCATGTCGTCGGGCCTGGCGTCGGCCATGGCGTAAAGCTCGTCGATATCCATGGCCCAGCCGCCGCGCATCTGGATCGGGTCTTCGGGGAAGGCGTTGTGGCGTTCGATGCTGCCGCGAATATGCGCGTAGGGAAGGCCGGCGGCGCGGGCGTCCTCCTCTCGCATCACGAGAAACGCTTCTGCGCCGCTGACGGGCATGACGCAATCGAACAGTGCGATGGGATCGGAGACCATGCGCGCGCCGAGATACTGGTCCATGGTGAGCGGCTTTTTCATCACCGCGTGCGGGTTCTGGAGCGCATTGTCGCGCTGGGCGACGCAGATGCGTCCGAAATCCTCGCGGGTCGCGCCATAGGCGCTCATGTAATGATCGGTCAGGAGCGCGAAACAGGCATTCGGCCCGCCTGCACCATAGGGATAGGAGGCGTCCTGCGCGAAGCGGCTGAAGCTTGAGAGCATGCGCCGGAAACTGTCGACATGGTTGGTATCGCCGGCAACGCAGGCGACGATGTCGGCGTCGCCCGCCTGCACGGCGCGGGCTGCACGCCTGAGCGCCACGCCGCCGCTTGCCCCGCCCATGGGGATGTGATCGAGCCAGCGTGGCGTGAGGCCGAGATGTTGGGTCAGCCCCACTGCCGTGTCGGGAAAGAGCGTGAAGCTTGAAACCGAGAAGCCGTCGACATCGCGGGGGCTGAGGCCGGCGCTTTGAAGCGACTGGCGCAGCGCGCGGGCGATCCACCAATGTGCCGTTTCCTTGGAGAAACGCTGATAGGGCGTGGTGGCGGGCGCGGCGAGCACCACGCCCTCATAGCCCATCCGTCTTGAGGTGCGACCCGCCATCAGGCCGCGCGCCTTTTCTTCATGGAGCGTGTGTCGACCGTTCCCGGATCGGTGAGAAGCCGGGCGACCAGTGTTTTCAGTTCGCCGCGCTGGATCTTCTGCGTCGAGGTCAGGGGCAGGGCGTCGACGAAGGCGATGTAGCCCGGAACCTTGTAATAGGCGACGCGGTCCAGACACCATTCGGCAATCTCGCGGGCGCGTGCCTCATTGCGCGCGCCGCTCTCGACCACGAGACAGGCGAAGACCTCGTCGCCGCGCAGCTCGTCGGGTGCCGCGGCAACCGCCGCGGCCTTGATCTCGGGATGCTGCATGAGGAAGGATTCCACCTCAACGGCGGCGATGTTTTCGCCGGAACGGCGGATCACGTTCTTCTTGCGGTCGACGAAGAAGAAGTCGCCATCGGCGTCGCGCATGACGATGTCGCCGGTGTGGAACCAGCCGCCTTCCCACGCCTCGGCGGTGGCCTCGGGGTTGGCGTAATATTCGGAGAAGAAGCCGAAACGCGGATCCTCGCCGGCATGGCGCACCAGAAGTTCGCCGGGCTGGCCGGGGGCTGCCTCGCTGCCGTCGTCGGCGACCACGCGGGCCTCGATGTCCGGGCCGGGCTGGCCAAGGCAGTTCGTGCCGCGCTTGCGGGGCTCGTGATTGGCGACGATGACCGCGCCGGCCCCCGTCTCCGTCATCGCCCAGCCTTCGATCAGCGGAATGCCGAAACGCTCCTCGAACGGGCCGTGCAGCTTGGGATCGATGCCCGCGCCGAAGCCGAAGCGCACATTGTGCGCCCTGTCCTGTTCCGTGGGTTCGGCCTTCATGAGAATGGACGGCATGACGCCCAGATAATGCAGGCAGGTGGCTCGGCTGTCACGCACGCTCTGCCACCAGCTGCGCGGGTGGAAACGGTCGAGCGCGATGAGGCAGCCGCCGAACGTGACCATCGCCATCAGCGAATAGGCCATGGCGTTCATGTGGAAGATCGGCAGCGGCGTGATCATGCGTTCGCCGTCTTCGTTCATGGCGCAAAGGCCGCCCGCCTTCGCGTACCAGCGGCCCGAATGCAGGAAATAGAGGTTTGACAGGACGCAGCCTTTGGGCTTGCCCGTGGTGCCGGAGGTGTAGAGCATGGCCGCTTCGCGGGTGAGCGGTGCGCCCTGCGGCGTCTCCATGCCGGCAAAGCGTGGATCGAGCGGCGGGGTGTCGGCCTCTGGCGTGACGACCGGAAAGCCGACGCCGGAGGCGGCTGCCGCCTGTTCCAGATCCGCCACGCGGCTTGAAATGGCAACCGCCAGAACCGGTCGCGCATGGCCGGCCATGTATTCCAGCTCGGCAGATTGCAGATCCGGATTGACCGGCACGACCGAGAGCCCGAGCGCATTTAAGGCGAACCAGTGCAGGAAGAAGCCCGGCCGATTTTCCATCAGGAGCATGACGCGCATCCCGGTGCGGTAGCCGCCGGCGTCATAGGCGTCCCTCAGGCGCTCGATCTCGGCGAGGGCTGCGCCATAGGAGAGTTCGCCGGCGGGGATGCCGTAGACGGTCGCTGTCTCCTCCAGCACGTGCAGGAAGGGGCGCTCGGGCCAGCGGCGGGCGGTGTCGGCAAAGGCCGCGAACACGGTGTCGAACGGCGGGATCTGCGATTTCATCTGCTGCGCGCTTTCAAAGGAACATCTGGATATTGCCGAAGGCGGCATCGGAATTGAGCAGATCGACGCGCTTGTGGGTGATCTTCAGCTTTCCCTCGATGAGTTTCAATTCGTGGCGCGCCGTGGCGGCGAGCAGGATCTGGTCGTCGAGCCGTGTCTCCACATAGTGAAACGCCGTGTGGGTGACATACTCGCCCTTCTCATCGTCCACATGGTCGATGAAGGGACGGTTCAGGACATGATGGCAGCGGGTCTTCGGCTTCTGCGAAAAGGTGCGCTCGCCCTTGAAGCGCTCAACGCGCAATTTGCGCATGAAGGTGTCTTCATGCAGCAGCGAGGTAACGTGTTTGGCGTCTTCCTGATTGTAGTCGAGCGGCATCCAGTAAAAGCTGTCATGGGTCCACAGATCGAGCCATTCGTCGAAGCGGCCATCGTCCAGCATGCGGGCTTCTTCATAGACGAAGTCGATCAGATCGTCGCGGGTCGGGGCCTTCATCACGCGTCTCCTTCCATCGTCAACGTCATGTATTTTTCCCACGCGTGGAACTGGTTGCGCATCTGGCGCTCGGTGGTGCCGTTTTCGACGGCGATCTCGTCGAAATTCTCGCCTTCCTGATAGAGGCGCTGGACATTGACCCATTCGAGCCCGTCGGAATGGAGGCCCTCCTGCGCGCGCTCATACATTTCCAGATCGTCATGGCCGACCATGGAGGTGGGCGCGTTGATCATGCGGTTGTACATGGCGGTGCGCTCGAGAAGCATGTCGGGCGCGCCCACCAGCCGGTAGATGTAGCTTTCGACAAGGGTCCTGTCGGCGGCAATGGGGGTGAACAGCCGCAATTGCTGGATCGGCCCCTTGATCATGATGTTGGGGAAATAGACCGTGTTGTGGCGGTTCTCGCCGAGGATCGCCTTTGCGCGCTCCTCGCCATAGGCCTCGACCATCTGCTCGAAATAGCCGGGGATGGCCGAATAGTCGGAGTGGATCGAGTGATGCACGCCGGTGTGGCCGTGGCCGTTCGGCCAGGTGCGGATGCCCATGTTCTCGAAGAATTCGTAGGGACTCATGAAGGGGGCGATCACCTCCATGGCCATGGGCTTCTGTGTGCCCTCGGGCTTGTCCATCTTCTCCCACAGGTCGATGGCCGTGCCAGCGGAGCTTTCATGCGCGACCATGGGATGGCAGGTGTCGGTCTGGTTTTCGACCAGCATTTTCCAGTTGCAGCGATGCATGTAGCGCAGCGGCGGGCCGGCCACTTCCAGGCGGCCCTCCGGCGAGCGGTCGACCATGTTGTCGAAGGAACTCAAGGACTCGCCGAAGAAGCTTTCGAAGTCCGGACCTTCCTTGTTGAGACGGGCGAAGATGAAGCCGCGATAGTTTTTCACCGCGCCGACCGGGGCCATGCCGTGAACGGATTCGCTCTCTTCGAGCCCGGTGTCCTTGTAGCCCTTGCGCAGCGGGATCGCGAGCAGGCAGCCATTCGTCTTGAACGACCATGCGTGATAAGGGCAGCGGAAAAACTTGCCGGTGTTGCCCGTGCGGTCGATGGCGATCTTCGTGCCCTTGTGCGGGCAGCGATTGTGCAGAACATAGATCTCGTTGTCGGAGTGCCGCACCATGATGACCGGCTTTGTGCCGATCTCGGTGGTAAAGTAGTCGCCCTTGTTGGGCGTCTGGCTCTCATGGCCGACAAAGATCCAGGTGTTGGCGAAGAGATGTTTCATCTCCAGCTCGAACACTTCCTGATCGATATAGACGTCGCGGTGCACTTCTGTTGGCCGGATCAGGTTCTGAATGGCTTGCGGATTGTTCGCGTAACGGCTCATGGCTTGCTACTCCCTTGCTGGCCGCCGTCCGGTTTCCTAAAGGTCGAGGACGAGCCGGTCGGATTTTGCGCGTGATACGCAGATCTGCATGACGTCGTTGGCTTCGCGTTCGTCGTCGGTGAGGATGACGTCGCGATGATCGGGAATGCCGGACAGGACCGTCGTCTGGCAGATGCCGCAATCGCCGCGCTGGCAATCATAGATCAGGTCGACGCCTTCCTCCTCGAGCACCTCGATGATGGACTTGCCCGGCGGGATGGTGAAGACCTGACCCGTAGAGCTTATTTCCACCTCGAAGGGCTTGTCGCCCGCCTCGGCTTCATGCGCCTCGAACAGTTCGAAATGCACGTGATCCTTGGCGATGCCGCGGGCATGGGCGATTTCGCGCACCGCCTCGATCATGCCGCGCGGCCCGCACACATAGATGTGCCCCTCCGCCGTGGCCGTGCCGATCAGGGCTTTCAGGTCGATGCAGGTTTCCGGTTCGTCATCGCAATGGATTGTGAGTGCGGTGGTCTCGATGGCGTCGAGTGCGTCGACGAAGGCCAGCAGCGTGCGCGAACGCCCGGCATAATGAAACGAGAAGGGCCGGCCCTTCGCCTTGAGCTCGGCGGCCATGGAAATGAGCGGCGTTACGCCGATGCCGCCGGCGATAAGAAGAGCGGGCGCGTCGGTGTCCACGAGAGCGAAATCGTTGCGGGGCGCGGACGTTTCGATGACGTCGCCTTCTTTAAGCGCGTGCATGAAGCGGGAGCCGCCCTTGCTGTCTTCCTCAAGGCGCACGCCGAGCCGATAGGAGTCCGGGGTATCGGTGATGCCGGACTCCGCGCAGGCATTGACCAGCGAATAGTGCCGGTCGCTGCCGTCGGGCAGGACGACACGAATATGCGCGCCGGCCGAGAAGCCGGGCAGGACGCCGCCGTCGGCCGCTTCCAGCTCCAGGGTTCGAATGTGCGGGGTCAGCGCTTCGCTCGTGCGCACCTTGAGCTTCAAATCGCTCATTGCCGGTATCTCCTCCTCTGCGGCACCTCCATTGGCTCATCGGCGGGCGAGCAGCTGGCCACAGTATTCAATTAATATGAATTCGCATATTTTTGCCTGTCAAGCTTCAAACCTAAAAAAGTGAAATTTCATCTTTTTAAGCTTGAAGAGCATCAAAACTTGTGGAAGCCTCATGCACTGGAGGAGGCCGTCATGGGAGGAACAACGATGACGCGCATGATCAAAACGCTTGTATCTGCATCTATTTTATCGACGGCCATGAGCTTTGGCGCCATGGCGCAGGAGACGGTCCTGCGCATGTCGAACTGGCTGCCGCCATCTCATCCGATCGTCAGGGACATGATGCTTCCCTGGGCGGAAAAGCTGAAGGAAGCCAGCGACGGACGGATCGAGGTCCAGATTCTCGACGCGCCGCTAGGGCCGCCTCCGGCACATTTCGATCTGGCCGCCAACGGTGCCGTCGATCTGACATTCGGCGTTCATGGTTATACGCCCGGACGCTTCACTCTGACCGAAATCGCCGAGATGCCGTTCCTCGCCGATACGTCGGAGAGCCTTTCGGTGGCCTTCTGGCGTGTGTTCGAGAGCGATCTTGCCCAGGCCGAGGAGCATCGTGGCACCAAGGTGCTGGGCGTGTTCGGTCACGGACCGGGGCTTCTCTTCACCAAGGGTAAGCCTGTCTCGCCGCTGTCGGACTTGTCGGGTGCGAAGATCCGCGTTGCCGGCAACATCACCAACAAGCTCGCCGAAGCGATGGACATGGTGTCGATCCAGGCGCCGTCGCCGCAATCTTACGAGATCCTTTCGGGCGGCATTGCCGACGGCATCTTTTTTCCGGTCGAGTCCGTGCCGTTCTTCAAGCTTGAAACGCTGGTCGACAAGGCGCTCAGGGTTCCCGGCGGTCTGTACAACGTCTCGTTCTTTTTCGTGATGAACAAGGCGAAGTTCGACAGCCTGTCGGATGAAGACAAGGCGGCAATCGAAGAAGTTTCGGGCGAGGCGTTCTCGCGCATGGCCGGTCAGGCGTGGGATGCCGCGGATGCGGCCGGCATGGAAGTCATCGGCTCGACCGTCGATTTCCACGACGCCACAGAGGAAGAACTCACCGGACTGCGTGAAAAAACCCAGCCGATGTTCGACGAGTTGGCCAAGGCCTATGAGGCCAAGGGGCTCGATTTCGAGGCTGTCCTGGGCAAGCTCAAGCAGGAAATCGAAGCGGTGGCGGCTGAGTAATGACAGCTCGCTCCGGGCAGATCGCAATACGGGCAAGGCGGTGGCTGCGATTGGCGACCGCCGTGCTTTGCGGCGCATTTCTCGTGGCTTTGACGCTGGTGACGGTGGTCGATGTGATCGGCCGTTACCTCCTGTCGTCGCCGCTGCCGGGAGCTGCGGAGTATACGGAAATTCTCCTGATGGCGATCGTGTTCATGGGGTTGCCTGCGGTGTGCCTGGACGACGGTCACATCAGTGTCGATCTCGTCACGGCAAACCTGAAAGGCGTGGCCGCGCACCTGCAACTCAATCTCGCGCGCTTGCTCGTCGCCATGGTGTTGGGCCTCGTGTCCTGGCAGCTCTGGAAGCACGGAGCCCAGCTTGAGAGCTACAACGAGGTGACGGTGTATCTACGCGCACCGCTCGGGCCGTTCGCCAAGGCGACGGCAATCATTGCCGGCCTTTGTGCGGTGATCACATTCTTTATGGCAGTGTTGCGTTTGCCAAAAAGCGATGGCGGGGGCGTCTGATGGCCTGGCCGATCGGGATGGCGTTGCTGCTCACGCTTATCTTCGCCGGCGTGCCGATAGCCTTTGCGATGACCGCTGTCGGGCTGATCGGCGTCGTTTCCATCGTCGGCTGGCATCCGGCACTGTCGATGTTGGGGCAGGTCTTCTTCGACAGTGGCCGCAGCTATACGCTGTCCGTGGTGCCGCTCTTCCTGCTCATGGGCAATCTTGTGGTGCAGTCGGGCGTTGCCGGCGACCTTTATGCGGCGGCGAATGCGTGGTTACGTCACCGCAAGGGCGGGCTCGCCATGGCCACCATCGTCGCTTGCGGCGGCTTTTCCTCGGTGTGCGGCTCGTCGCTCGCCACCACGGCCACCATGGCCCGCATCTCGCTTCCGGCGATGCGCAAATACGGCTATTCCGACCGGTTGGCCGCTTCGTCCATCGCTGCGGGCGGAACGCTCGGCATTCTGATCCCGCCATCGGTGATCCTTGTCATCTACGGCATTCTGACCCAGCAGAACATCGGCAAGCTGTTTCTGGCCGGGGTGCTGCCGGGACTGGTCGGCGTTGTCGGCTACATGATTGCCGTCCGCCTGTCGCTGGTCGTCCATCGCGAGGAACTCGAAACGCAACCCAAACTGCCGCTGGTCGAGCGTTTTCAGGCTTTGCGCGGCGTGGTCTGGGCGCTGGCGCTGTTCGTCTTCGTCCTGGGCGGCATCTATCTCGGTGTGTTCACGGCAACCGAAGCTGCGGGCATGGGCGCGGGGGGCGCCTTTCTGCTTACCTTCATGCGTGGCCGTCTGACCTTGCGGGCCACGCTTTCCACGCTGTTCGACACGGCAAAAACCACGGCGGTGATGTTCTTCATCCTGTTCGGCGCGCTCTATTTCCTGAACTACGTAAACTTCTCCGGTCTGACGAGCGATCTGAGAAGTTGGATCAACGCGCTCGGCGTTGGACCTTATTCGGTCATCTTCATGATCGTGCTCATCTATCTGGTGCTGGGCTGTCTGCTCGAGAGCATTTCGATGATCACGCTCACCGTGCCGATCCTGTTTCCGATCGTCACCGGCCTCGGCTTCGATCCGATCTGGTTCGGCATTTTCGTGGTGATCGCCACCGAACTCAGCTTCATAACACCGCCCATCGGCATGAATGTCTTCGTCATGCGCACCGTCGCGCCGGACATTCCCCTGGAGCGGATTTTCGCCGGCATCGTCCCGTTCGTGGCCATGGATGTGGTGCGCCTCGGACTTTTGATCGCGCTGCCGGCGATGGCGCTCTTGATCCCCAATTCCATGTGACCGGAAGGAACGATGGCGAAAGACGAAGACAGGATCGAAATCGACGACAATACCGGATTTGTCGGAGATTATCTGCTTTATCTGCTCGCCGCGGCAAGCGACGCCGCCAGCGCGGACTTTCACGCCCATGTGCGCGAGCAGGGGCTGCGCGTGCCGGAATGGCGCATCCTCGCCTGCCTCAGCGACGAGGACGGGCAAATGGTTACGCAACTGGCACAGCTTGCGCTCATCGAACAGTCGCACCTGACCAAGATCGTCGATCAGATGGCGGCAAAGGGGTTGGTGAAACGCAGGAGCGACGAACGCGACCGGAGGCGCGTGCGTGTGTTCCTGACGGCCGCCGGAAGAGCTCTGGGCGCGCGGCTGGTGGATCAGGCACGGGCGCACGAGCATGCGATTATCGCCAGACTGCGTCCCGGCGAAGCGGCACTTCTGAAAGATGCATTGAAGCACATACACGCGCTTTACCGCGCCGGCAGCCGCGTGTCGGCGGCGCCAGCCGCAGCGCCGGTTGAACTGGAGGCAAGACCGACATGAGCGAACCCACCACGGCCAGCGGCACGTCCGAATTGCGGCTCGTGCACGAGACCGTCCACCCCGAAGGTTGGCCGACGCCGAAAGGCTATGCCAATGCCGTGATGACCGATGGCGGTCTTATTCATACGGGCGGTCTGGTCGGCTGGGATCAGGAAGGACGGTTTCCCGAGGGGTTCGTTGCGCAGGCGCATCAGACGTTTCGCAACATCCGCGATGTGTTGGCCGCCGCCGGAGCCGGACCCGAGCATCTTACCCGTCTCACTTGGTATGTGACCAGCGTGGAGGAATATCTCGCCGATCCGAAAGGGCTCGGACGGGCGTATCGCGACGTGTTCGGCCGATGTTTTCCGGCCATGGCGACCGTCGAAGTAACGCGCCTCGTCGAGCGTGACGCGCTTGTGGAGATCGAGGCGACGGCGGTTTTGCCTGCTCAAAAGTAGAACAACCATCAGCAAAAAAATGCGCGGCAATGAGGGGAGTACAGGAATGAAAGTAGCGGTTCTGGGCGGAGGCAACGGCTCTTATGCTGCGGCTGCGGATTTTGCCGAGGCGGGCCATGATGTCCGCTGGTGGCGGCGCGACCGCGCCAGTTTTGCCGATGTCGAGAAGGCTGGCGGCATCACCCTGACCGACCACGAGGGCAGCCGGAAGATCGCGGTCGTGCCGACCGACGATCTCGCTGCGGCTTTAAAAGGCGCGGAGCTGATCGTCGCGCCGACGCCGGCCTTTGCGCAGGAGGATATTGCCACGAAGCTCGCGCCGCATCTGGAGGATGGGCAGGTGATCTACCTGCCGCCGGGCACGTTTGGCTCCTACCTGATGATGAAGCGGATTCGCGAAGCGGATTCCAAGGCCGACATCGCAATTGCCGAGACGGGCACGCTGCCCTGGCTGACGCGCAAGCAGGGGCCGCTCGAAGTGCGCGTGACGACGCGGGCTTCGCGCCTGCCGACCGGCGTGCTTCCGGCGCGGCATACCGATCGCGCGATCAAGGCGATTGCAGCTGTGTTCCCGGCCTCCATCGAGCCCGTTGAGGATGCTTTGTCGGGCGCGCTGATGAATGCCGGCCCGATCATCCACCCGCCGCTGATCCTGATGAATGCCGGTCCCATCGAGCATTTCGACCGCTGGGACATTCACAATGAGGGCACGCAGCCCTCCATCCGCCGCACGCACACCGCGCTGGACAATGAGCGCATGGCGATCCGCGAAGCGCTGGGCTATGGCGCGCCGCATTTCCCGCTCGCCGATCACTACGAGACCAGCAACTGGATGTATGGCAATCTGGCCCATGACAAGCTGGTGGATTCCGGTGACTGGCACGAGAAACTGGACCTGAAATCCCACCGCTACATGCTGGAGGATGTGGGCATGGGGCTCGCCTTCATGGTTTCCGTCGGTGAATGGGCGGGCGTGCCCTGTCCGGTGGCGGCCGGACTTCTCGCCATTGCCGGCGCGGTGGCCGGGCGCGACTTCCGCAGTGAAGGCCGCACGATGGAGAAGATCGGGCTTGCCGGCGAAAGCCGCGAGGCGGTGCAGACCATGCTGCGCGAGGGCCTGTGATGGCTGGCGACGTGACCATCGCCTGCATCGGCGCCGGGCGCATGGGCCGGGGCATTGCCCAATGTGTCGCCTATGCCGGCCACGAGGTGCGCCTGATCGACGCCAAGGAGCGCGATGCCGAGGCCTTTGCCAAACTGCGCGACGAGGCACTGGAGGAAATTCGCACGGCGCTCGCCTCCATCGCAGCACTCGGTGCTTTCAGGGTGGATGCCGTTCCGCAGATCATGGATCGGGTCAGCGTCGTGCCGCGTGGCGAGGCGGCGGCCGGTCTTGCCGGCGTGCGCATCGTGTTCGAGGGTGTGCCCGAGGTGGCGAACGCCAAGCGCGATGCGTTTGCGCTGTTCGACACCCATGCCGAAGGCGACGCCGTTCTCGCGTCCACCACCTCGACCATGCTGTCGACGGAATTGGCGGGCTTCACCGCTGCGCCCGAGCGCTTTCTCAATGCGCACTGGCTGAACCCGGCCTTTCTGATGCCGCTGGTGGAATTGAGCCCAGCCAACGAAACCACCGAAGAGACGACGGCTTTCGTACGCGCGTTTCTTGAAGGCATCGGCAAGGTGCCGATCGTCTGCAAGGCGTCGCCGGGTTACATTGTGCCGCGCATTCAGGCGCTTGCCATGAACGAGGCGGCGCGGATCGTGGAGGAAGGCGTTGCGAGTGCCGAGGATGTCGACAAGGCGGTCACCTACGGTTTCGGCCTGCGTTTCGGCGTGCTTGGCCTCTTGGAGTTCATCGACTGGGGCGGTGGCGACATTCTCTATTATGCGAGCCGCTATCTTGCCGGTGCGTTTGACGATGAGCGCTATGCCGCCCCGGATATTATTGGTCGCAACATGGAGGAGGGCCGGATTGGTCTGAAGACCGGTTCCGGGTTTTTCGACTATGCCGATATGGATGTCGATGCCTACCGACAGCGCCGCATGGCCGCTTTCTTGAAGGCGCTCGACAATGCCGGGCTCGTGCGGCCCCCGGTGCTTTAGGGAGCAATTGAAACCAGACCGGGCGGGACAAGCCCGGAAAACCAGAGAGGACGGAAAATGTACCAAGCTACGACCAGCTCGATCGCCAGGACTGTCAGAAACGGCCTTCTTGCAACCGCGCTCACGAGCATTGCTCTTGTCGGACAGGCCAATGCTCAGGAAACGCTCAGGGCGATTTCAGCCTTTCCGCAATCGCTCGCCTTCTCGCAAAGCTTCAAGGGCTTTGTCGATCTTGTAAACGAGCGCGGCAAGGGCGTCGTACAGATCAATTATGCGGGCGGCCCGGAGATGTTCCCGCCAAACCAGCAGGTGGACGCGGTGCGTCGCGGTGTCATCGACATGCAGTATGGGCCGGCCTCCTATTATCTGGGCACCATGCCGGAGGCGGATGCCTGGGTGGGGTCCACCGTCACGGCGGCCGAAGCACGCGAAAACGGCGGCTTCGAAACCATGCAGGAAGCCTTTTCGCAGAAACTGGGTGTGAACCTGCTCGCCCATCTCGACACCGGCGTTCAGTTTTACATCTACACGATCAACGAACCGAAGCGGACCGACGATGGCGGCATCGATCTCGACGGTCAGCGCATTCGCTCGCAACCGATTTACAACTCGTTCTTCGAGGCGCTGGGTGCCATTCCCGTCTCCGTTCCGGTTCCGGATGTCTATACCGGGCTCGAGCGCAGCACGTTCGACGGTTCGGGCTGGCCCATCGTCGGCATTCAGGATCTCTCCTGGGACAAGTTCCTGCGCTACCGTATCGATCCGGGTTTCTTCCAGACGGACCTCGCCGTGGTGGTGAACCCCGCCAAATGGGACGGCCTGAGCGACGAGGCGAAGAAGATCATCAATGATGCCGCGGCCGAGTATGAGCAGACTTCCTACGAAAACTTCCAGAAGGTGATCGAGGAAACCGACAAAGCGGTCCGCGAGAACGGCATGGAGGTCATCGAACTGGAAGGCGATGCACAGGCGAAATTCCTGGATCTCGCCTATGACAGCGCCTGGAAGCGCATGAAGGATTCAGGGTCGGAATATTACGACGCATTGCGCGAAGCCTATTACGACCGCTGATTCCGTACCGGCGGGGGCCTGACCGGTCTCCGCCGCACTCCCTTTGAAAAGCTGCGCGCCATGTTTCTGATACGCCTCTACAACTGGATTATCACCGGATTGGCTGTGCTGGGCGCAGCCAGTCTCGTTTTCATTTCGCTCGCGATCATCGTCGATGTCGTGCTGCGCAACACCGGTTTCCGGCCGTTCCAGTCGACGAGCGCCATCGTCGAGTATGTGATGCTTTTTTCAACCATGGCCGCCGCACCCTGGCTGGTTCGCAACAACGGTCATGTGGCGATCTCCTCTTTCGTGGCGGCGATGCCCGAAACCATGCGCCTTCTGGCGGGCCGCGTCGTCCTTGGCCTGGCCATTGTGACGCTCGGCCTCCTGTGCTGGCGCTCGGCTGCGGTGGGGCTGGAAATGGTGCAGTCGCGCGCGGTCGACATGCGCTCCATCAACATACCCTCCTGGGTGCTATATGCCATGCTTTCGGTGGGCTTCGGCCTTATGGCGCTCGAGTTCCTGCGCATGCTGCTTCGCGGCGAAACGTACACCGGCAGCGGAGGAGCGCACTGATGGTCTGGTATGAAGCCGCCCTCCTGATGATCGGCGGGCTCCTGTTCCTGATGTTCTTCGGCATGCCGGTGGCCATCGCCTTTCTCGCGATCAACATCGTCGGCGTCTACATCTTCATGGGCGGCATGATCGGCATCGACCAGCTTGTCGCCAATGCCACCACATCCGTCACCAGCTTCGCGCTGGTGCCGGTGCCGCTGTTCCTCATCATGGGCGAGCTTCTGTTTCACACCGGGCTCGCCATCCGCGTGTTCGACGCGCTCGACAAGTGCTTCGGCGGCATCAAGGGACGGCTTTCTTATTTGACGGTTGGCGGCGGCACGATCTTCGCCACCCTGTCGGGATCGTCCATGGCCAACACGGCGATGCTCGGCACGACGCTGATGCCCGACATGATCAAGCGCGGATACAAGCCGCACATGATCATGGGGCCGATACTGGCGACCGGTGGGTTGGCGATGATCATTCCGCCATCCTCGCTGGCGGTGCTGCTCGGTTCGCTGGCGCGCATCGATGTCGGCGCGCTGCTGATTGCCGGGCTGGTGCCGGGGCTTCTGCTTGCGGCGCTGTTCATCGCGACGATCCGTATGCAGATCGCGCTCGATCCCGAAGCGGCACCCGGCTATGCGGCTGAACGGGCGCGCTTCCCCGAAATTGCCCGCGCGCTTCTGGTGGATGTGCTTCCGATGGGCATCGTTGTGTTCGCCGTGGTCGGGCTGATCCTGCTCGGCTGGGCGACGCCGACCGAATCCGCTGCCTTCGGTGCGCTGTCGGTGGTGGTGCTTGCGGCCTGCTATCGCACTCTGAGCTGGGAAGCCGTCGTTCGCTCCTTGACCGGGACGCTGAAAGTGTCGGCCATGATGCTGATGATCATCGTGGGCTCCACGACCTTTTCGCAGATCCTTGCCTTCTCCGGCGCGTCCTCCGGGCTGATCGCGTTTGCCACCAGTTTCGAGCTCAATGCCTATGTGGTGCTGGCTGTCATGTTCCTCGTCTTGCTGCTGCTCGGCATGTTCATGGATCAGCTCTCGATCATGATGCTGACCCTGCCCATTTTCATGCCGCTGGTGAGCCTTTACGGGTTCGATCAGATATGGTTCGGCGTGGTGATGCTTCTGGCGCTGGAGCTGAGCCTAGCGACCCCGCCCTTCGGTCTTCTGCTCTTCGTTATGGTGGGCGTGAGCCCGGCAGGCACCACCATCGGCCAGGTGGCGCGCGCGGCACTCCCCTATATCGCCTGCACGCTGCTTTTGGTCGTGCTGCTCGCGCTTTTCCCGCAATTGGCCCTGTGGCTGCCGGGTCTCATCAGGAGCTGACATCATGAAGATCTGGTATCAGAGCTATGTCGATTACGAGAACGGCGCGGGCTACTGGGATGAACTCAGGAAGCATCTCGACGCGATTGTCGACCCCGGCACAGAGATCGACATCAAGGGCATCACCCCGCATGACAGCTACGCCCACGCGATTGTCGAGTTTCGCTGCGCGCGCGAGGTGATCTGCAATGCGGTGCGGGCCGAGCGTGGGGGCTACGACGCTTTCATCATCGGTCACTTTCAGGACGCGGGCCTTTATGAAGCGCGCTCCGTGGTCGACATTCCGGTGCTGGGCATGGGCGAGGCGTCCATGCTGCATGCCTGCCAGCTCGGCCAGCGCTCGGGCATCGTCACCATCAACCGCCGCTACATTCCCTGGTTTCACCACCAGATCGGCAAATACGGTCTGGGAGAGCGGGTGACCGGCGTTCACGCCATGGATTTCGAGCCGGGGCAGATCCTTGCCGCCTTCGGCTCCGACGAGCGGCTGGAAACCGTTCGCGCATTGTTTGAAGAGCAGGCACGGCCGCTGGTGCGCGACGGCGTGGATGTGCTCATCCCGGGCGGTGGCATTCCCATGCTTCTGTTCTCTCAATTGCAGGCACATCGGGTGGATGGCGCGCCGGTGATCAACGGCATTCCCATTGTCGTGAAACTGGCGGAAATGGCCGTGAAGCTGCGGGCGCTCACCGGCCTCGGCGTCAGCCGCACTTCGGATTTCGTCAAGCCGCCGGAAGAGATCATTGAAGAGTTCATGACCCATCCGAAGGGACTATAAGCAAGCCGATAATTCTCCGGGTCTGTTGACTGGCTTTTGCAAAGCTGTCCCAATATCGTGGGGACGACACCGGCAGCGCCTGGAGGATTGCTATGCGTGCGGCACGCGGACTCTCCCTGTTTCTCATTCTTGTCCTCGGCTTCGTGGCCTCTGCGATGGCGCAGGATGCGCGCCGCATTGTGACCACTGAGAACGCGGATTATTTCGGTTTCGATCTGCGCACCGAAAAAGATGTCTCGCTCGATCAATGCAAGGCAGTGTGCCTGGCCGATTCGCAGTGTCGGGCGTTCACCTACAACCCCAGCGCTCAGTGGTGTTTCCTTAAGTCGGATTTCAATCGCCTCAATCCGTTTGACGGCGCAGTGGCCGGCAAGGTTCTGGTGAGTGGTGCTGCCCCTGACCTCGGCGCGCCCCCCGCCCTTCGCTTTGTTCCCGAGCATATACTGCGCGAGGCTGACGACTACCGCGCCGAAGTGGAGCGCACCGTCCGCCCCGACAATGTCGGATTCGTTGCCCTCTCGTCCGATGGCGGTCAGGCCATGGCAAATGGCGATGCCCTCGGTGCGATGCGCTCCTATGCAGTCGCCGCGCTGGTGGAGCCGCAAAACGCGACGGTCTGGTCGGCGCTTGCGCGTGCTGCAACAGTCGCCCAGCCGGCCGGCGAGATGAATCTTTACCGGTTGCAGCGTGCCGGGACCGGCGCTGCCGTCACCGCCTACAATCTGTCGCGCACCGGGGACGAACGCGCCGAGGCGCTTGCGGTCCTCGCGCCCGCGCTCGAACGGCGCAACTTGTTCCGCCCGGCGATCAGTGCCTATGAGGCAAGCCTGGCGCTCAGAAGCGCGCCCGATATTCAGGCAGCCTATGCCGACTTGAAGCGCCGCAAGGGTTTTCGCGTGGTCGACCATTCGGTGGATTCCGACAGCGCCACCCCGCGCGTCTGCGTGCAGTTTTCCGAGGAACTGGTGAAAAGCGGTGTCGACTATGCTCAGTTCGTCACCGTCGACAATCTGCGCTCCTTCGCTGTCGACCGCAGCGGCAAGGAGCTTTGCGTCAGCGGTCTGAAGCATGGCGACCAGTATCGCATCGTCATCCGGCAGGGCCTGCCGGCGGCCATCGGTGAAGTGATTGCTGAGCCCGTCCCGCTGAAGATCTACATACGCGACCGCGCGCCGTCGCTGCGCTTTACCGGCGACAATTTCGTGCTGCCGTCCTCGGCGCGCCGGGGCATTCCGCTCGTTTCGGTGAATGCCGATAGCGCGGCGCTTTCCGTCTACCGCGTCGGCGATCGCGCGCTGGCACGTCTGCTGAGCGAAGGTCAATTCTTGCGCCAGCTCAATGCGTATGGTGCGAACGAAGTGTCCGATGAGATGGGTGCGCCGGTCTGGGAAGGCACAATCGAAATCGACACCGAGCTGAACGGGGACGTGGTCACCAGCATCCCCATCGACGATGCGGTGCCTGAACGCAAGCCAGGTGTTTACATGATGACGGCGGTGCCGGCCGGCGATCGGAGTCAGGACTGGGACGACCGGGCGACGCAATGGTTTCTCGTGTCCGATATCGGGCTTTCCACCTTCGCGGGCGAGGACGGGCTTTCGGTTTTTGCGCGTTCGCTTGCAAGCGCTGCGCCGCTCGATGGATTGAAACTGAGACTTCTCGCCCGCAACAACGAGATTCTCGGGGAAGCCGAAACGGACGGCGATGGCCATGCGCGCTTCGATCCCGGTCTCGCGCGCGGCACCGCCGGGCTCGCACCGGCCGCCATCATCGCGCAAAAGGGTAACGACGATTTCGTCTTCCTCGATATGACACGAGCGGGCTTCGATCTTTCGGATCGTGGCGTGACGGGGCGTCCTTCGCCCGGCCCGCTCGACGTGTTCGCGTGGACGGAGCGCGGCATCTATCGCGCCGGGGAGACGGTGTATGCGACGGCGCTGACACGCAATCCCGCGTCCGACGCGGTGGAAGATCTGCCGCTCACCTTCATTTTCCGCCGCCCTGACGGTGTCGAGGACAGGCGCGTCGTTTCCGATGGGGCGGCGCTCGGCGGTCACGCGGTGGATCTGTCGCTGCCGGACAATGCGATGCGCGGCACTTGGGCACTCGGGATCTATGCCGATCCGAAGAAGCCGGCATTGGCGGAAAAGAATTTTCTGGTTGAGGATTTTGTGCCCGATCGCACGGAGTTCGAACTCGAGAGCGACCATGCGAGCATGCCGGTCGGCGGTGCGACGGACGTAACCGTCGATGGCCGCTATCTTTATGGCGCGCCGGCGGCGGGGCTTGCGCTTGAAGGCGAACTGACGGTCGCGCCGACACGCGAGTGGAAAGCCTTCCCGGGCTATGTCTTCGGCCTCGATGACGAAGAGGACGTGGAGGCGCTGCGCGTTTCGCTGCCCGGTTTGCCGGAGACCGATGCGAACGGCGCAGCGACCTTTCCGGTTACGTTGGACGG